>NZ_JBLUPX010000010.1:0-165545 GCF_048068235.1 Pseudomonas sp. NY15364 | reverse complement strand
ACGCCGGTCGGAGCGGTGACACTCAACCCCGAGCGGGAGCAGGAACAACAGCCGCAGAAAAAGGCGGCCTGAAA
Organism: Pseudomonas sp. NY15364; assembly: GCF_048068235.1. NCBI lineage: Bacteria > Pseudomonadati > Pseudomonadota > Gammaproteobacteria > Pseudomonadales > Pseudomonadaceae > Pseudomonas > Pseudomonas sp. NY15364. Next base: position 165,471 of record NZ_JBLUPX010000010.1, on the reverse strand, counting down.
ACACGGTCGACGCGACAACTATCTTGAAAAACGCCGGAGATAGGGGCCCTCCAGCGTGCCTTCGCGAGTGGCGAAGAAATATTGGCCGTTGACGGCACTGACGCGTGAGCTGCGGTAATGCGTGCCCGGTTGGGGGTCGACGGTGCGTTGGCCGAACATGGCGGGGACTCCATCTGCAGGTGCTGGATAATCTGAGTCTACTGTGGCCAATGCGACCTGCTTGGCAAAACGACAGATGGTAGATTTTGGCGGCTTGTTAGAGGCTTTTAGCGGATTTTATGGATTGTTGGCGCCGGTCGGCTGGCGTTTCTGGGTTGCCGATCAGTACAGTTTCGCTCGGCAACTGTGCTGAACTGTTGCTGTGTCGGTGTGGTGGCCTCTCCTAGAATGCTCTGCTGCGGTCGACATGCTCTGTTGGCTGCCTGCCAGAGGTTGCCATGCACATTTCTTCCGGCCGTTGGATGTACGGCCTGCTGCTGGCCCTGATCACTTCGGTGCTTTGGGGCATCCTGCCAATCAAACTCAAAGAAGTTCTCCAGGTCATGGACCCGGTAACGGTCACCTGGTACCGCCTGGCCGTGGCCGGCTCCCTGCTGTTTGCCTACCTCGCTGCGAGCCGTCGGTTGCCGCGTTTTCGTCCGCTCGGGCGCAAGGGCGGTTGGCTGCTGGCGCTGGCCATCGGCGGGCTGACGGCCAACTACGTATTGTATCTGGTGGGGCTCAACCTGCTCAGCCCCGGCACCACGCAACTGGTGATCCAGGTCGCGCCGATCCTGCTGCTGATCAGCAGCCTGTTCGTCTTTCGCGAGCGTTTCAGCCTAGGCCAGGCCATTGGCCTGATGGTGATGCTGCTGGGCTTCGGCCTATTCTTCAATCAGCGCCTGGGTGAGCTTCTGACCTCGCTGACCACCTATACCACCGGCGTGCTGACCGTGCTGGCCGCGGCCTTCGTCTGGACCTTCTACGGCCTGGCGCAGAAGCAACTGCTGACCCTGTGGAGTTCGGTGCAGGTGATGATGGTCATCTACCTGGCCTGCGCGCTGTTGCTGACGCCCTGGGCGCAGCCGCTACAAGCACTGCAACTGAGCCCGCTGCAAGGTTGGCTGCTGCTGGCTTGCTGCCTGAATACCCTGGTGGCCTATGGCGCCTTCGCCGAGGCTCTGGCGCATTGGGAGGCTTCGCGGGTCAGCGCGACCCTGGCGCTGACACCGCTGGTGACCTTCGTTTCCGTGGCGATGGCCTCGAGCTGGTGGCCGGACCACGTGTTGCCTGAGGAGGTCAACTGGATCGCCTACGCTGGCGCTGTGGTGGTGGTTCTTGGCTCGGCACTCACCGCGCTTGGTCCGTCGCTGCTGGCCGCTTGGCGGGCGCGCAGGCCAGGGCGTTAATCCAGCGGCAGCTCGGTGGTGCGTTTGACCTCGCTCATGGCGATATGCGAGTGCGCCTCGTGCACGTGCGGGCGCTGCAGCAGGTGGTCACGCAGGAAGCGCTCGTAATCGGCGATGTCCTTGGCCACCACCTTGAGCAGGTAGTCCGAGCCGCCGGCCATGCTGTAGCACTCCAGTACCTGCGGGTAGCCGACCACCGCTTGCTCGAACTCATCCAGATTGCCGCGGCCGTGGGCCGACAGCTTGATGTCGACGAACACCGTGATGCCGAAGCCCAGGCGCTTATGGTTGAGCAGGGCGACCTTGCGCTCGATCAATCCCTCTTCCTGCATGCGGTTGATGCGCCGCCAGCAGGGCGATTGCGATAGCTCGACTTTCTCGGCTACCTCGGCGGCCGAGAGGTCGGCATTGTGTTGCAGCAGGCGAAGAATCCGGCGGTCGATAGGGCTGAGCTTGTCCTGCATGATTGTTTCCAATTTATTGTGATTGTTGGAAGGATCATGCGGAGTATCGCCTTCGCTACTCGAAAATAGAAAGAAAAAAGCGGAACCCTCCAGTCATGATTTAGGCAAATCCGTCGCAGTGATCCTGCGGCAGGACTCAACGGTGCGTGTCTACCGTCGCGCTCCCTGTGCTCGCCATAACAATAAAAGGAGCGCTCCATGTCACTGGCCGAAATCCGCCTGGATGACAAATACCGCCTCGCTACTGGTCACCTCTACCTGACCGGCACTCAGGCGCTCACCCGCCTGCCCATGCTGCAGAAGCAGCGTGACGCCGCCTTCGGACTCAATACCGCCTGCTTCATCTCCGGCTATCGCGGCTCGCCCCTGGGCGGTCTGGACAAGAGCCTGTGGGATGCGCGCGAGTACCTGAAGGAAAACCACATCCACTTCCAGCCTGGCGTCAACGAAGAGCTGGGCGCGACCGCGGTGTGGGGCAGCCAGCAGGCCAACCTGTTTCCTGGCGCACGCTACGATGGCGTGTTCGCCATGTGGTACGGCAAGGGGCCGGGCGTAGACCGCAGTGGTGACGTGTTCAAGCACGGCAACTCGGCCGGCGTTTCCAAGCATGGCGGCGTGCTGGTGTTGGCCGGCGACGATCATGGCTGCAAGTCCTCGACCATCGCCCACCAGAGCGAGCATGCGTTTATCGCCGCGTCGATACCGGTGCTCAACCCTGCCAACGTCCAGGAAGTGCTGGACTACGGCATCATCGGCTGGGAGCTGTCTCGCTACAGCGGCTGCTGGGTGGCGCTGAAGACCATTGCCGAGAACGTCGATTCCTCGGCCGTTGTGGACGTCGATCCACTGCGTATCCAGACAAAGATCCCCGAGGATTTCCAACTGCCGGAAGACGGCGTGCACATCCGCTGGCCCGATCCGCCCCTGGCCCAGGAAAAACGCCTCAACGTCTACAAGATCTACGCCGCGCGCGCCTTTGCCCTGGCCAACAACCTCAACCAGGTCAAGCTCGATTCGCCTAACCCACGTCTGGGCATCATCACCACCGGCAAGTCCTATCTCGATGTGCGCCAGGCTCTGGATGACCTCGGCCTGGACGAAGCGCTGTGCGCCAAGGTCGGCTTGCGCGTGCTCAAGGTCGGCATGAGCTGGCCGCTGGAGCCGGTGTCGGTGCATGGCTTCGCCGAAGGCCTGGACGAAATCCTAGTGGTGGAAGAAAAGCGCAGCATCATCGAAGACCAGTTGACCGGCCAGCTCTACAACTGGCCCGTGGGCAAGCGCCCGCGCGTTGTCGGCGAGTTCGACGAGCAGGGCGTGTCCTTGCTGCCGAACCTGGCCGAGCTGACTCCGGCAATGATCGCTCGGGTGATCGCCAAGCGCCTCGCGCCGATCTACAGCAGCCCGACCATCGAGGAGCGCCTGGCCTTTCTCGATGCCAAGGAGAAGGCACTGGCTGCGCCCAAGCACAAGACTGCGCGCACCCCGCATTTCTGCTCCGGCTGCCCGCACAACAGCTCGACCAAGGTGCCCGAAGGCAGCCGCGCTCTCGGTGGTATCGGTTGCCACTACATGACCCAGTGGATGGATCGCAGCACCGACACCTTCACCCAGATGGGCGGCGAGGGCGCCACCTGGATCGGCCAGGCGCCATTCACCGATACGCCGCATGTGTTCCAGAACCTGGGTGATGGCACCTACTTCCACTCCGGACATCTGGCCCTGCGCGCGGCCGTGGCCGCCGGGGTCAATATCACCTACAAGATTCTCTACAACGACGCGGTAGCCATGACCGGTGGCCAGCCCATCGACGGCGAACTGCGCATCGACCAGCTCAGCCAACAGGTGCATGCCGAGGGCGTCAAACGCATTGCCCTGGTCAGTGACGAGCCGAACAAATACCCGACCCGCGCCACCTTCGCCCCTGGCGTCACTTTCCATCACCGGCGTGAGCTGGACGCCGTGCAGCGTGAGCTGCGTGAGGTCAAAGGCTGCTCGGTGATCCTCTACGACCAGACCTGCGCCACCGAGAAGCGTCGTCGGCGCAAGCGCGGCAAGATGGTCGATCCGGCCAAGCGTGCGTTCATCAACCCAGCGGTGTGTGAGGGCTGTGGTGATTGCAGCGTCAAGTCCAACTGCCTGTCGGTGCTGCCGCTGGAAACCGAGCTGGGACGCAAGCGCGAGATCGACCAGAACGCCTGCAACAAGGACTTCAGTTGCCTGGAGGGCTTCTGCCCGAGCTTCGTCACCGTCCACGGTGGCAGCCTGCGCAAGCCTGAGGCTGTTGGCCTGGGCGCGCTGTTCATCGCCTTGCCGGAGCCGAAACAGCCAGCCCTGAGTCGGCCCTGGAACATCCTCCTGCCAGGCGTTGGCGGCAGCGGCGTGACCACCGTCGGCGCGCTGCTGGGCATGGCTGCGCATACCGAAGGCAAGGGCTGCACCGTGCTCGACCAGGCTGGCCTGGCGCAGAAGTTCGGCCCGGTGATTACCCACATTCGCATCGCCGCGCGGCAGAGTGATATCTACGCCGTGCGTATCGCTGCCGGTGAAACCGACCTGCTGCTGGGCTGCGACCTGGTGGTGTCGTCCAGTGAAGAGGCGCTGGCCAAGCTCAACGACAAGATCGCCCATGCGGTGATCAACAGCCATGAAGCGGCCACCGCCGAATTCACCCGCAACCCGGATGCTCAGGTCCCCGGCGCCGCCATGCGCGAGGCGATCAGCGAGGCGGTGGGCGAGGGCAAGACCCGCTTCGTCGACGCCACCCGCCTGGCAACTCGCCTGCTCGGTGACAGCATCGCCACCAACCTGTTTATGCTCGGCTACGCATACCAAAAAGGATTGGTGCCGGTATCGGCCGAAGCGCTGAACAAGGCCATCGAACTCAATGGAGTGGCTATCGAACTCAATCAGCAGGCCTTCCTCTGGGGCCGTCGCGCGGCCCATGACCTGGCCGCGGTGGAGAAAGTCGCTGCACCCAAGGTCGTCGAAGCGCCGCATTGCAGCACGCTGGAGGAGATCGTCGCTGACCGTGTGCAGCGCCTGACCGCCTACCAGAATGCGGCCTATGCCGAGCGCTACCGTGAGCTGGTCGAGCGCGTGCGCAAGGCCGATACCGATGCGCAGCAGCGCCTGAGCAAGGCCGTAGCACGCTATTACTTCAAGCTCCTGGCCTACAAGGACGAGTACGAAGTGGCGCGGCTGTACAGCGATGCCACGTTCCGCAAGCAGCTCGAAGCGCAGTTCGAAGGCGACTACCAGTTGCAGTTCCACCTGGCGCTGAGCTGGTTGAGCAAGCCCGATGCGGTCACCGGCCAGCCACGCAAGCGCAGCTTCGGCCCCTGGATGCTCAAGGCGTTCGGCGTACTGGCGCGCTTCAAGTTCCTGCGTGGCAGCGTGCTCGATCCGTTCGGCCATAGTGCCGAGCGTCGCCTGGAGCGCGAGCTGATCGAGGAGTACGAGGCCAGCGTGGCCTACCTGCTGGGCGAGCTCAATGCCGGCAACTACCGCACGGCGGTGGCGCTGGCCGAGATTCCCGAGCAGGTCCGCGGTTACGGCCACGTCAAGGAAGCGGCGCTGGCCAAGGCGCGCGAACAGGCGAGCCAGCTCAAGGCACGCCTCAGCGTCAGCGAGATTGCTGCGGTGCAGCTTTTCGAACCGGCGGCCTGACCTTTCCCATCCCCTTTGCCACCCTCTCCCGTGCGGGAGAGGGGCGGCTTTTTACATCCGAGGTAACCCGATGTCCGTCTTCAATCACGTCGACTTCGATCAGCACGAGCAGGTGGTCTACGGCCACGATAAGGCCAGCGGCCTGAAAGGCATCATCGCCATTCACGACAGCACCCTCGGCCCGGCATTGGGCGGCTGCCGCATGTGGAACTACGCCAGTGACGAGCAAGCGCTGCGCGACGTACTGCGCCTGTCGCGCGGCATGACCTACAAATCGGCACTGGCGCGTTTGCCGCTCGGTGGCGGCAAGGCGGTGATCATCGGCGACCCGCATACCGGCAAGAGCGAGGCGCTGTTCCAGGCCATGGGCGATTTCGTCGACAGCCTGGGTGGGCGCTATATCACAGCGGCGGATTCAGGCACTGGCGTGGCCGAGATGCGCATCATGGCCGAGCGCACCCGTCATGTCGCAGGCGCCGGGCAGCGTGAAGCTTTCGGTGGCGGCAGCCGTGACGGCGATCCATCGCCCTCGACTGCCTACGGCGTGTTCATCGGCATCCAGTCGGCTGTGGCGCATCGCCTGGGGCGGCAGGATCTGTCCGGCGTGCGCGTGGCCATCCAGGGTGTCGGCCAGGTCGGCTTCGGCCTGGCCAAGCTGCTCAGGGAGGCCGGTGCGCAGTTGTGGGTGACGGATATCTTCGAAGCCAACGTGCAGCGCGCGGTGAGCCAGCTTGGCGCCACCGCGGTCGGTCAGCACGATATCTATGGGCTCGACGTGGACGTGTTCGCACCGTGCGCGCTGGGCGCGATCATCAACCTGCAAACGCTGGAAGCCCTGCGCGCGCCAATCATCGCCGGTGCTGCCAACAACCAACTGGCCGACGCCAGCCTCGCCGAGCTGCTGCGCCGCCGCGAATGCCTGTACGCGCCGGATTACGCGATCAATGCCGGCGGCATCATCGACGTCTGCTACGAGCGCACCGGTGGCAGCGCCGCGCAGCTCAAAGCGCATATCGAAGGCATCGGCCCGACCCTGACGGAAATCTTCCAGCGCGCCGAACGTGAAGGCGAGACCACCACCGCGATTGCTGATCACATGGCATTGGAGCGCTTGCGCGGCGGCCTGCAGCCGGTGCGCACTGCAACGGCTACCAGGGTCGTCTCCCAAGGTTGGCAGCGCTAGGAAGTGAGCGGTGGCGGCATGACAAATGCGCGCGCCGCCGCTAAGATGCGGCCCGGTCGTAGCCAATACGGCCGTGTCCCCTTAGTTCAACGGATAGAATAAGCCCCTCCTAAGGGCTAGATGCTGGTTCGATTCCAGCAGGGGACGCCAAGATTTTGTCTCTCATTGTCTCCAGTTGTCTACGGAGACCAGTAAAGCCGGCTATCTTAGCCGGCTTTGTTGTTTCTGGTTGTCTCCTTTTATCTATACACATATCCAGCTTTTAGGGGTATGTTTGGGGGTACGTTGGTTCGATATTTGAGCGTACCCCTATGGCTCGTACTGTCACCCCTCTGACCGACACCAAATGCGATGCCGCCAAGCCCCGTGACAAGGACTACAAATTGTTCGACGGACAGGGGCTTTTCCTGCTGGTGAAGGCATCTGGTGTGAAGACTTGGCGCTTCAAGTACCGGCGTCCGGACGGGCGCGAGGGGCTGGCGACCTTCGGCAACTACCCAGCTCTTGGACTGCGTGCTGCGCGTGATCGCCGGGCCGAGGCCCTGGAGCAACTGGCCTTCGGTCAAGACCCTATTGAGGTCGCCAGGCTTGCCAAGCTAGACGCGGCCAATGCCCGGGCCAATACGTTCATGGCCATGGCCCTGGAGTGGCACGCGGCATGCGCTCTCAAATGGTCGCCAGGGCATGCCGCCACGGTGTGGCGCAACCTCGAGTTACACGTGTTGCCGGCGCTTGGTGCGCGCCCGCTGGGTGAGTTGAAAACCCGGGATCTGATGCAGCCACTCAAGGCTGTGGAGAAGCGCGGCACTCTGGAGCTGGCCGGACGGCTACGCCAGTACATCACCGGCATCATGCGCATGGCTGTGCAGCACGGGCTGATCGACAGCAACCCGGCCAACGACCTGGTGGGCGCCACTGCCACTCGCAAGAGCACGCATCGGCCAGCGCTGCCACTGGATCGGCTATCCGAGCTGCTGCAACGCATCGAGGCCGACTCTGGCCGGGCGCTGACTCGGCATGCGGTATCGCTCACCCTATTGGTGTTCATCCGTTCCAGTGAGCTGCGCTTTGCCCGCTGGAGTGAGATCGATAGCGGCCGGGCGATGTGGGAGATACCCGGCCAGCGTGAAGCCATCGAGGGCGTCAAGTTCTCCCACCGTGGCGCCAAGATGGGCACCCCGCACTTGGTACCGCTGAGCCGCCAAACGCTGGAGCTACTGGAGCAAGTACGCCAGCTCACCGGCCGCTTCGATCTGGTGTTCCCTGGCGACCACTACCACCACAAACCCATGAGCGAGAACACCATCAACAAGGCTCTCCGGCGTATGGGCTATGACACTAAGGTGGATCTGTGCGGCCACGGCTTCCGTACCATGGCCTGTTCGGCCTTGGTGGAGTCCGGGCTATGGTCGAAGGATGCCGTTGAACGGCAGATGAGCCACCAAGAGCGCGACACGGTACGGGGTGCTTACATCCACAAAGCCGAGCATCTGCAGGAGCGTCGGCTTATGTGCCAGTGGTGGGCCGACTACCTTGATGCCAACCGGCAGCAGTACGTCACTCCCTATGATTTTGCTCACCGTTGGGAAGAGATCGGCAACGTTGTGTCGGTCATGGGGCGCCGTGCAAAGGCGCAAGGTTGATTGGCTGTTTTCGAGACTTCCTGAGCTTGCCCAGGCTCGGCTAAGACGCTCGTTTTTCCTATCCAAGGCTTCAGGGCTGCGAAGGCTGCCCACCAGGGCAAAATCGCCGGTTAAGAACAGGGCCTCGGTGCAGGGATTCGCAGGGAAAAGAAACCTCAAGCAGGCGGCCAGGAGCCCAGTAACGGTGATGCTTGGCGATCTGTGCAGGCAGTGCAGGGAAAGCGGTAGGTTTAGTGGGCAGGCGTGGAGGGGGGAAGATTGCGCGCGCCCGCAGCAGCTCCATCAGCAGCAAGGACGGCAGCCGGTAGGGTGGGAAAGGGGACGAGGTCAGGGCAAAAAGAAAGCCGCACAAGGCGGCTTTCTTAGATGGGTAAACGGTTAGGCGCTTGCTTGAGGCTGCCGGCCAAGCTGTACCGACAAGTCCTTGAGCTTGCGCTGCATGGCGATGGTGGATTCAAGCTCTTTTGGCAGCACCTCTACGGGTAGTTTTCCGATTGGCTTCAGTTCCTGAAACGTGCCGTCCTCCTGCGCTTCGAAGGTGCTGCGTGCTTCGTTGATCTGGCTTTCCACCAGTCGTCCCAGTCGCAACGTGCGCGCTTTCTCCGAGGCGTTAATGGCATCAATTTCGTTTGCATGAAGGCGCGCGGAGCTGTTCTGGAGTTGCCGTTTTGGATTGATCAGGCCCTTTTTCTCCAGATTAGAAACGAACACTTGTGCTTCTGGGGTCGCTAAGAGCGCGGCAGCGGATTCGGTCAGGCAATGGTCAAGGTAGCGTTCCGCGATCCCCTCACGGCAGGTATTGAAGGTGCGGCGTGCTTTGTCCGTTTCGATCTGACACAGCTCGAACTCGGGCTGTAGCTCTTTCGCCAGGTTGGTGTATTCCTCGGCCAGTTCGCGGCCATCCAGCTCCTGCCGCTTGAGATCTCGGATGGCTTTGGTCAGCTCGCCATCCTGCTCACGGAACTGCTGACGCCATTGCTCGCCAACCTTGGCTGACTCTTCGCTGGCTGCTGCTGCCGTCTTCCGGTGTTTCTCGATGCGCTGTGCCAGGCCGACCAGGCGTTCGCGAATGCCCAGGTATTCGGCTTTCAGTTCCTGGAGCCGCAGCAAGGATTTCTGGATCTCGCTGGGAAGTGAAGTGATTTGCTCGTTCATATTGGATCTCCATCTAGTGGGGTGTATGCGGCCGGTACCGGCCAAGTGGTTCTGCTCGAAGGCGACAGCGGTGCGGGCCGGTCATCGCGTAAAAGCAATCTACTGGCGTGGAACAAATGGATTGAGCTGTGTCAACAAAAACAACACATCCCCCCCTTGTTCCAATGTCTGAATTCGAAATTGGTGGGAACGCGGGATCGTGGGCACAACCGCTCTAAATCGGGCCTTACAGGCCGAAAGCTTGTTCCCACCGTTTTTTGAGCGGGAACAGACAGGGGGGGCAGCCTATTAATCAAGCAGAGTTGTGTTCCCTTGTTCCCACTCTCGTTTCTATAACGGGAACGCTGCAGGCCTTGCTGTTTCTGGGCTGTTCCCGCGTTCCCGCTGTTCCCGCTGAAAATGGTCAGCTGGGTAATGTTGGTAGGCCTCATCATCAAGGGCGCCCCTCGACATCGTTTTCCAGACGGTCGGGATCAATCACGTAAAAACGGGCGCTACCCTCACCTGGTAGGCGGTACTTTTTCGTCCGGCGGCTGCCGTTGGTTTCCTCGTCCATCTTGGCCAGCGCATCAGCAGCAGCCAGGGCGCGCACGATCCGTTCCTTGCCAAATCCGGATGCAGCAGAGAGGAGGCCGGGTGAGTTGAACAAGTAAAGGCGCTTGTCGTCGTTCACCTCGTAGTAACCGGCTCGATCGCGCACGGTGACGTTGGCATGTTCGGCGCGGACGTCAGAGAAGCGGCTGTCAGCGTGCAGGGCGATGAAGTCGGCGATACCTCGCAAGATCTGGCGATCTTCGGCGTTGCCGTCGCCCATCCTGGCCAGCCACTCGCCGAACAGTTGGCGGCATGCATCGGCTGCGGTACCGGCCGGCCAATGCAGCAGCTTGCGGGCAATGGCCTGTTCACCGGCTAAGGCCATGATGGCGAAGCGATCAGCCACCCGGCCGGCCTGCGAACTCTCTGTGCGGAAGGTCTCACGCAGTTCGCGGAAGCCCGCGAGCAAGTCGCTGTGCTCAGGGTGCCGCAGCAGGTGCTCGACGAACGCCGGGCCGAGGTGGCCATAGTGCTGGGCAACCGCGTCACTCAGCACGCGGTGGAATTCCTGGCCGGTCATGCCGTGCACGTGGTCGAAGGCCCGGAACGTGCGAGTGCCGGCGTTCACATCCACCAGGCGCAGCTCTGCGCCGGCGTGTGCGCCATTGCCGCTCATGGCGGCGTGTTCCGACAGCGACCGCTCGCCACTGGAGAGGGCCAGAACGCGCCAGGTGAGTTTGGCGCGTCCTTCCCGTTCGCGGGTCATGGTGCTCTTGCCCATGCCGTTGGCGATGGCGTAGGCCATTTCTTGCACGCGCTTGGGGTCGGCCCGCTTGATTTCGTCGAGAATCAGCACCGTGTCATTGCGTGATGCTGCCTCGATTTCTACGCCGCCCTTGGACACATCCCAGGACGCGGCGAACGTGCCCGGGTTGCCCCAGACCGACGCGGCGATCAGTTGCGCCAGAGACTTGCCGCTCGAGGAGTCTCCCACCAGGTGTACGCCGCCACCATTCACGCCGACCTTGGCCAGCAAGGGGCCGGCTAGGGCACAGCACACCGACAGGATCAGCACCGGGTTGCCCGCGCAGTAAGTGGCTACTGCGCTTTGCCAGGAGGCCAGCGTGCCCTTGCTGGTGAACAGGTTCACCGCCCGCCCGGAGTCCTGAAAGCGCACGTCACCGTTGCCGATGACGCGAGAGGGCAGGACGAATACCCCGGACTCATGCCAGCCCGGTTTCGTCGTGGTGGCAATCACTCGTTCGGGTTCGTGATGGCTGGAAAGGTACGGCGCCAGATGTCGGCGCTGGTGGTACTCGATGTTCAGCCCCTGGCGCATCAGGGCACGCATTACCTCGTCACCCTTGCCGGCCAGCAGCTCCATCGGCATGACCCACTCGATCCGGCGTCCGCGGTATAGGAAGCGCAGTAGCCGGCCGATGCTGCCGTCCTCGCTGTTCACCGTCTCCGCTTCCACATGCAGCGGCGAACAGATCCAGTGATCGACAGGCACCGGCTTTTCATCCGGGCCGCTGTTCTTCACCGCGTGGTACCAGGTTCCGGCACGGTAGAGCCTGCCCTCGACCGTCGTGTCTTCGTCGTAGACGGCGAAACGTGGGCGCTCCAGCTTGTCCGGCGCGGGCGCTGTCGGCTCGCCAACCAAGCTCAGGTCGGCCTTCTTGCCCTTGGTGCTGCTCATGCGGAAATCTCCCTGTGCTGAATGCGCCACAGGTGCAAGTCGTTGAAGTCAGAAAGCTCGGCCGGCGCATCGTCCGGCCATTCGGGAAACACCACCCGCGCCTCGGCCGCATTGGCGGCGCGGTTCGCGGCAGTTCGCCCTGGGTTGCCCTGGGTCTGGCGGTCGTCGTCGCCAGCGATGACCAGGTCCAGGGCGGCGCCGTAGCGCTCGCGCATAGCGATGGCCACCGCCTTGAGGTTGCCGGCGCTCAGTGCGCAGACCACCGGGTCGCCGGTGTGAGCATGCAGCGTGGCACCCGTTGCCCAGCCCTCGCAGACGTAGAGCCGGCCACCCTCGGTGATCCTGCCCAGAGGCGAATAGCAGCCCTGTACGCGCCCCCCGGTCAGATAGCGTTTGTCGCCGCTGGGGTGAATGATCTGCAGGTTGACCAAGTGCCCATCCGAGCACAGCGGCACCAATAGGCGACCCTGGCTCAACAGGCGCAGCGTGTACGGTTTTACCTGCTTGGCCTGCAGGTAGCGGTGCAGGTGATCGGCTGGTTTGGCCATCCCCCAGAGCATGGCGGCTTGCTGAGCCGCCTGGCGCTGGCGGAGTTGCAGTTGCTCAAGCGCTTCCTTGGAGCGGCGTTCGGCCTCCTGGCGCGCCTGCTCAGCGGCCAGGGCGCGTTGCGCATCGCGCTGCGGGTCAGGCTCCTGGCGTTCAAACAACCCCAAACCAAGGCGTTGGTCGATCTCCTGAGCCGCCTCGAGCTGGCGACAGCCGCGCAGATAGGCTAGTAGCGACACCAGGTCGCCGCCGTGCGCCTCATTGTCTGCGAAGTCGTTCCAACGCCCGTTATCCAGCGAGACGCCGAAGGACCCGGCCTGGCGGTCCCCGCGGGCGATGTTGCGAGCCACCCACTCCCGACCGTTGCGCGAGCCTTCCGGCAGCCACTCAGGCAGCAGACGTTCGGCAGCGTGCAGGGCGTGCACGGCGGTCTGGCGGATCAGATCGGCGATGCTTGGCTCAGTCATCGTCCTGGCCCTCCTGCTCCGACTCGGGGGAGGCTACAGGGCTCGTAGCCGGTGCCTTATGGTGGGCGCGAAGGCGCTGCTGCAGGCGCAGCATGAAGGCATCGCGAAAGGGCTCGCGCGCGCTGCCAGGTGTGCGGTCAAGCCTTTCGTGCATCAGCTCCAGCAGGTTCTGCTCGTTGGGGTTTCCCAACCAGGTGTTGAGCACGTCAGCCGCGCCGTCGACGGCAGCTTGGTACACCACCGAATGCGTGGTGACAGCGGCAGGCTGGCCATCGGCTGCCGGCAAGATGGCGTAAAGATGGGCGTCATGCATGTTTGCAGCCCTCCCGTTTGGCCGCTGCTCCTGCTGCCTTGAACAGGTCGTGGACATCGTCCAGCAGCAAGGCGGCAGCCTCGGCCACATTGCTCAAATCCTGGGCGCCGGCATGCTCGAGCTTCATGCAGGAGAGGCTATGCATGAGGCCGCGAACGGCACTCAAGCGTTGTTCGGCACATTCCTGCAGGTCGAGGTAGCTGCGATCCGCCGCTATCAGCAGTACCGGATTGTTTTTGGTGGGGTTGCTGGTCAACGGGAAAAAATCAGTCATTGCCAGCACCTCCCTTGGCATCAGCCGGCAGGCAGACCTGCAGCAGATAGATGGGCATGTAGTTGATATGCACCTGGCCGGTGTTCTTAGCCTGGGCGATCTGCTCGCGCAGGCATTCGGCGGCAGCCGGGTCAGTGTTCAACTGATCCAGTGCATCGAGTGCGTCACTCAAGGTTTGCCGGGGAACGGGGTTGGCCGCAGTGCTGTTCATCACTGCGCTGACCAACTGCGCCAGAGTTTGAGGGAGGTCAGCCATGGCGCACCTCCTTCTGATCCTGGGGCTGGTGCTGTTGCGCCAAGGTTTCAATCGCCCTGGCGAAGAACAGGCGTTCGCCATCGTCGAGTTGGCGATAGTGCTGCAGAAGGGTTTGCTCTTCCTGGCGCAGGGAATCGTGCGCGTGTTGTTGCTTACGCATGGTTCACCTCCTTTGCTTTCAGGGCAGTGGCGATTTCTTCGCAGGCATCAGCCCAGGCGTCCCCCTCCAAGTTCTCCAGCCAGTCGCATGCGTTGGCTTGAGCCTCAAGGGCGCGCTGGATGGCGCGGTGGTGGTTGTAGCGATTGAGTCGAACGGTAAGGGAGGATTTGCTACGCAGTGCGGCAAGGGCCATTGCCCGGTGAGCGGCGGCGCGGATTTTGGACGGATTGAGGGCGTGCGAGTGCATCATGGGTGTAGCTCCTTGATTTGAGGAGCCATCACCGCTCGCGGCCAAGCGAGTAATGGTGACGGCTGTACGCGGGTTGGCCGACCGGGAATCAAGGCACCCGGCACACCCGAAGGTGTCCCACGCACAGCCGCCATAACACGAAACTGCGGGCACAAAAAAAGCGCCTGCAATTGGATGGTGGGCGCTTGTGCGCCTTGATTTGCTCGACCGGCCAAGGTCGGTCACGGGATTGACCGTGACGCGGCGACTATAGGCCGGCAGGCGTGAGCCTGACAAGGCCTGCCGAGGAAAGTTTTTCCCGCTGCGTACAACCACTGCTCCGGCAAAGTGGCTGAAATGCCCGCCGCTGGTGGTATGCTTTGTCCTGTTGGATGGTGTTTCTCTCTGGGCCCTGGTCGCGTTGCCGCGCTGACCGGGGCTTTGTCTTTTCTGCAGCATGCAAAACTCCTATCCGCCCGGCGCAAGGCCAGGCAGCGTGTGTTCAAGGTGAGTGGGTGGGTTAGGTCAGAAGTCGGCCAGCACTTGCACCTGGATATCTGCAGGTGCTGGCCGACTGCTGAATTTCTGGCTAGGCCCGTTGACCCGGTCGGTCATGGTTTGTGTGCCCGGGGCGGCACCATAGAGCGCCCGGTGCTTCAGGCTCTGGATCTGTTTCAGCTCGTCGCCGATACGGATGAACAGCAGGGCTTCTTCCTGGCTGATCTGCATCTCGCGGCCGTCGATTTTCAGTTTGATGGTCATGGCGTTTTCCTCTTTGTGAGTGGTGCCTTCCCCCAGCACCTCATACGAGTTACGCCTCGAGCTGGTTGGTCTCCTCGTAGGTCATCTGCACCACGGTACGGTTGTCGATGGCGCCGGTAACGGGCGCTCCAGGCATAGCGATAGCCCGCTTGATCATGTCCTCGAATGCCTCGCTGTTCTGCTTGAGCGTCTCGCTCAGTGGCTCGATGTCCTCCAGGGTATGCCCGAGAGTTGGGAAGATCGTCAGGTGCAATTTGCTCATGGTCTTACTCCGTGTCGTATAAGGCGGAACGCTGGCGTGCCGCTTGTTGGCGAAAGATCTGCTCGACGTGCTTGCCCACGGCCCGGCCGATGGCTTGTTCGTCCATGCCCGGGGCAGGGTTCACAGTGATGGATATCTGTGGTGCGAATGGGGCCGGGGTGGCCTTCTGTGCTGCCCGCGCCGTGATCGGTGGGCGTGTGTCCATTTGGGCAGTCTCGGTGGCCATCACTGGTGCTGCGATCCCTGTGCCGATGGTCAGTGCGCCCGCTGCTGTCAGGTGTTTGGTGGTGGCCTGCATCTGCGCCAGTACACCGCGCTGGCCATCCGACAAGCCATTGCGGAGGCCTTCCATGGTGTAGCCGCCCAGCTCGGTAAATACACGGCTTGGGGAGTGGATGCCGAGCTTGTCTTTGAACCAGCCGATGCTGCTATCGGCGGCGCCTACAACGGTGTTCTTCAGGGCTCCAGCGGCGTTTTTGATGCCGTTGATCAGCCCCTGCATGATCATGCTGCCGAACTCGGTGAATTTGGCGGGCAGGTCGATGCCGAAGTAGCTCAGCGCCGGTGCGAATGCCTGGTAGAACAGCCCCATGGGTGACCAGTTGAGAATCAACTGGCCAATTCCCGTCAATCCGCCAGCTACTGCTGTTTTGAACTCGGCAAACACCCCGGAGACGAAGCTGTAAATCTGGCTGAATGCCGCGGTGAAGAAGCCGACTATCTGCGTCGTGCCATTGACGAAAACGGTCTTAATCCACTCCCATAGCGCGGCAAATTTTGGCCCCAGGGTGTCCCAGTTGCGCCAGATCAAGTAGGCCGCGCCAGCGACTACTGCGACAACTGCCGCAATGGCCAGCACTACTGGGTTGGTTGCCAGGCCCCAAAGGGCAATGCTTACCGAACGAACGGCTCCACCGATCAACGCCGATGCCTTGATGAACGCTGCGCTGCCTCCCACCACTGCTGCCAGAGCGCTACCTGCGCCAAATAGCGCTGTGGTGAGGCCTACCAGGCTCGCCACCAGCGGAACCAGCTTGATGGCGGCCAGGAGGTAGACCAGATTCTTCCAGCCACCGACAGCCTCGGCTACGCCACTGGTGAGCGATGCGAGGGCGTTGCCGGCCTGCCACAGGGCATCACCAAACTTCAGCATGCCCCTGCCTACCTTCTCGGCCCAAGTGGCGAGCTGGCCGTTTGCGGCCATGCGGTCGATCTGATTTAGCACACTGCCTAGCCGTTCTTTCATGCGGTCGAAAAGGCCGGCAGCCATAACCATGTTGGTGAATCTGGCCCACTGATCGCTAAGGTTCGAGACCATGCCGTTCCAGGTCTTCGACTGAGCCTCCATGGCGCCTTTGTACTTGTCGTTCCAGATGGCCTGCAGGGTGCTCTGGATCAGCTTCCGGTTACTGCCGTCCACCTGCTTGGTGAGGGTTTCACCGGCCGAGTTGGTGTACTCGTACTCGATGAGGTTAGTGCCCTTGATCTTGCTGCCCCTGATGCCGAGTTCTTTGAGGCGTTCGTTCTCCCCGGTCACGGCATCGGCAATGGCTTCCACCACCTGGATGATTGGCTTGCCCATAGCCGCTGCCGTGTCACCCATGGTCATCAGCGAGCCGTTCATGGGATCTATGCCGTAAGCGGAAAGGCGGGTGAACGATTCCAGCACCTCTTCCAGTTCGTACGGCGTGCGTGCGGCGAAGTCGGAGACCCAAGCCATCGCCTTGGCTGCTTTTTCCTCGCTGCCGGTCACGGTCTTCAGGATGGTCTGGTAGGTCTCAAATTGCGCCGCCCGGTCGAGGAACTGGGTCTTGAACAGGTAGCCACCAGCGGCGCCGGCGACGGCACCTTGGGTGAGTAGCGTTCGCCCCCTGTCCAGGGCATTGGCGCCGGCGCTCTTCACGTTGCCGACGGCGCCCCTGAGGGCGGCGATACGTGCTTGCTGATCGCCGAGGGCCTTGAGCCGATCCTTCTGTGCTACCAGGGATTTGTTGGTGGCATCCAGCTTGTCCTTCAGCGAGCGTTCGTGTTCGGTGAGTTTGCTGGTATCGATGCCCAGATCGCGAAGCGCCTTCCCGTGTGGCGCCAGGCTGCGACGCTGATCCTGCAACTTCTGCGTCAGGTCTCGCACCGCTTCATTGGCCTTGGTGAACTCCTGCTTGAATTTGCCGGATTGTTCACCGCCACGCCGCATTTGCTCCTTGAGGTCGCGTACACGCTGCTGGGCCGCGTTGAGCTTATCGGCCGTGCCGGTCATGTCGGCCGACACCTTTCGGAAGCTGTTCATCTTCCGCTGGGTATCTTCCAGGCCGCGAATCTCGTCGCGAGTGGAGCGCAACTTTTTGACCAAGCCACTGGAGGCGTCCCCGATGCGCTTCAACGGGGCACTGGCCTTGTCCAGGGCCTGCAGTTGCACTTCGAGTTTGAGGTCACGCGCCATTGTCGGCTCCAGCTCGTTTTCGGGCGCGCTCGCGCCAGTTCATCAGTTCAGGCAAGGGCATCGAATCCATCTCCGATGGCCCCCAATGAAACACCACGGCGATATCCGCCATGACGTCTTCTACGTATCGAGGGATTCCGTGAGGATCTCCGTCGGCGCCAAAAAACTTGCTACCTCCATCCCCAGCTTCACCAGGTCGCTGGGTGGCAGGCTCGACACTTCCTGATCTACCAGGGTAGGGATCGTGATTCGCGGCAGGAGCTTGCGCAGGCTATCCACTTCTAGGCGCAGCAGATCGGCAAGGGCGAGGCCGCGCAGCTCACCGGACTTGGGGTGGCGGACTTCGATCTGGCTGATGGATTGCTCGCCACGGATGATCGGCGTACTCAGGGTGACGATGCTCTGTTTGGTGCTCATGGGCATTCCTATTTCGTTTGGGGGTTAGCGGTTACGGGTTGCCAGGCGTTCGGCGATCCAGGTGTCTACTTCAGCTTCCAGCCAGGCCACGCTGTTCAAACCAATCTGCACCGGTGCGGGGAAGGTGCCCTCGCGGATAGCCGCGTAGATTGCAGCGCGACTTTTTCCGGTTTTGAGCTCCACCTCGCGGCGGCGCAGCAGGCGGTTGCCTACGGGGATGCTCTGCAACGGGTGAAAAGGGGGCAGGGCTGGCCGGCTCATGCGTGTTGCTCCCGGTTCTGTATCCGGCTCTGGATCCAGGCCAATATTTCGCTGCGGACGAACGCCACCGGGGCATTGCGTGCGCTGCTATCAGTGAGCTTGACCGGTTGCGGAAAGGTCGGGTCGCGCTTGATCAGCTTGTAAACGGTCGGGCGCGCCAGGCCGGTTAGTTGCAGTAGTTCGTGCATACGCACCAGAGCTACAGGCTCTTTTGAGAGAGACGTGGCCCGTGTCATGACCCAGCACCCTCCGTGCCGCAATCCTGGCCTTCCAGGCGCGGAGCCTCTGGCTCAAGAGGCATGTTCAAGGCGAGGCGTACGATGTTCCGTAGAGCACTTTGCGCATAGGGCAGTGCGACATCTGGATTCGGCTGGCTCGATGGACTTAAACGGTGAGTAATTTCCTCGAGACCAATAAACGAAGCGCCACAGACCGGGTTCTTGCAATAGAGGTAGGTCGTTGCCAGTAGCAGATGCTTCTTCTTGGCGTCTCGTTTGATAATCCGCGCCCCGCAGTCTGGGCAGCGTTGCATGAATACATTTGGGTCTTTGGCAGTCATGTGGTCCGTGCCTCGTACAGTAGACGACTTAAGCCTGCCCAAGCCCTCCAAAGAACGAAACGAAGTGCTGTCGGAGCGCGCCCCGTTCCGACACCAAGTCGCTTCACTTACCCGGAGCATTGGCAGAGCTGTCATCACTGCTGCCCCTGCAGGTGGCGTTGCAGCCAGGCACGCACATCCTCCTGGCGATAGCGCACCAGACGGCCGACTTTCACATAGGGGAGGGTGTACCGGCCGCTGCTGCGCCAGGCCGAGAGGGTGCGAACGGATACGCCCAGCTCCTGGGCGGCCCGGGCGGGCGTCCAGAGGTCGGGGCTAAGTGCTGTGGTGCTGCTTTGAGAGGGCATCTCTGTCTCCGGTGGCGCGTTTTGCGACTACGGAGACGATGCGGTGAAAGGCGAAGCGCGAACAGGGCGTAACAATGATACGCCGGTGTTTGGAACGTTACGGTCAGTCGTACCAGGGCATCTTGCGCTCGATCATCGGGGTGCGAATAGGTTTCTCATCTACAACAAGCGAAGGGCTTTTGCTGTACATCTCTCTAAGTTGTGGTTCTATCCACTCCTTTATCGTTCGTCTTGCTCTCTCTCCCTCTGCCGCCCAGCTTTTAGGATCTTCATTCTTTAACAGCTCTTGTTGTATTTCGCTGATGAGCCTAGCTTTCCATCCGCGTCCGCGAAATCTATCTCTGTTGTCCATCGCATATTTGCGTGCTTGGTATCTTGCGGCTATTGCGCCGCCTTTCCCTGCTCTGCTGTCAGAGGCTGCTTGGCGCTTTCTTGTTGTTTCATCTTCTTGGGCGTAAGTGCTCATTAAAAGAAGGTTGTAGCAAAGATTGTTTAGGTCCTCTTCACACTGTTTGCCTTCCCAGTGCGTTAGCCTAAAAGCCGCCTCTGTAGCGTTTGCAAGGGCGAGTGCTACCGGCTCCATTTTGGAGCGTTCGCTATACTCAATCTTGATGGTTTCGCCGCCTACACTTATCTCTCGCGGGGCTCTTTGGTCAGAGTTACTAATGTTGTCCAGATATAACGTGATCTCGCCATGCCTAGGGCGTAGTTCAAAGTATGTTTTGCATGCCTGAATGAGTATTTTGAAAACGGTAAATGCAGGGCTATTCGTAAGCAGCCAGCGGCGGTCTTTATTGGATCTTGTTTTGGCGCCTGATCTACAAATGAAAGTTTCCATTTCCCATTTTTGACGCTCTCTAAAAGCCTCAACTTCGCTTGCTCTCCAGATAAGCAAGCCTGATTCAAGGGTTCTTACTTTCCATAGTTCATTCATACGCATATAGGCCACCAGGGGAGGGTGTGCATCGCAGGCCTGTCACGTGACCTGGCGAAGGAGGCTGCTCGGCGCACTGAGGTGCTGGTATGTGTCGCCCAAGGTACAAAGAGAGACAGTCATAGACAACCAGAAACAACCTGACGCTAGTCTGGTGGATTGAAGGACTGGCCTGGCGCCGAGAACAGGGGGTGATTTCAGGTTTAGGGGTACGTTTGGGGGTACGAAGGTAATATCGAAACACTCAAGGCCAGTTATTACATAGCCTTGAGTGGTTATGTTCGATTCCAGCAGGGGCCATCTTCACCTGTAGTGCTCTCTCACGTTGCTGCACCTTTCCCTTCGGCTGTTGACGGTCGACCTGTACGCAATGCGGTACGTTCTGGTTGCCAGCTCGCAGTGATCGTGCCGCGACCGGACGCGTTTCTCGCGTCTGACCTGCCTCTTCCAAACACTTCGCTTCAGGTTCTTTGCAAGCCTGCGTGGCCTCTGGGTCGCGGCTTTGCGCTTCGCGTGTGCATTGCGTTCGTCTCTGGAATACCGCGCTAGGACGCTGTTGAATTCTTCGAGCTGACGTTCCAGCAGGTTCATCAGGCGCTCGGCGGCGTTCTCGACAAGATTCCTGTCACCGATACGCATTGGGCAATCGGGCGGTAGGTTGAAACCTCCGACGAAGCCCTGTCGGATCGACTGCCCCATGCGTTTCAGGCAGGGTACGCGGTGCTCCAGGTGAGCGGCCAACAGGCTGAGGTAGATGGGTTGCCAGATCAATAGAGTCCAGCAACGGGTGGACCAGTAGTGTCGCCCGGCTTCGGGGTGGGCTTGCTGCCAATAGTCGTGCAGCGTGGCGATGCGCTCCTGATTGCCTTGGCCGCCACACAGCAACTGGTCGCTGCGTAGTGGCGCCACGTTGCCGTTCAGGCCTGGCAGGCAGAGTGAGACGGACTTGAGCAGGGCGTCGAGGTCGGTAGCAGGATGCATGGCGATTGAACCCGGAAGCTTCGCGAATAGAGCGCGTCGGCAGAAGCGACCGGGGCAATCTAGCAATCAAACGCTAATAATACAAATTATCATTTGCATGTATGGGTATTTCAGTCACAAAAAAGGCCCACGCGAGGTGGGCCTTGCTATTAACGCGCCGGGTCTCAGCTGTCCTTACGCTCTTGTGCCATGCACGCCGCCGCCGTGAACAGCACGTCCGTGGAGGAGTTCAGTGCGGTTTCCGCCGAGTCCTGAACGATGCCGATGATGAAGCCGATGGCGACGATCTGCATGGCCACTTCGTTCGGGATGCCGAACAGGCTGCAGGCCAGCGGAATCAACAGCAGCGAGCCACCTGCCACACCGGAGGCGCCGCAGGCGCTGATCGCGGCCAGTACACTGAGCAGCAGGGCGGTCGGCAGATCGACGGGGATGCCCAGGGTATGCACTGCAGCCAGGGTGAGTACGGTGATGGTGATCGCCGCACCGGCCATGTTGATGGTGGCGCCGAGCGGTATGGAGACGGAGTAGGTTTCTTCGTGCAGGTTCAGGTCCTTGCACAATTGCAGGTTGACCGGGATGTTGGCGGCCGAACTGCGGGTGAAGAAAGCGGTGATCGCACTGCCACGCAGGCAGGTCAGCACCAGCGGGTAGGGATTGCGACGAATCTTCCAGTACACCAATGCCGGGTTGATCAGCAGGGCCACCAGCAACATGCAGCCGACCAGAACTACCAGCAGGTGCAGGTAGCCGAGCAGTGCGTCGAAACCGGATTCGGCCAGGGTCGCGGCAACCAGGCCGAAGATGCCCAGCGGTGCCAGGCGGATCACCAGCTTGACGATGGCAGTCACACCGTTGGACAGTTCGCCCAGCAGTTGTTTGCTACCGGCGCTGGCATGGCGGAAGGCGAAACCGAGGCCGATAGCCCAGGCCAGGATACCGATGAAATTGCCGCGCAGCAGCGCGTTGACCGGGTTGTCTACCACGTTCATCAACAGCGTCTTGAGGACTTCGCCGATGCCGCCAGGGGGCGTCAGCTCGGCGGCCTGGCTACTCAGTACCAGCGAGGAAGGGAAGAGGAAGCAGGCCACTACCGCGACCAACGCTGCGCTGAAGGTGCCGAGCAGGTACATCAGCAGGATCGGGCGGATGTGGGTTTGCTGGCCGTGTTGGTGGTTGGCGATGGATGACATCACCAGAATGAACACCAGTACCGGAGCGACGGCCTTTAGCGCAGAGATGAATACGTTGCCGATGAACGCGACGGACAGTGCCGCCTGTGGAGCGATTACGGCCAGGGCGATACCTGCCAGCAGGCCGATGATGATCTGTGTCACCAGGCTGGTGCGGTTGAGTAGCTGCAGGGCAGGGTGAAGGGCTTGGGACATCGCGAGTTCTCTGGTTGCTGGGCGCGTTGCAAGTGGCGTCGGGCCTGGTTCGAGAGGTTTTTCGGTAGTGCCATGGAGAGCAGGCCGAAAAAATAGCGCGCGACTCTAGCACAGCCGGATCGGGGTTCGTGCGCTGGACGGGCATCTGGACGACAGGGCGCAAGCCCATGTCGCATCTCTACAAGGCTCGTCTTCCGGCTCTGCCAGGTAGTTGCCGGGGCGGATCAGCAAACCTGCGGCTGGCAGGGTGTGACCCGTGGTCGCTCGAAGAACAGGAAGAATTGACGCTACGCTGTACCATGTGCGGCGCAAGCGAGCGTCTGAATCGTGATGAGTTGGCAATCGAACTGTTCGTTTTCCAGAGCATCGAAAGTTGCATCGCCCGCACGCCCCAGGGGCGTCGTCCTAGCCGCGTAGGCCCGCCGCCATGCCGGTTACCGTACAAGGAGCTTTACCCGTCAATGCGATTGATCTGGAAGTCATTCCGCTCGCTCTATTTCGCCACCTTGCTGATGCTGCTCGGCTCTGGCCTGCTCAGTACCTACCTGGCCCTGCGTCTGGCTGACACCGTGGATGGTCTCTGGGTCGGTGCGCTGATGGCGGCCAATTACTTTGGCCTTGTGCTCGGCGGCAAGCTGGGGCATCGACTGATCGGTCGGGTGGGGCATATCCGTGCTTACGTGGCCTGTGCCGGCGTGGTCACGGCGGCTGTGCTGGGCCATGGGCTGATCGAGTGGCTGCCATTCTGGCTGTTCCTGCGCATGTTGGTGGGCCTGGGCATGATGTGTCAGTACATGGTGATCGAGAGCTGGCTCAACGAGCAGGCCGAAGCCAGGCAGCGTGGCCTGGTGTTCAGCGGGTATATGGGGGCTTCCTACCTGGGCCTGATTCTTGGGCAGCTGGCGCTGGTGGTGCATCCGACGCTGGGTCTGGAATTGCTCATGTTGGTCGCCCTGTGCTTCGCCTTGTGCCTGGTGCCCGTAGCGCTGACCCGGCGTTTACACCCGGCGCCCTTGCATCCGGCACCGCTGGAGCTGCGCTTCTTCCTCAGTCGCGTGCCGCTGTCGCTGACCGCTATCGCCGTGGCTGGCCTGTTGATCGGTTCTTTTTATGGCCTGGCGCCTTTGTACGCCACTCGGATGGGGCTATCGACCGAGCAGGTGGGGCTGTTCATGGGCAGCTGCATCCTGGCGGGGCTCCTGGTGCAGTGGCCGCTGGGCTGGCTTTCCGATCGACATGACCGCGTGCGCCTGATTCGTGGCTGTTCGGTCTTGCTGCTGCTGGCTGCCTTGCCGTTGGCGGCACTGCCACAGGTATTTCTCGGCCTGCTGTTCGGTGTCGGCTTTCTGGTCAGCATGATGCAATTCAGCCTCTACCCACTGGCCGTGGCCCTGGCCAATGACCATGTCGAGCCGGAGCGGCGGGTATCACTGACGGCCATGCTGTTGGTGACATTCGGTGTTGGTGCCTGCATCGGTCCATTATTGGCGGGTGTATTGATGCGTTTTTATGGCGCCAACATGCTCTATGTGTTTGTCAGTGTCTGTGCGCTGATCCTGGTCTGGCGTATTCGCCCAGAGGTCGTCACCCATCAGCATCAGGTCGATGATGCGCCACTGCAGCATATGGCCATGCCCGGTAATGTCACCAGTTCACCGCTGGTTGCAGCGCTAGACCCGAGGGTCGACGAGCAAGCCGTGCAGGAACAGATGCAGGAACCAGCAGTTGCAGCGGCTGCGGCGCAAGAGGAACAGCAGAAAACACAGGCAGCCCAGTAAGGGCTGCCAAATTCAGAGGGGGTCGTCGCTCTCGGTGCGACGTGCCTCTCGCTGCAGTTGGTAGACGAAGCGCTCGACCTGGCGTTGCTCCAGGCCGGTCATGCGATGAAAACGAGTGCCGACGAAGGTCATGTCGACCTTGTCCTCGTATTGCACATGGCGTATTTCCACTGCGCAGGTCAGGTTGCCGAAGGGCAGATAAGCTGTGAGACGCTCATGTACCTGGCCTCCACTCAACTGTTGGGTGAGGTCGCCGGCAAAACGTAGTCTGCAGCCGCCGGCCGAGATATCCAGCAAATGGCCGGGTAGCGGTTCACGCAGCTTGTCGCCATTAAGAACCACCTTGACCAAATCACTCAACTTTAACTGTGCGCGAAAGGCACTGCGGCGCTGGTGATAGATTACCTCACTGGGTAGCGGCGCCCAGTAGCAGGGGGCTCCCTCGAGCTCGCCGAGCTGCACGTCATGATCACAGGTCCAGGCGACGCGTACCCCGTCGCGAAGCGCTTCTATGTTGAAGGTTTCACCCTGCTTGAGAAAACGCTCGCCATCGTTGGGGATGATTTCGTCCAGTGCCACGCGAGCACGGTCTTTATCGATTTCAACCAGGTAGCTTTGGAAGCGCAGGCCGCGCCCCTTGAACTGAATGATCAGGGGGTCATGGTTCTGTTGCAGTTGACGCAGGATGGCAATGATCTCGACGGATGTCTTGAGCACCTTGGGCGGCTGAGGACCGCTCTCGTCGTTGAACGCGCTGGACACAGGACGGAACTCTCCGGTTCATGAGCTATAACGGCACTAGCATACTGGCAGAGTGCCTGCATGTCCCTGTGCTTTTTGTTGGGGGATGGCTCAGGCCTGGCTGAGCGGTCTTTGCTGCGCGATTCTAGCGGCACTACCACGGCTGTCATAGAGGCCGGGTGTCTCTGCGCCGCGCAGAATACCAAGGACGCTGCCGACCGAGGCCTGGTTGGCGCGAATCAAACGCCCATTGCGCAAATTGGCCTCCTGGCAGCGCTGCAGGAGAGCGGACAGCTCCTCACTGCGTACCAGCAACTGATCACCTACGGAGGATTTGCTCGCCAGCGCAGTGAGCCCTTCGCGATCTGCACTCAGACCGGCGTTTTGCAGCAGACGGCTGCGCTCGTTGCCGTGCTGTTGAAGCAGGGCAAGCAGAGGTTGTTTTTCACTGAGCAGGCTGTCGAGGCGCGGCAGGTCACGTTCGGTGAGGGCCTGGAATTCGCTATCGATCAGCTCAAGCAATTGCCCGGCGGTGCCGATATCGTTGGTGAAGAGGTCAAGCAAGGCTGTGTCGTTCATGGCGGGCTCTTGGGGGTCGGGCGTCCAACACCCCCAGCGCAGCCCTGAGACTAGCGCTGGGATTCGAAGTTGAGCAGTTTCTGGGCGACGCGTTTGCTGTCGACCTGATAGCTGCCATCAGCGATGGCCTGTTTCAGCTGGGTCACACGCTCCTTGTTGACGATGGGCTGATCACGCAGCTTCTCGCCGATTGTTTGCAACTGCTGTGCCTCACGGCTCAGTTGCACCGATTCACCGCTCTTGGTGTTGGTCTGTTCATCAGTGCCGGTGACAGGCGCTTTGTTCGGCTGTGCCGACTCATTGCGATTGCCAGCCTGAGTCGCGCCGGTACGTCCCGCATTGGCGGGCGTATTGGCATTGTTCAGCCGGTTGAAGTCGATGACCATGATGCAGAACCTCAGACGATATGGTGGACGCTTGCCATGCTTCTCGGCTGCTGCCAGGAAAACTTTAGGATTAATTTCATCGCGACATTAAGCAGTGTAGGGAATCGCCAGACCTATGCGCCACAAAAAACATGCCTACATTGATACTTCTACCTGCCCTGGCCCGACTACACGAGCGCGAACCACTCGCTGCGAGCGTAGGTTACGCACGTTGATCTGCTCGCCCGGGGCCCCGTCGGTCAGGGCTTCGCCGGGCATGCGTACGTTGACCGTGGAGCCACGAGCGCTGATCACCACCTGATCGCCTCGACGAATGACTTCGGCTACTTGCAGGTGGGTAGACAAAAGAATCTGGTCACTACCGAGCTGGCGCGTCAATTTTTTGCCGATCGCCTGATTCAGGTCGGTGAGAAAGTTCTGACCCAATTGACCGACATCGCGTTCAACCAGGCTCAAATCCGTAGCTTTGACTACGCTCATGCGCTTGAGCGGGCGAGTCAGTACGACAATGGGGCGATACAAGCGCACTTCAGCGGGCACGAATACTGTCCACGGAGCGCTGCCGTCACAGCGCACGCGCGTAGTGACACGGCCCAGCGGCTGCGCCGGGCTTTCCAGCGTGGTGGTCAGCGGCTGATCGCACAGAGGCAGGCGTAACCGTGGGTCGAGACGGTTGACGCGAATCTCATGGCGGCCCTGAATTTCGCTACGCTGTAGATATTCAGTGGTCGCCTGCTCAAGAAAGGCCTCGGTGGCGCCGATAAGTTGTTCAGTGCTGGTGAAGGTGGCAGCCGCCGTAGCGCTGTAGCCGAGTGTCGGCAAAGCGAGTAAAACGGGCAAAGGGGCAAGGCACTTTGCTAGTAGCTGACGGAATGATGACGTTCTCTGCTTCATAAGCAATGCAAAGCAAGCCCCGTGCCGCCTGCTAGGCTCAACGGGGTAGGCGTTACTGGATAAGAAGGAGTCCGGGCATGGCCGGGTTGATGGATTCGGTTAACCAGCGCACTCAGTTGGTGGGACAGAACCGCTTGGAGTTGTTGCTGTTTCGCCTGGAAGGCCCACAGCTTTACGGTATCAACGTATTCAAGGTGAAAGAGGTGCTGCAATGCCCGAAACTCACCATCATGCCCAAATCAAGTCCGGTGGTGCGGGGGGTGGCCAACATTCGCGGGGGCACCATCCCGATTCTCGATCTTTCCATCGCTACCGGCCGTGCCGCGCTGGAAGATCTGAAGACCAGCTTCGTGATCATCACCGAGTACAACACCAAGGTTCAGGGTTTTCTGGTGCGCTCGGTCGAACGTATCGTCAACATGAACTGGGAGGAGATCCATCCGCCACCCAAGGGCACCGGACGCGATCACTACCTGACAGCAGTCACGCGGCTCGACCAGCAGTTGGTCGAGATCATCGATGTCGAGAAGATTCTTGCCGAAGTCGCGCCGACCTCGGAAGTGATCTCCGCTGGCGTCATCGATGATCAGGTGCAGAGTCAGGCGCTGACCAAGCATGTGCTGATCGTCGATGACTCCTCGGTGGCGCGCAAACAGGTTTTGCGCTGCCTGCAGACCGTTGGCGTCGAGGTGACGGCGCTGAACGATGGCCGCGAGGCACTCAATTACCTCAAGAAAATGGCCGACGAGGGGCATAATCCCGACAAGGAACTGCTGATGCTGATTTCCGACATCGAGATGCCCGAGATGGACGGATATACGCTGACCACGGAGATTCGCAGCGATCCGCGCATGCAGAAGCTGCACATCCTCCTGCATACTTCACTGTCCGGGGTGTTCAACCAGGCGATGGTGAAGAAGGTCGGCGCCGACGATTTCCTCGCCAAGTTCAAGCCGGATGATCTGGCGGCGCGGGTGGTCGAGCGCATTCGGGTAGCGGATGGGGGCTGAGGGACAAACCTTGGTGAACGTTATGGTTGGTGAGGCGGCACTAGTGTCTTCAGGTAATTTGGATTTCGAGCAGTTCCGGACTTTCCTGGAAAAGGCCTGCGGTATTCTGCTGGGTAGCAACAAGCAGTATCTGGTCTCCAGTCGTCTGAACAAACTGATGGAGCAGAATGGCATCAAGACCCTGGGCGAACTGGTGCAGCGCATGCAAAGCCAGCCGCGCGGAGGGCTGCGCGAGCAGGTGGTGGATGCCATGACCACCAACGAGACCCTGTGGTTTCGCGACACCTATCCGTTCGAGGTGCTCAAGAGCCGGGTGCTGCCGGAGCTGATCAAGGCCTACCCGGCCCAGCGTCTGCGCATCTGGTCGGCGGCCTGTTCGTCCGGGCAGGAGCCCTATTCGCTGTCGATGACCATCGACGAGTTCGAGCGTACCAACCTCGGCCAGCTCAAGGCGGGTGTGCAGATCGTCGCCACCGATCTGTCTCCGTCGATGCTGAGCAACTGCAAGTCCGGCGAGTACGACAGCCTGGCCATGGGCCGCGGTCTGTCGCAGGAGCGTCTGCAGCGTTATTTCGATTCCAGGGGGCCGGGGCGCTGGCAGGTCAAGGCGCCGATCAAGAGCCGCGTCGAGTTTCGGCCACTGAACCTGCTCGACAGTTATGCGGCGCTGGGCAAGTTCGACATCGTGTTCTGCCGCAACGTGCTGATCTACTTCTCGGCAGAAGTGAAGAAGGACATCCTCACGCGCATCCATGCCACCCTCAAGCCGGGTGGCTATCTGTTCCTTGGCGCCTCCGAAGCGCTCAATGGCCTGCCGGACAAGTACCAGATGGTGCAGTGCAGCCCGGGGATCATCTACAAGGCCAAATAGGCGCAAGGCATGTTTGGTATCAGCAACGGGAGGCCTTTGGCCTCCCGTTTGCGTTTCTGGACTCTGAAAACCATGGGCCCGATCGGATAGGTTTCGCCGTGCGCACCAGCGGTTTGGCCTGGTGCAGAAGAACCGATGCGCATCGCGCGCCCCAGGGTTCGGCGGGGCGGCAATCTGTCCGGTTGTCTTTGCCGCTTGCTTGTCCGTAGGCGGTAAAGCCTTGCCGCTTTGCCGTTATTTTTCCGCCTGAATGCTATTAAAGTATTGATTTAATTGGATTAAATAAATTGGCACAGCCTTTGCTGAATAGCTCACAACAGTGACCACATGGCCCAAGCGGCAAAGGTTCGGAACATGAGCATCAACTTCGGCAGAGCACTCGGTATTCACGAACAGGCCCTCGGCTTTCGCGCCCAGCGCGCCGAGGTGCTGGCCAACAACATCGCCAACGCCGATACGCCGAACTACAAAGCGCGCGATCTGGATTTCGCCAGCGTACTGGCCGAACAGAGCAGCCGCATGCAGCGTGGCGGCGTTTCTCTGAGCCGCACCGATAGCCGCCACATCCCAGCCGAGGGCGTGAAGACCGGCGAGGCCGAGCTGCCTTACCGCACGCCGTTCCATGCCTCGCTGGATCAAAACACCGTCGACCTGCAGATCGAGCAGTCGAACTACGCCGAGAACGCGGTGCAGTTCCAGGCCAGCTTTACCTTTCTCAACAGCAAATTCAAAGGGTTGACTGCAGCCCTGCGCGGCGAATAAGGAGTCAGGCCATGTCCCTTGCCAGTGTTTTCAGCATCGCCGGAACCGGCATGAGCGCGCAGAGCACTCGCCTCAATACCGTGGCCAGCAATATCGCCAACACGGAGTCTGTCTCTTCGAGTATCGAGCAGACCTACCGTGCCCGTCATCCGGTGTTCGCCACCGTGTTCCAGCAGTCGCAGAACAGTGGTAGTGGTTCGCTGTTCGCCGAGCAGGACGAGGCGGGGAGTGGGGTGCAGGTGCTCGGCATCGTCGAGGATCAGAGCAATCTCGACATGCGCTACGAGCCCAGTCATCCGGCAGCGAATGCGGATGGGTACGTGTTCTATCCGAACGTCAATGTGGTCGAGGAAATGGCGGACATGATTTCGGCCAGTAGAGCCTTTCAAACCAATGCGGAAATGATGAATACCGCCAAGACCATGCTGCAGAAGGTTCTGACCCTGGGTCAGTAAGGACATAGCCATGAGCACCACAGAGACTGTTTCCAGCAGCGTGCTGTCGACATACTCCGGCACCTCGACCAGCAACACCAACGAATCCAGCTACTCCAGCCTGGGCAAGGATGACTTTCTGATGCTGCTGGTGACCCAGTTGAACAACCAGAACCCGCTGGATCCGCAGGACAACAGCGAGTTCGTGGCTCAGCTTGCGCAGTTCAGCAGCCTGGAAAGTCTGACCAATATCTCCGCTTCGATGGACTCGCTGCTGGGCAGCTATCAATCGTCGCAGGCTTTGCAAGCCTCTTCCCTGGTGGGGCGCAGCGTGATGGTTTCCGCCAGCAGCACCCAGGTGGATGGTGTTTCGGGGCTGACCGGCACGCTGGTGGTTCCAACGGCGGCCGACAACGTCTCGGTGAGGGTTTACGACGAGGCGGGCAGCCTGGTCAAAAGCATACCGCTGGATAATCAAAGCAGCGCTGGCCTGGTGGACTTCACCTGGGACGGCACCGATGAGAGCGGCCAACTGCTGCCCGCGGGCACCTACAAATTCTCGGCCTCCGCGTCGCTGGGTGGCACGTCCACCGCGCTGGAAACCTATCTGCCGGCAACGGTCAACAGCGTGACGCTCGGCATCGGGGGCGGCGACATGACGCTGAACCTGGCGGGTGCCGGAAATGTCGCGCTATCCAAAGTCATCAGCGTCGGCCAGTAATCAACAGGCATCGGGAGATAAGACATGACGTTCAATACGGCGCTCAGTGGGTTGAAGGCGGCCAGCACCCACCTGGATGTAACGGGCAACAACATCGCCAACACCGGGACGACGGGCTTCAAGTATTCGCGTGCGGAGTTCGCGGACCTCTATGCCAGCAGCATGTTCGGCACCGGCAGCAACGCGGTCGGCAGTGGGGTGATTACGGCGGATATCGCCCAGCAGCACACCCAGGGCAACATCAGCTACACCGACAACAGCCTGGATCTGGCCGTCAATGGCAGTGGCTATTTCATCGTCAACGATGGCGGCACCCAGCTCTACACCCGCTCCGGCGCGTTCAAGGTGGACAATCAGGGCAACGTCATCGACAACTCGGGCAACAACCTGATGGGCTACGGGGTGGACGCCGATGGCAACCTGGTCAATGGCGTGCTGACCAATCTGACCGTCGACACCAGCAACCAGGCGCCGAATGCCACCTCGACCGTTACCCAGGGGGTGGCGCTCAACTCGTCCGAGACGGTGCCCACCATCGCCTTCGACCCCACGGTCTCCGGTTCCTTCAACTGGTCGACCTCGGTGAGCCTGTACGACTCCCAGGGCAATGAGCACACCATGACCCAGTACTTCGTCAAGGAGGCGAGCAACGAGTGGAGCATGCACGTGCTGATCGACGGGCGCAATCCCGGTGATCCCGCCAGCACCGATCCGTATCAGGCGTCGCTGTCGTTCGACACCTCCGGCAGGCTGCAGGCATCGGCCTCCAGCGACTTCACGGTCAATGCCGATGGCACCATCACGCTGGCCGACTGGGTGCCGGCGACCATCACCGACGCCACCACCGATCCGGTCACCTGGGGCGACAACGGTGCCGCGGCGAGCACATCGGGGGTGACTCTGGATCTACGCAACATGACCCAGACCAATACCCGCTTCGCGGTCAACAGCCTGTCGCAGGATGGCTATACCACCGGTCAGTTGTCCGGGCTGTCGGTGGACGAGACCGGGCAACTGTTCGCCACCTATACCAATGGCCAGGCCAATTTGATTGGCCAGGTGGCGCTGGCCACCTTCGCCAACATGCAGGGGTTGACGCCGGTGGGCGGAACGGCCTGGAAGCAGTCGCTGGCCTCGGGCGAGCCGGTGATAGGTACGCCGGGCTCCGGTACGCTGGGCTCGATCGTCTCCGGTGCGCTGGAGGATTCGAACGTCGACCTGACCGCGCAACTGGTCGACCTGATCATCGCGCAGCGCAACTACCAGGCGAATGCCAAGACCATCGAAACGGAGAATGCGATCGCCCAGACGATCATCAACATCCGCTGACGGCGGCGGGCGGCATATTCTTGCCGCCGTCAAAAGGGCCTTCCGTGATGGAGGGCTTTTTTGTTTTTTAAAAACAATAACTTACTTAAAATTATTAGCCTGGCACGTGCCTTGCTTTGATCTGTCCGAGAGTCGTTTTCACGGCGGAGGTCGAAGTGGACAAATTGCTTTATGTCGCCATGTCGGGCGCGAGCCAGAACACCTATGCGCAAAAGGCGCATGCCAATAATCTGGCGAACATTTCCACCAGCGGGTTTCGCGCCGATCTGGAACAGGCGCGGGCCATGCCGGTTTTCGGTGACAGCTATCCGGCGCGGGTCTACGCCATGTCCGAGCGGCCCGCTACGGATTTCACGCCCGGCGTACTGCAGGAAACCGGGCGGGATATGGATGTTTCGATAGAGGGTGATGGCTGGATTGCCGTGCAGGCCCCGGATGGCTCCGAGGCTTATGTACGCACCGCCAGCCTGTCGATCGATGCCCTAGGCATGCTGCGCACCGGCAATGGGTTGCCGGTCATGGGCAATGCCGGGCCCATCGCCGTGCCGCCCGAGGAGAAAGTCGAGATCGGTCAGGACGGCACGATCAGCATTCGCGCCCTGGGCGAAGCGCCGAATGTCCTGGCCGAGGTCGACCGCATCAAGCTGGTCAACCCCGATACCGCGCAGATGCGCAAGGGGCGCGACGGCCTCATCCATATGAGAGACGGCCAGTTGCTCGAAGCGGATGCCAACGTACGCCTGCATTCTGGCTTCCTGGAGAGCAGCAACGTGAGCGCCGTCGGAGAGATGACGGCCATTCTCGCCCTGTCCAGACAATTCGAACTGCACGTCAAGATGATGAACACGGCCAAGGAGGGCTCCGAGTCCATGGCCCGTGTCATGCAGATCAGCTAACGAGTAGCGCCCGCGCAGGGCGAGGAGATAGACATGCTTCCAGCGCTTTGGGTCAGCAAGACCGGTTTGTCCGCCCAGGACATGAATCTGTCGGTGATATCCAACAACCTGGCCAACGTTTCGACCACCGGCTTCAAGCGCGACCGGGCCGAGTTCCAGGATCTGCTGTACCAGATCCGCCGTCAGCCAGGCGCTCAATCGACCCAGGACAGCGAGCTGCCGTCCGGCCTGCAACTGGGTACGGGGGTACGGATCGTCGGTACCCAGAAGAACTTCACCACGGGCAGCCTGCAGACCACCGACCAGCCACTGGACATGGCGATCAACGGGCGCGGTTTTTTCCAGATTCTGCTGCCCGATGGCACCATCGGCTATTCGCGCGACGGCACGTATCACCTCGATTCCGACGGCCAGATCGTCACGTCGAACGGCTTCGCCCTGGAGCCGGCCATCGTCGTGCCCGCCGAAACCCAGACCTTCACCGTCGGGGAGGATGGCACGGTGTCCGTGACCACCGCCAACAGCGCCGCGGTGCAGATCATCGGCAACCTGCAGACCGCCGATTTCATCAATCCGGCCGGCCTGCAGGCGATTGGCAACAACCTGTTTCTGGAGACCGCTTCCAGTGGCGCTCCGCAAGTGGGAACGCCGGGCCTCAATGGCCTGGGCACCGTTTTGCAAAATACCCTGGAAAACTCCAACGTCAGTGTCGTCGAGGAAATGGTCAACATGATCACGACACAGCGCGCCTACGAAATGAACTCGAAGGTCATTTCCACGGCCGATTCCATGTTGCAGTTCATCACGCAGACGCTTTGAGTCTGATCGGGATCGCTAGGGCGGGCAGAGTGTTGGATGTGAGGTGTGCGATGAAAGGTCTGATTGTGTTGACGTCGGTTTGTCTGCTGCTGGGGGGGTGCGTGGCGCCTGCGCCCAAGGCGGACGATCCCTATTATGCACCCGTGTTGCCGCGTACGCCGCTGCCGGCCAACGCGACCAGTGGCGCGATCTACCAGGCCGGTTTCGAGAGCAATCTGTATGACGATCGAAAGGCTTTTCGCGTCGGCGACATCATCACCATCACCCTGGAGGAGCGCACCCAGGCGAGCAAGGCGGCCCGCTCCGACATCAGCAAGGACAGTTCCGCCAATATCGGGCTGACCTCGTTGTTCGGTGGAGGGGTGTCGGCCACCAACCCGCTGACGCGAAACCGGATGGATCTGGGAACCCAGTTCAACGGTTCGCGGGACAGCGCCGGCGATGCCAGCGCGGCGCAGAGCAACAGCCTCACCGGCTCGGTCACCGTGACCGTGGCCGAAGTGCTGCCCAACGGCGTGCTGGTGGTGCGTGGCGAGAAGTGGCTGACGCTCAATACCGGCAATGAAATGGTGCGGATTGCCGGGCTGATCAGGGCCGACGACATCGCCAGCGACAACACCGTTTCATCCACTCGGGTCGCCGACGCCAGGTTGACCTACTCGGGAACCGGTTCCTTCGCCGACGCCAGCCAGCCAGGTTGGCTGAGCCGATTCTTCCTCAGCCCGCTGTGGCCGTTCTGAGGACATGAACATGAAAACCTGGATGACCTCTGTCGCCGTAGGGCGGGTGCAACCCGCCAGATCGCCTGTGGGAGCGAGCTCTGCTCGCGAAGCTTTTACCGAATTGCGGGTTCGCGAGCAGAGCTCGCTCCTACAACGGACACCTGTGCATTCGCAGTCGGCCTCCTGCCGTCAGCAGTTCGCCTGCGCCTATCGCGGCCAGCGCCGCCGTGGTGCCAACGACTGGCTGCTGCTGGCGATCATGCTCGCCTGCCTGCTGATCAGCCAGCAGGCCCAGGCCGAACGGCTCAAGGATCTGGCGTCCATTCAAGGGGTGCGCAGCAACCAGTTGATCGGCTACGGCCTGGTGGTCGGCCTCAACGGCAGCGGCGACCAAACTACGCAGACGCCTTTTACCGTGCAGACCTTCAACAACATGTTGGCGCAGTTCGGCATCAAGGTGCCGGCCGGCGGCAACGTGCAACTGAAAAACATTGCCGCTGTATCGGTGCATGCTGAGCTGCCGCCATTCTCCAAGCCTGGGCAGACCATCGACATCACCATTTCGTCCATCGGTAACGCCAAGAGCTTGCGCGGCGGCAGCCTGCTGATGACGCCGCTCAAGGGTATCGATGGCAACGTCTACGCCGTTGCCCAGGGCAACCTGGTGGTGGGCGGCTTTGATGCCGGCGGCGCCGATGGCTCGCGGATCACCGTCAACGTGCCGTCCGCCGGGCGTATCCCCGGTGGCGCCACGGTGGAGCGTCCGGTGCCGAGCGGTTTCGACCAGGGCAACTACCTGACGCTGAACCTCAATCGTCCGGACTTCACCACGGCGAAGAACATCGTCGACCAGATCAACGACCTGCTCGGCCCGGGCGTGGCCCAGGCCATCGACGGCGGCTCGATCCGCGTCAGCGCGCCGCTCGATCCCAACCAGCGGGTCGATTACCTGTCGATTCTGGAAAACATCGAAGTCAATCCCGGCCAGGCCGTGGCCAAGGTCATCATCAACTCGCGCACCGGGACCATCGTTATCGGCCAGAACGTCAAGGTGCAGCCGGCTGCGGTGACCCATGGCAGCCTGACCGTGACCATCACCGAAGACCCCATCGTCAGCCAGCCCGAAGCGTTCTCCGGCGGGCAGACCGCAGTGGTGCCGCGCTCGCGCGTAGGCGCCGAGCAGGAGGCCAAGCCGATGTTCAAGTTCGGCCCCGGCACCAGCCTCGACGAGATCGTCCGTGCGGTGAACCAGGTGGGCGCCGCGCCTTCCGACCTGATGGCCATCCTCGAGGCGCTCAAGCAAGCCGGCGCCTTGCAGGCCGACCTGATCGTGATCTGAGGTGAGCATGAATACCTTGTCGGGCAATACCCGCGCCACCACCGATTCCGGGGCCTATACCGATCTCAATCGTCTGGCCGGAATGAAAAATGGCCAAGGGCGCGACAGCGAAGGCAACATTCGCCGCGTCGCCCAGGAGTTCGAGGCGCTGTTCATCAACCAGATATTCAAGTCGATGCGCTCGGCGAACCAGGCGATCGCCAAGGACAGCCCGTTCGACAGCGAGACCTCGCGCCACTACCAGGACATGCATGACCAGCAGTTGTCGATCAACCTGTCGCGTGAAGGCGGTGGCATCGGCCTGGCCGACGTGCTGGTGCGGCAGATGAGCGGGCTACGTGGCGCGCCGGCGCGCAGCAGCCCGTTCGGCACGACAGTGGAGCGATCCGAGGCCGCCGGGCAGTCGGCCGATGCCAGGCCGCAATCCCAGGCCGCCTTGCTCAATCAGCGCCGCCTGTCGCTTCCGGGACGTTTGGAGGATCGTCTGCTGGCCGGTATCGTGCCCAGTAGCGAGGGCGAGGATGGCGGCGGCAATTGGTTGCCAGCCAAGCAGGCGGCTGGCAAGACCACCGACGTTGCCGACACGCTGGCGCAGCGCACGCGGGTTCAGCCACCGCTGGCCAAAGGCAGTTCGGCTTTCTCGTCGGCGCAGGAGTTCGTCCAGACCATGCTGCCCCTGGCCCAGGAGGCGGCCGAGCGGATCGGTGTCGAACCACGCTATCTGGTGGCCCAGGCCGCCCTGGAAACCGGCTGGGGCAAGTCCATCCTGCGGCGTGGCGATGGCGGCAGCAGCCACAACCTGTTCGGCATCAAGACCCACGGTCAGTGGCAGGGGGAGTCGGCGCGGG
This sequence comes from Pseudomonas sp. NY15364, assembly GCF_048068235.1. Lineage (NCBI taxonomy): Bacteria > Pseudomonadati > Pseudomonadota > Gammaproteobacteria > Pseudomonadales > Pseudomonadaceae > Pseudomonas > Pseudomonas sp. NY15364. The sequence continues at coordinate 129,014 of NZ_JBLUPX010000010.1, read as the reverse complement.
CGATCACCCGTGAATATCGCAACGGGCAGACGGTACGTGAAGCGGCCAGTTTCCGCGCCTACGACTCCTATCGCCAGAGCTTCCATGACCTGGTCGATTTCCTGCAGAGCAACCCACGTTACCAGGAGGCCCTGGCGGCCACTGGCAACTCCGAGCGGTTCGTCAACAAGCTGCAGTCGGCCGGCTACGCCACGGATCCGCAGTACGCCCGCAAGATCAGCCAGATCGCCCGCAAGATCGACGCGACCTACCAGACCATTGCCCGCGCCGACGGCGCCTCCACCCGGACGCTCTGAGGTGACTCATGGCTGATCTTCTCGCAATCGGGGTTTCCGGCCTGCGCGTGAGCCAGACCGCGCTGGCCGTGACCGGCAACAACATCACCAATACCGATACTCCCGGCTATACCCGCCAGCAGGCGATGCAGGTTTCCAATAACTCGCAGCAACTGGGCGCGACCTACCTCGGCAGTGGCGCCTCGATCACCGACGTGCGGCGTATCTACAGCGGCTACCTGACCACCCAGGTGCGCACGGCCACCGCGCTGGACAGCGATGCGCAGACCTACCTGACCCAGATCAGCCAGGTCAACTCGCTGCTGGCCGACAGCACCACCGGCATCACCGCGGTGATGGAGAACTTCTTCGCCGCCCTGCAGACCGCCGCGGCCAGCCCCACCGATACCGCCTCGCGGCAATTGCTGCTGACCCAGGCATCGACCCTGGGCGAGCGCTTCAACTCCATCTACAGCCAGTTGGCGGAACAGAACGGCTACATCAACCAGCAGTTGTCGAGCATGGTTCAGCAGGTCAACAGCCTGGCGGCCAGTGTCGCCCAGTACAACCAGGCCATCGTCAATGCCTCCGCTTCCGGCGCCTCGCCCAACGACCTGCTGGACCAGCGCGACGAGGCGGTGCGAGAGCTTTCCGAGCTGATCGGGGTCACCGTGGTCGAGCAGGATGGCAGCTACAACCTGTTCATCGGCAATGGCCAGCCGCTGGTGGTGGGCGGCAGCGCGGCGCAACTCAGCGCGGTGCCGAGCGCCGACGACCCGTCGCGCTATGCCCTGCACCTGACGCAGAACGGCAATTTCACGATAGACGTCACCTCGTCGATCACGGGAGGACAGATCGGTGGCCTGCTGCGCTACCGCGAAGAAGTGCTCGACACCACCCTCAACGACCTCGGACGCCTGGCGCTGGTGCTCGCCGACCAGGTCAACAGCCAGCTCGGCCAGGGGCTCGACCTCAATGGCCAATTGGGCGCCATGCTGTTCAGCGACATCAATGAGCTGACCCTGCAGCAGCAGAGAAGCCTGGGGCAAGCCGGCAACAGCGATACCTCCGCCAACCTGCGCGTGTACATCGACGACACCAGCGCGCTCAGTACCAGCGACTACGAAGTGACCTTCACCAGCGCTACCGGCTACAGCGTCAGGCGCCTGTCCGACGGCAAGGACATGGGCAGCTACGACCTGACCGATTCGCCGCCGCCGGTGATCGATGGCTTCACCCTGGCACTCGACAGCGGCAGCGTGGCGGCCGGAGACCGGTTCACCATCCTGCCGACCCGCCATGCGGCGGGCGACATCAAAGTGAGCATGACCGACTCCAACCAACTGGCCTTCGCCGCCCCCCTGGCGGCGACCCTGACCACCGGCAACGTCGGCAGCGGCAGCGTCAGCCAGCCGAGCCTGATCACCCTGATCGACATCTACGACGCCGCCGCCGTTGCCGACATGCAGAGCAGCCTGGAAAACGGCATGCCGATCAAACTGGTCTACGACGCGCCCAGCGGCGGCGCCCAGGGCTACACCCTGTACGACGTTGCTGGCAACAGCATCGGCAGCGGCAGCATCGTGCCGGGGCAGAGCAACGTCGTGACGGTCAGCGTTCCCGCCAACCCGCCCAGCGTGCCCAGCGAATACGCCTTCGAGATGACCCTGGCCGGTTCCCCGGCGGCGGGCGACAGCCTGACCATCGCCTTCAACGGCGACGGCACCGGTGACAACCGCAACGCCCTGGCGGTGCTGGAACTGCAGACGGCCAAGACCGTCGCGGTCAATGGCAACAACGGCATGAGCCTGACCACCTCCTACAGTTCGCTGATCGAAACCATTGGCGCCAAGACCAGTCAAGCCCAGCTCGACGCCGCCGCCACGGAAGCCATCCTGGCCCAGGCGACCAGCAGCCAGTCGTCGCTGTCCGGGGTCAACCTGGACGAAGAGGCGGCCAACCTGATCAAGTTCGAGCAGTACTACACGGCGGCGGCGCAAATCATTCAAGTTGCGCGCACCACGTTCGATACCCTGATCAACAGTTTTTGACGCCGCATCCTTGATGCGGCCCGTATGAGGCATGACGCCATGAGCACGCGCATCTCCACCTCGCAGATGTTTCAGACCAGCATCTCCGGCTATCAGAAAGGTTACGCCGAGATCGTCAAGACCCAGCAGCAGATCTCCAGTGGCGTGCGCATCCAGACCCCCGCGGACGATCCGGTCGGCGCCGCGCGCCTGTTGCAACTGGAACAGCAGCAGGCCCAGCTCGAACAGTACAGCGCCAACATGACCACGGCCACCAACTCGCTGACCCAGCAGGAGGCCCTGCTCAATACGGCGAATAACCTGCTGCAGCGCGCCCGCGAGTTAGCGGTCTCCTCCGGTAGCGGTTCGTATTCTGACGAGGACCGCAGCTCGGTTGCCAGTGAGCTGGATCAGATCACCGGGCAGCTTTTGGAGGTGATGAACAGCAAGGATGCCAGCGGCAACTATATTTTCGCCGGCTCCAAAACCGACGTGCAGCCGTTTGTGCTCAACCCCGATGGCTCGGTGACCTACCAGGGCGATCAGACCAGCCAGGAGCTGCAGGTGTCCAGCTCGGGTACGATGGCGATCAACGACAGTGGCTGGAGCGTGTTCGAGAACGTGATCAACGCCAGCCGCACCGAGTCGGACTTGAGCAACGACCCCAATACCGACGGCCAGCGCGTCTACCTGTCCCAAGGGCTGGTCGACAATGGTACCCAGTACGACAAGACCTTCCGCGCGGGCGAGCCCTATACCCTGGAACTGGTCAGCAGCACCCAGTTTCGCATCCTCGATAACCTCGGCAATGATGTGACCAGCGAGGCATCGTCCAACAGCGGGGTGTTCGACCCGACGGCGATTGACGGCACCACAATCAACTTTCGCGGCGCCAGTTTCGAGCTGGATGTGGCCCTGCAGGAGGCCGATGGCCAGGGTGACCTGGACAGCCTGCTGACCGGCTACAGCTTCACCTTTGGCGTGGCGGACACCGAGATCGTCACCACGCGCAGCGCCAGCAACACCTCCACCGCGCAACTGACTTCCGGCAGCGTGGTCGACCCGACCGCCTACACCACCCAGTTTCCCAGCAGCGGCGTGCAGCTTCGCTTTACCAGCGCCAGTGATTACGAGGTCTATGCCCAGCCGGTGCTGACGGGCAGCACGCCGATTGCCAGCGGCTCATTGTCGGGTACCTATCCCGAGACCATCGGCTTCGCCGGCGTGGAGCTGCAGATCAGCGCGGCACCGGCGGCGGGCGATACCTTCGTGGTGCAGGGCAAGTCGGCGGAAACCCAGAGCGTGTTCGAGACCATCGGCAACCTCAGTGCCGCGCTGAAGACCCCGGTATCCGGCGACCCTGCCGCGCAACTGGCGCTGACCGAGGCCGTGGCCTCGGCCATCAGCAACCTGGACAACGGCATGAACCAGGTGCTGGCCACCCAGGCGTCCATCGGTGCGCGGCTGAACGTCATCGACACCCTCAGCACCGAGAACGAAAGCCTGCAGATCGCCAATGCCAGCAGCCAGTCCACGATCCGCGACACCGACATGGCCGAGGCCATCTCCAAACTGGTGCTGCAAATGACCAAGATGGAGGCGGCGCAGGCATCGTTCGTGCGGATTTCGCAGTTGAGCCTGTTCAACAAGATGTGAATGTCCGTACGGTCGTATCGTGGGAAGCGAAGGGCGGGGGCGACCTGCAGGTGTTTGGGTCAACCGCAGGCGTAATCCGGGGCACGGCATTATCCCCCCGGACTATTGTTTCACTGATCCAGGGTTAGACTGGCGATACTTTTGGCGAAGTTGTCGAAGTCATCGAGGTGCCGGTTGGTGATGCTATGGACGATAGCCCAGTTGATCAGCCGATCCATGCCCGCCTCCGTATTGCGGCTGTGGCGACCTGATTGTAGGAGCGAGCTCTGCTCGCGAAAAAGCTGCGCTCGCGACGCTCGCTCCTACAGGGAGGCTCTATTCGTTCAGGCATAAAGAAACCTGATTAGCAACGATGCTCAGCCAAGCGGGTAGCCCGGATGAAATCCGGGAAAGGTCGGGCGGCATGCCAGACCGCCCCGGATTTCATCCGGGCTACAGGGTTGCGCCAGTGCCCTACCGGCGCGCGGTCAGTACGGCTGAAGCTCGTTGCCAATCAGGTAAAGAAAACGCCGCGATTCCGTACCGGCATCGCGGCGTTTTTCTTAACTGACCGGCATTAGGCTACGGACTGCTCCATACGGAACTTGATCGCTTCAACCGGGGTTGGCAGATCGACCGGGAAGTGTTTGGCTTCGTAGGCTTCGATCAGGGTCAGCATGACCTCAAAGGCGTCGCCTTCCGGGGTGCCGGGTGCCGGTTCGCAGTCAAACAGGGCGGAAACCTCTTTGAGCGCTTCTCTATACTCGCTGTCTGAACGGATCGGGCGAATGTTCATGGCGATTACTCCATCTCTCTGGCGTTAACGATGGCATACAACGGCCTCGTGGAGAAAGCCGAGATGATTTGGCGCAGGGCAATCGGGTGAAGCTTTTTCTCCCCTCTCCCATTTATGGGAGACGACTGCATGGATGCAGGAGGTAGAGCGAAGCAGGAGCCAGAGCCGACGACTGCATGGATGCAGGAGGTAGAGCGAAGCAGGAGCCAGAGCCGACGACTGCATGGATGCAGGAGGTAGAGCGAAGCAGGAGCCAGAGCCGAGGGTGTATCGGCGAGCACAGTGCTTGAACTGAGCCAATGCTTGTTTCATCAGCACATCCGTGTAAATGTGGGAACCTGTAATTTCGGAGGTCATCCCATGAGCCGCCTAACCATCGACATGACAGACCAACAGCACCAAAGCCTGAAAGCGCTGGCTGCCTTGCAGGGCAAGACCATCAAACAATACGCGCTGGAAAGGCTGTTTCCAGGTGATCTTGACGCCAATCAGGCATGGAACGAGTTGCAAGCGCTGCTCGGTACCCGCATCCACGAGGGGCTTGCTGGCAATCTGTCTACCAAGAGCATCAGCGAAATTCTTGATGAAGAACTGGCCGAGGGCCAGGCTTGACCGGCTACGTTCTCACTGCGGCGGCAGAATCCGACCTGCGTGGCATCGTCCGCTACACGCGCAAGCAATGGGGCGATGCGCAGGCACGCCGCTACATCGCTACGCTGGAACAGGGTATAGCCAGCCTCGCCGATGGTCGGGGTGCGTTCAAAGACATGAGTGTGCTTTTTCCGGCTCTACGGATGGGGCGGTACGAACATCACTACATATTCTGTCTGCTGCGTGAGGGCGCGCCTGCCTTGATCGTAGCTATTTTCCATGAGCGCATGAACCTGATGGCACGACTGGCCGACCGGCTCAAAGACTGAAGGGCGACGATGCTCAGCCAAGCGGGTAGCCCGGATGAAATCCGGGAAAGGTCGGGCGGCATGCCAAACCGCCCCGGATTTCATCCGGGCTACAGGGTTGCGCCTGTGCCCTGCCGGCGCGTGGTCAGTACGGCTGAAGCTCGTTGCCAATCAGGAAAAAATATTGAAAAAACGCTAAAGAATTGGCAGGGCCCGACGATAAACCCAGTGAAAGCTCTCCAGGCCATCCCGGGCGGTTGCCAAGGCCGGGAGTCGTACAAGCCCACACCACGAGGTTCACGTCATGGCTCTTACCGTCAATACCAACGTTGCATCGCTCAACACCCAGAAAAACCTGAACAAGGCTTCTGACGCCCTGTCCACCACCATGCAGCGCCTGTCCAGCGGCCTGAAGATCAACAGCGCCAAGGACGATGCCGCCGGCCTGCAGATCTCCAACCGCCTGACCAGCCAGATCAATGGTCTGAACGTGGCGGTGAAGAACGCCAGCGACGGCATCTCCATCGCCCAGACCGCCGAAGGCGCCATGCAGGAGTCCACCAACATCCTGCAGCGTATGCGCGAGCTGGCCCTGCAGTCGGCCAACGGCTCGAACAGCGATGAAGACCGCGCCTCCCTGCAGCAGGAATTCAACGCCCTGTCCGGCGAACTGACCCGTATCGCCAGCACCACCACCTTCGGTGGCAAGAAGCTGCTGGACGGCTCCATGGGTAACACCAGCTTCCAGATCGGCTCCAACGCCAACGAAACCGTTTCCTTCGGTCTGAGCGATGTGAGCGCCTCTGCTCTGCGTGGCTCCTTCAGCAGCGCGACCGTTGCGGCAGGCGATCCGGCCGGTATGAGCGCCAAGGTGGTTGGGAATGTCGTCGAAGTAGGCGGTGTCGCCGGTACTCCCGGGACTGGGGCGACCGATGGTACGGGGGCTACCACCGGGACCTTCGACGGTGCTCACACCGGTACCACAATCCGAATCGATGGCGCCAACGACATCACCGTAGCTGCGAATGCTGGCTTGGCTACCATCGTAGGGCAGATCAATGCGGGTACCGCTACCCATGGCGTTCAGGCAGTTGAGAATGGTGGGCAGATCGAGTTCACCAGCAGCACTGGTAACGCAGCTATCACTGGTCTCACGGCTCTGGGCTTCGGTGCGGACGTTACCCTGACTGGCTACGACGCTGGTACCGCTGGTACTCCGGCAGTGCCGGCTGGCCCGATGACTGGTGCTTCGGTGCTGGGCGTGGCTGGCGACTTTACCGTCAATGGTGAAACCGTAACTGTTGCTGCCACTGACGATGTAGACGACATTCTCGCAGCCATCAGCACCGCTACCGATGGCGCTGTGACCGGCACTGTTTCTGGTGGCCGTATCACTCTGGAGTCCTCCAATGGTGCGCCGATCAAGCTGGCCGATGTTAACGGCAACAGCGGTCTGCTCGGTGAGCTGGGTCTGAAGGCTGGCACCACCAACGCCAAGCTGGATGCCGACACTTCGATCACCCTGAACGGCACCGAAGTGAAGCTGGCCAAGGGCAGCGACATGGAGTCGATCGTCAGTGCGATCAATACTGCCAGCACCGGTGTGACTGCCACCAACAACGCAGGTCAGCTGGGGCTTTTCTCCCAGAATGACTTCACCATTGCTGACGGCTCTGCCGGCACCGGTCTGAATGCCCTGGGCATCGCCGCCGCCGATGCTGTTGAGCATGAAGCAGTTGTTCAGGAAGCCAGCGTAGCCAACCTGGACATCACCACCGCTGACGGCGCGCAGCAGGCCATTCAGGTTCTGGACGGTGCCATGCAGCAGATCGACAGCGAGCGGGCCAAACTCGGTGCGGTGCAGAACCGTTTCGACAGCACGGTTTCCAACCTGCAGAATATCGCCGAGAATGCTTCCTCCGCCCGTAGCCGCGTACAGGATGCCGACTTCGCCGCGGAAACCGCCGAGCTGGCCAAGCAGCAGACTCTGCAACAGGCGTCCACCGCGATCCTGGCACAGGCCAACCAGTTGCCGTCCGCGGTGCTGAGCCTGCTGCAATAAGCCAATCTCTGAGGCGGTGGAGGGGGGAGTGCGCAAGCCTTCCCCCTTTGCCCATTGCGAGGTGCTCTCATGACCATTACAAGCGTTACGCCAATTGGCAGCCTGACGCCATCGGCGCGCCAGGTAGCCGGGGCGGCCGTCGAGCGGCCACGGCAGTCGGGCGAGAATCCCCAGGCGGCCGAGGCCGTGGCGAACGTACCGCGCGAGCAACTGGAGTCGGCGGTGGCGAGCATGCAGAGCGCCATGCAGTCGATTCGCCGCGACATCAATTTCCAGGTCGACGACAGCACCGGCCGGGTGGTGGTGCAGGTCGTCGATGGCGGTTCCGGCGAAGTGGTTCGGCAGATTCCCTCCGAGGTGGCCTTGAGTCTGGCGGCGCGCCTGGAGGACATGCGCAGCCAGCTGTTTCGCGAAGAGGCGTGATTTTCACAGGCGTGAGCCTGCGGTGAACGGGTTCGCGAATAAATTCGCTGCTACACAGGTTGAGTGACTGGCTCGTTAATTGCTGGGCAGTGGCAGGGCGTCAATAATTCGTTGCGAGGAGGTCGACATGTCAGGCACCACTATTTCCGGTCTGGGTACAGGGCTGGATATCGACGGCATGGTGACCGCCATCGCCGATGCGGAAAAGGCGCCCAAGCAGGCGCAGATCGACCGGCTGACGACCAAGACGGAAACCAGCCTCTCGGCCGTGGGTACGCTGACCAGCGCGGTCGAGACGTTCGAAGCCTCGCTGACCGCCCTGGAGAGTTCCTCCAGCAGCTTCGAAGGGCTCGGCGTGCAGTCCTCCGCCGATGGCGTGGCCAGCGCCACTGCTGGCGCGGGCGCGGTTCCCGGCAGTTACGAGGTGGAGGTGATCAGCCTGGCCAGTTCGTCGAAAGTGGCCAGTGCCAGCCTGGAGGGCGGTGCTTCCACGACCTTCGATTCCGGCGGCACGCTGACCATCGACGTCGGCGACAACGCCTCCTATGAGGTTCAGGTCGCGCCGGGGGCTTCGCTGACGGAAATCCGCGATGCGATCAACTCCCAGCTTTCCGCCACTGCGGGCATCAGCGCCAACATCATCACCGATGCCAGTGGCGCGCGCCTGGTACTGTCCTCGGAGGTCACCGGGGAGGGCACCGACCTGTATGTGAAGGGCACGGGGGATCTGGCGGCGCTGAACATCAACGTCGATGAGGACGGCAATCACGACCTTACCCAGCAGTCGGGCACCGGGGCTGGCTCCATCACCCTGGCCAGCAATGCTTCCTACAAGATCGACGGCCTGGAGCTGAGCAGCTCCACCAACACCGTCACGGCGCTGAGCGGCCTGAGCATCAAGCTGACGGCCGAGGGCACCACCACCCTGACCGTGGCGCCCAATACCGAGGGCTTGAAAACCTCCATCGAGGCTTTCGTCAGTGCCTACAACAACCTGATCACCGTCACCGATGCCTTGACCCGGGTAACCACCAGCGAAGACGAGACGAGTACCGATGCCGGCGCGCTGGTGGGCGACGCCCTGGTTCGCTCGCTGCTCGGTTCGATACGCAACGAACTGGTACAGCCCTCGACCGGCAGCGGTGAGCTGAGCGTTCTGGCGCAACTGGGCGTGACCACCAACAAGGACGGTACGCTGTCGATCGACGATGCCAAGCTGAGCAGCGCGCTGGAGACCCACTACGATGAGGTTCAGGCGTTCTTCGTCGGCGACGACGGGTTGATTCCGCGCCTGAAATCGGTCACCGAGCCTTACACGGCACCCGGAGGGCTGCTGGCCGGTCGCACCGAGTCGCTGCAAAAGACCATGACGCAATTGAGCGAGCAGCAGCAGGCGCTGGATCGGCGCATCGATTCGCTGACCACCTCGCTGTACACCAAGTACAACAACATGGATATCCTGGTGGCGCAGTTGAATGCAAGCAGCGCGAGCCTTCTGAGCACGCTCGAGGCGCTGAACAATTCCAACAAAAAATGAGTGTCAGGGAGAGCCGCCGCTGTGCGGCTTCCAGCCTAAAGATTCCCGATTGCCGGCCGATAGCCTGTCAAGTCCACGCAGTGACTTGGTTATCGAGGAGCAGTCGTCATGTATGCAGCGTCCGCGCTCAGGCAGTATCAGCAGGTCAGTACCCAGTCCCAGCTTGCCGAGGCCAGCCCCCATCGCTTGATCCAGATGTTGTTCGAAGGCGCCCTGGATCGCCTGGCGCAGGCCCAGGGCGCGCTTGCCCGTGGCCAGGTCGCCGAGAAGGGGCTGCTGATCGGCAAGGTGATCGGGATCGTCGGTGGCCTGCGCGAGGGGTTGGACAAGGGCCAGGGGGGCGAGTTGGCGCAGCACCTCGATGGGCTCTATGAATACATGATTCGGCAGTTGGCCCAGGCCAACCTGAAAAACGATGAGGCGATCCTGCGTCAGGTGGCGCAATTGCTGCGTGAATTGAAAGAAGGCTGGGATGGCATTGCTTGAGGGCCGTGCCGGACAATCCGGGAGAAAATCATGAGTTCGTCTGTCCAGCGTCTGGAAGAAACCGGCTGCGCACTGCGCGATGCCCTGCTCAGGCAGGACTGGGTGGCCATCGGCAAGTTGGATCTGCAATGCCGCCAGGCGGTCGATGCGGCCATGCACGAGGGGGGCGATGAGGCGCGCCTGCGCGACAGCATGCAGGAGCTGCTGCTGCTCTACCGCGAGCTGGTTACGCTGTGCACGGCCGAGCGCAAACGCCTTGGCGATGAGCTGGTGCAGATCAACCAGGCTCGCCAGGGGGCCAAGGTCTATCAGTTGTTCGGCTGATTGTCATGGCTAGCGCAGGTTTCTGCCCCCTCTCCCGCTTGCGGGAGAGGGCTGGGGAGAGGGGAGAAAAAGCTGCCCTGCTGCATCGGTAGGGCGGGTGCAACCGCAGCGAGTACGGGAACGCCACAGGAAATCACGCCATAAATTTGACTGAGTCCAATTTTTTGACTTTACTAGTGGCAAGTTGCCGGTGTGCGCCGAAGAACTGGCGTGCAATTTCCCTAACTCCTCGGGTCAGACAAGCACAAGATGTGGCGTGAAACCAAAATCCTGTTGATCGATGACAATGCTGCGCGCCGCCACGAACTGGCGATCATTCTGAGCTTTCTCGGGGAGGAGCATCTGGCCTGTACAAGCCAGGACTGGCGCAGTGCCGTGGCTGGGCTTGAGTCCAGTCGCGAGGTGCTGAGTGTCTTGCTGGGCGATGTCGAGGCCAAGGGCGGCGCGCTTGAACTGACCAAGCAGCTTGCCGGGTGGGATGAGTTTCTGCCCTTGCTGACGGTGGGTGATGTCAGTATTGCCGAGTGGCCGGAAGACTTGCGTCGGCGCGTGCTGGCCAGTCTGGAGACGCCGCTCAGTTATAACAAGTTGCTCGACTCGCTGCATCGCGCCCAGGTCTACCGTGAAATGTACGACCAGGCCCGTGATCGTGGTCGGCAGCGTGAGCCCAATCTGTTCCGTAGCCTGGTGGGTACCAGTCGCGCCATTCAGCAGGTGCGACAGATGATGCAGCAGGTGGCCGATACCGAGGCCAGCGTGCTGATCCTCGGTGAGTCCGGAACTGGCAAGGAAGTTGTAGCGCGCAATCTGCATTATCACTCCAAGCGTCGCGAGGCACCCTTCGTGCCGGTCAACTGCGGCGCCATTCCGGCCGAGTTGCTGGAGAGCGAGCTGTTCGGTCACGAGAAGGGCGCCTTCACCGGCGCCATCACTAGCCGGGCAGGGCGCTTCGAGCTGGCCAACGGCGGTACGCTATTTCTCGACGAGATCGGTGACATGCCGCTGCCGATGCAGGTCAAGCTGCTGCGCGTGCTGCAGGAACGGACCTTCGAGCGGGTCGGCAGCAACAAGACGCAGACCGCCGATGTGCGCATCATCGCTGCCACGCACAAGAACCTGGAGAAGATGATCGAGGACGGCAGTTTCCGCGAGGATCTGTATTACCGCCTCAACGTCTTCCCCATCGAGATGGCGCCGCTGCGCGAGCGTATCGAAGATATCCCGCTGCTGATGAACGAGCTGATCTCGCGCATGGAGCACGAGAAGCGCGGCTCCATTCGCTTCAACTCGGCCGCCATTATGTCGCTGTGCCGTCATGACTGGGCGGGCAACGTACGTGAGTTGGCCAACCTGGTCGAGCGCATGGCGATCATGCATCCCTACGGGGTGATCGGGGTGGGCGAGTTGCCGAAGAAGTTCCGTCATGTCGATGACGAGGATGAGCAGCTTGCGGCCAGTCTGCGTGATGAAATGGAAGAGCGCGCTGCGATCATGGCCGGTTTGCCGGGCCTCGATACGCCAGCCATGCTGCCGCCGGAGGGGCTGGATCTGAAGGATTATCTGGGCAACCTGGAGCAGGGTCTTATCCAGCAGGCGCTGGATGATGCTGGTGGTGTGGTGGCGCGCGCTGCTGAGCGCCTGCGGATTCGCCGTACCACGCTGGTCGAGAAGATGCGCAAGTACGGCATGAGCCGCCGCGAAGAGGATGGCCAGGACGAGGATTGATTCCTTAGCCTCAGGCTAAGGAAACTCTGGAAAACTCGTCATTCCCGCGCAGGCGGGAATCCAGAACCTGCGAAACTCCTGGGCTCCCGCCTTCGCGGGAGTGACGGTAAGTAACTTTTTCAGAATATCCGTAACGCCGCAAAGAAAGCCGGAGCTTTGACGCAAGCTCCGGCTTTGTTTTTTCAAGTATTTGAAAAATAAGAACAAAAAAGTAGGCACGGGGATTGCTAAAGCTCTTGTATCTGACCGTCTTCTGACGGTACGTCGTACGAGAGAAGCAGATGGAAGCCAACCTTCGTCCTACCGAGTCAGCCGAGCCAAGCGGCTCCGCACCGCTCGAACAAGCCAGCCGCGCGGGACTGGAGCAGGCCTTTGCCCTGTTCAATCAGATGTCCAATCAGCTCAGCGAGTCCTACAGCCTGCTTGAGGCGCGGGTCAATGAGCTGAAGGGGCAACTGGCGCTGGTCAGTGCACAGCGCATGCAGGAACTGGCGGAGAAGGAGCGCCTGGCCCATCGTCTGCAAAGCCTGCTGGATCTGTTGCCTGGCGGTGTGATCGTCATCGACGGTCAGGGCGTCGTGCGCGAGGCCAACCCCGTGGCGCGTGCGCTGCTCGGCCAGCCCCTGGTGGGCATGCTCTGGCGTCAGGTGATCGCACGCAACTTTGCCCCGCGCGAAGACGATGGTCATGAAATTTCCATGCGCGACGGCCGCCGTCTGTCCATTGCCACGCGTTCCCTGCACGGGGAGCCGGGGCAGCTTGTGCTACTGACCGACCTGACGGAAACCCGTCGCCTGCAGGATCAGCTTTCTCGCCATGAACGGCTATCGGCGCTGGGGCGCATGGTCGCCTCCCTGGCCCATCAGATCCGTACACCACTTTCCGCAGCGTTGCTCTACGCAAGCCATCTAAATGAACAGGTGCTGCCGGCCGAACAACAGCAGCGTTTCGCTGGGCGTTTGAAGGAGCGTTTGCACGAGCTGGAAAATCAGGTGCGCGACATGCTGATCTTTGCCCGTGGCGAGCTGCCGTTGCCGGATCGTCTGTCGCCGCCTGTCTTGTTCGACGCGCTGCGTGCTGCTGCCGATGCCCATGTGGGTGATATGGCCGTGCGCTGGCAGTGCGATGTGCGTGACGGCGAACTGCTGTGCAACCGTGACACGTTGGTCGGCACTGTGCTCAATCTGATCGATAACGCCATACAAGCGGCTGGGCGCGATGCGCGTCTGAAGGTCCATCTGTACCGCCGCGACAACCAGTTGCGCCTGTGCGTCAGTGACAATGGGCCCGGTATGAATCAGGAAACCCTGGCGCGCCTGGGGGAGCCGTTTTTCACCACCAAGACTACCGGGACCGGCCTCGGCCTGGCCGTGGTCAAGGCTGTGGCGCGCGCCCACCAGGGCCAGTTGCTGCTGCAATCGCGTGCGGGTCGTGGTACCTGCGCCATCGTTTCTCTGCCGCTGCTTGATGCGGCGTCTCACTCGAATCAGGAGTAACCCATGGCTGCCAAAGTCCTGCTGGTTGAAGACGATCGCGCCCTGCGCGAAGCCCTGGCCGATACCCTGTGCCTGGGCGGGCATGATTATCGGGCGGTCGATTGCGCCGAGGCGGCGTTGGTCGCGTTGACCGAAGAGCCGTTCGGGCTGGTGGTCAGCGACGTCAACATGCCGGGTATGGATGGTCATCAACTGCTGGCGCAGATTCGTAGTCGTTATCCGCAACTGCCGGTATTGCTGATGACGGCCTTCGGCGCGGTGGAGCGGGCGGTGGATGCCATCCGCCAGGGCGCCGCTGATTATCTGGTCAAGCCGTTCGAGCCGCGCACGCTGCTGGAGCTGGTGGCCAAGCACGCTCTCGGTAAATTGACGGCGGGGGATTGCGATGGTCCGGTAGCGCTCGAGCCGGCCAGCGTGCAGCTGTTGGAGTTGGCGTCACGCGTGGCGCAGAGTGATTCGACGGTGATGATCACGGGTGAGTCGGGGACCGGTAAGGAGGTGCTGGCGCGTTATATCCATCAGCAGTCGCCGCGCGCCTCTGGGCCTTTCATCGCCATCAACTGTGCGGCGATTCCCGACAACATGCTCGAGGCCACGTTGTTCGGGCATGAGAAGGGCGCATTCACTGGTGCGGTCACCGCTCAGCCCGGCAAGTTCGAGTTGGCCGACGGTGGCACCATCCTGCTCGACGAGATTTCCGAAATGCCGCTGGGGCTGCAGGCCAAGTTGCTGCGTGTGCTGCAGGAGCGTGAGGTGGAACGGGTCGGGGCGCGCAAGCCAATCAACCTGGATATTCGCGTGCTGGCCACCAGCAACCGTGACTTGGCTAGCGAGGTTGCCGCAGGACGCTTCCGCGAGGACCTCTATTATCGACTGTCGGTCTTCCCCTTGGCCTGGCGGCCGTTGCGTGAGCGGCCTGCCGACATTCTGCCGCTGGCCGAGCGGCTGCTGGCCAAGCACGTCAAAAAAATGAATCAGGCGCCGGTGCGTTTGTCCGAGTCCGCTGCGCAGAGCCTGGTACAGCATCAGTGGCCGGGCAATGTGCGCGAACTGGACAACGCCATTCAACGCGCATTGATCCTGCAGCAGGGGGGGGTGATTCAGGCGCAGGATCTGTGCCTGCATGCGCCCATCGGCCAATCGGTGCAGGGTACGGCACCGCGCCTGGCCGTGGTGCCGAGCGTGGCGCCGCCAATGGCGCAACCGGTTGAGTCGCCGGGTGCGGTCGATGCCGGCGCGCTGGGCGAGGATCTTCGCCGTCGCGAGTTTCAGGTGATCATCGATACCCTGCGTGCCGAGCGCGGTCGCCGCAAGGAGGCCGCCGAACGCCTGGGGATCAGCCCGCGCACCCTGCGATACAAGCTGGCGCAGATGCGAGATGCGGGGATGGATGTCGAGGCTTATCTGTACGCCAGTTAGTTTTGCCTAGTTGTGCGGGGGAGAGGAGATACCGCTGACAGGGTGGCCTGGGTCCCCGCCTTCGCGGGGATGACGATGATAGAAAAACCGAGGTCATCCCCGCGAAGGCGGGGATCCAGCCGCGGTGCTAAGGTTGTCCTGGCTTGTAGGAGAGCGATTTTTCGTTCGGGCTCAAATCAATCGCTGAATAGCCCTTCATACCTATGGAGGCCCCAATCTGCAAAGGACTGCAGCATGAAACAACCCGCCGTTTACATTATGGCCAGTCAGCGTAATGGCACGCTCTGTACCGGAGTTACAGCGGATCTGCTGCGGCGTGTCTGGCAGCATAGAGAGGGAGCCGTTGAGGGCTTTACACTCCGCTATGGAGTGAAGTTGCTGGTGTGGTACGAGCAGCATGAAAGTATGAGTGGCGCGATAGCCAGGGAGAAGGCGATCAAGAAATGGAATCGTGCCTGGAAGCTGCGCCTGATCGAAGAGCGAAATCCGCAATGGCTCGATCTTTGGTCAGAGATTGTTGGCGATTCTTCTCTTGCTGCTGGGTCCCCGCCTTCGCTGGGATGACGGTGGCTACCCCATCTATCTGCGTGTTCCCGATCTGATTCCCATAAGCTGCTTTGTTGGCACCCTTGTTGCAAATACCCCTGCATAGCGCCGCTAGTGTCAAAAAGCGGGCAGTGGAGGAAGTCATGAGCCAAGGTGTCGAATTCAATCGCTTGATGCTGGAAATGCGTTCCATGCAGGCTGAGGCCATGGCGCGTCAGAAGCCTGCTGCGAGCGAGCCAGTGCAAGGGGCGCCGAGTTTCTCGGAAATGCTCGGCCAGGCGGTGAATAAGGTCAACGAGACCCAGCAGGCTTCCAATAAACTGGCGACCGCATTCGAGATGGGGCAGAGCGGGGTCGATCTCACCGATGTGATGATCGCCTCGCAGAAAGCCAGCGTATCCTTCCAGGCCATGACCCAGGTGCGTAACAAGCTGGTCCAGGCTTATCAAGACATCATGCAGATGCCGGTCTGAGGATTGATTCATGGCTGAAGCAGTAGTAGCAAACGTACCGGCCAAGGCCGAGTCAGGCGAGCCGAAGAAGCCCCTGCTGGGCCTTAGCTTCCTGGAAAATCTCGCCGAGATGTCGGTGCTGCGTCAGCTCGGCCTGTTGGTCGGTCTGGCTGCCAGCGTGGCTATCGGTTTTGCCGTGGTGCTCTGGTCGCAGCAGCCGGACTATCGCCCGCTCTATGGCAGCCTCAATGGAATGGACGCCACTCAGGTGGTGGAAACCCTCAGCGCTGCGGGTATCAACTACACCGTCGAGCCCAACTCCGGCGCGTTGCTGGTCAAGGCCGACGATCTGAGCCGTGCGCGTATGCGCCTGGCTGCCGCTGGCGTGGCGCCGACCGATAACAGCGTCGGTTTTGAAATTCTCGACCGTGAGCAGGGTCTGGGTACCAGCCAGTTCATGGAGGCAACCCGTTATCGCCGCGGCCTTGAGGGCGAGTTGGCGCGCACGGTGGCCAGCCTCAATAACGTCAAAGCAGCGCGCGTGCATCTGGCGATGCCCAAGGCTTCCGTTTTCGTACGTGACGAGCGTAAGCCGTCTGCCTCGGTGCTTGTCGAGCTTTACCCGGGACGTGGGTTGGAGCCCAGTCAGGTCATGGCGATCGTCAATCTGGTGGCGACCAGTGTGCCTGAGCTGGACAAGGGTCAAGTCACGGTGGTCGACCAGAAGGGCAATCTGCTTTCCGATCAGCAGGAGCTGTCTGAGCTGAGCATGGCTGGCAAGCAGTTCGACTACACCCGCCGTATGGAAACGCTATTCACCCAGCGTGTGCACAATATTCTGCAGCCGGTGCTGGGTACCGGTCGCTACAAGGCCGAAGTGTCGGCTGATGTGGATTTCAGCTCGGTTGAATCCACTTCCGAAATGTTCAATCCGGATCAACCCGCGCTGCGCAGCGAGCAACAGGTCAACGAACAGCGTCAGAGCAGTCTGCCGCCGCAAGGCGTGCCGGGCGCGCTGTCCAATCAACCACCGGGCCCGGCTGCCGCTCCGCAGCAGGCTGCAGGCGCTGCCGCTCCGGCCGGTCCGATAGCGGCTGGTCAGCCGCTGGTCGATGCCAACGGTCAGCAGATCATGGATCCGGCAACCGGCCAGCCGATGCTCGCCCCGTATCCGGCCGACAAGCGTGAGCAGTCCACTCGTAATTTCGAGCTGGACCGTTCCATCAGCTACACCCGTCAGCAGCAGGGGCGCCTGCGTCGTCTGTCGGTGGCGGTGGTGGTGGACGACCAGGTACGTGTCGACCCGGCCACCGGCGAAAGCAGCCGGGTGCCTTGGACCGCCGATGACCTGGCGCGCTTCACTCGTCTGGTTCAGGATTCGGTGGGCTTCGATGCCAGTCGCGGCGATAGCGTCAGCGTGATCAACACGGCGTTCACCGCGTCGATGGGCGAGGAAATTCCGGATATTCCGTTTTACACCCAGCCCTGGTTCTGGGACATCGTCAAGCAGGTGCTTGGCGTCCTGTTCATCCTGGTGCTGGTGTTCGGCGTGTTGCGTCCTGTGCTCAACAACATCACCGGCGGTGGCAGGGGCAAGGAGCTGGCAGGCTCCGGTGATGTGGAGCTTGGCTCGATGGCAGGTCTGGATGGCGAGCTGTCCGATGACCGTGTCAGCCTTGGCGGCCCGCAGAGCATCATGTTGCCTAGCCCTAGTGAGGGGTATGATGCGCAACTGAACGCTATCAAGAGCCTAGTGGCGGAAGACCCTGGCCGCGTCGCCCAGGTCGTGAAAGAGTGGATCAACGCCGATGAGTGACAATCGCACTGCTACCAAGCTGAACAAGGTCGACAAGGCCGCGATTCTGCTGCTTTCGCTGGGCGAAACCGATGCCGCGCAGGTGTTGCGTCACCTCGGGCCGAAAGAGGTGCAGCGCGTCGGTGTGGCCATGGCTGGCATGCGTAACATTCATCGCGAGCAGGTCGAGCAGGTAATGGCCGAGTTCGTCGATATCGTCGGCGACCAGACCAGCCTCGGCGTAGGTTCCGATGCCTACATTCGCAAGATGCTCACCTCTGCGCTGGGTGAGGATAAGGCTGGTAATCTGATCGACCGCATCCTGCTGGGCGGCAGCACCAGTGGCCTGGACAGCCTCAAGTGGATGGAGCCGCGTGCTGTTGCCGACGTGATTCGCTACGAGCACCCGCAGATCCAGGCCATCGTCGTCGCCTATCTCGATCCGGACCAGGCCGGCGAAGTGCTCAGCCATTTCGACCACAAGGTGCGCCTAGACATCATCCTGCGCGTGTCCTCGCTCAATACCGTGCAGCCGTCCGCGCTCAGGGAACTCAACCAGATCCTGGAGAAGCAGTTCTCCGGCAGCGCCAACACCACGCGCGCCGCCATGGGCGGCGTCAAGCGTGCGGCGGACATCATGAACTTCCTCGACAGCTCGGTGGAAGGTCAACTGATGGACTCCATCCGCGAAGTGGACGAAGACCTGTCGACACAGATCGAAGACCTCATGTTCGTTTTCGACAACCTGGCCGATGTCGACGACCGTGGCATCCAGGCGCTGATGCGCGAGGTCTCGTCCGAGGTGCTGGTACTGGCGCTCAAGGGGGCCGACGAGGCGATCAAGGACAAGGTGTTCAAGAACATGTCCAAACGTGCGGCCGAGTTGCTGCGTGACGACCTGGAGGCCAAAGGGCCGGTGCGCGTCAGCGATGTCGAAGGGGCGCAGAAGGAAATTCTCACCATCGCCCGGCGCATGGCCGAAGCCGGAGAGATCGTGCTTGGCGGCAAGGGCGGCGAGGAGATGGTCTAAGTCATGTCCGCCAACAAGGAGTCGGAAAGCGAGCTGATCCGCGCCAAGGACCTCGGTGTCTTCGATCGCTGGGCGTTGCCCAGCTTCGATGCGCCGGGCGCCGAGCCCGAGGAGGCGGTGGCCGAGCCGGCGCCGGCAGCGGTGGCCGAGGAGCCGGCCGCGCAGGTCGAGGAGGTAGCGGTCGAGGACGTCAAGCCGCTGACGCTCGATGAACTCGAAGCCATCCGCCAGGACGCCTACAACGAAGGCTTCGCCACCGGCGAGAAGGACGGTTTTCATGCCGGCCAGATCAAGGCCAAGCAGGAGGCCGACGCGGCCTTGGCGCTGAAGGTCGGCAGCCTGGAAAGGCTCATGACGCAGTTGCTCGATCCGATTGCCGAGCAGGACCAGCAGATGGAAGTGGCCATGGTGCGTCTGGTCAGTCATATGGTGCGCGAGGTGATTCAGCGCGAACTAAGCACCGACTCCAGTCAGATTCGCCAGGTGTTGCGCGAAGCGCTCAAGCTGCTGCCGATGGGGGCGGGCAACGTGCGCATTCAGGTCAACCCCCAGGACTTCGAAACGATCAAGGCGCTGCGCGAGCGTCATGAGGAAAACTGGCGCATCCTCGAGGACGACAGCCTGTTGCCAGGTGGGTGCCGCATCGAGTCGGAGCATAGCCAGATCGACGCCAGCGTCGAGACGCGTATGGCGCAGGCGCTCAAGCAATTGTTCGAGCAGCAGCGCGCGCAAGTCTCTCAGCCGCCGGAAGCGGACATCGACCTGGATCTGGATGCCGTCGATGCACCTTGAGCGGATCAGTTTCGCCAGACGCCTGGCGGGCTATGTCGAAGCGATCAACCTGCCCAGCCAACCTGTGGTGGAAGGGCGCCTGCTGCGCATGGTCGGCCTGACCCTGGAGGCCGAAGGTTTGCGCGCCGCCATCGGCAGCCGTTGTCTGGTGATCAACAGCGACAGCTATCACCCGATGCAGGTCGAGGCTGAGGTCATGGGCTTCTCCGGCGGCAAGATCTACCTGATGCCGGTCGGCAGCCTGGCCGGTATCGCGCCAGGTGCGCGCGTAGTGCCGTTGCCGGATACCGGGCGCCTGCCTATGGGCATGTCGATGCTCGGCCGAGTGCTCGACGGCACCGGCCGCGCCCTGGATGGCAAGGGCGGGATGAAGGCCGAGGACTGGGTACCGATGGATGGCCCTGCCATCAACCCGCTCAACCGCGACCCCATCAGCCAGTCGCTGGATGTTGGTATTCGTTCGATCAACGGTTTGCTTACCGTCGGGCGTGGCCAGCGCTTGGGCCTGTTCGCCGGTACCGGCGTGGGCAAGTCCGTGTTGCTGGGCATGATGACCCGTTTTACCGAGGCCGAAATTATCGTGGTCGGGCTGATCGGTGAGCGCGGGCGTGAGGTCAAGGAGTTCATCGACGAGATCCTCGGCGAGGAAGGCCTCAAGCGTTCCGTGGTGGTCGCTTCGCCGGCCGACGAGGCGCCGTTGATGCGTCTGCGCGCCGCGCAGTACTGCACGCGCATCGCCGAGTACTTTCGCGACAAGGGCAAGAACGTTCTGCTGCTGATGGATTCGCTGACCCGCTATGCCCAGGCCCAACGCGAAATCGCCCTGGCCATTGGTGAGCCGCCAGCGACCAAGGGCTACCCACCGTCGGTATTCGCCAAGCTGCCCAAACTGGTCGAGCGTGCCGGCAACGCCGAAGCCGGCGGCGGTTCGATCACCGCGTTCTACACCGTATTGAGTGAGGGGGATGACCAGCAGGACCCCATCGCCGATGCTGCACGTGGTGTGCTCGACGGGCACTTCGTCCTGTCCCGGCGCCTGGCCGAGGAAGGGCACTATCCCGCTATCGATATCGAGTCCTCGATCAGCCGGGTCATGCCGCAGGTGGTTCCGCCCGAGCAGCTCAAGCAGGCGCAGCGTTTCAAGCAGTTGTGGTCGCGCTATCAACAGAGTCGCGATCTGATCAGTGTCGGTGCCTATGTTCCGGGCGGCGACGCGGATACCGATCAGGCCATCGCCCGTCAGCCGGTCATGGCTCAGTACCTGCGTCAGGGCCTCGACGAGAACGTGTCAATGGCGCAGAGCCGCGAGCAGCTGGCCGGGGTGTTGGGACAGTGACCTGTTGCAGTAGGGCGGGTGTAACCCGCCAGGGCGATCTGGCGGGTTGCACCCGCCCTACGGGGCGCGGATGAGCCTGAGCCGCGCAAAGCGTCTGCAGCCGGTCGTCGAGATGGCAGAAAAGGCCGAGCGCGAGGCCGCGCGCCAGCTCGGGCATTGCCAAGGGCTGGTGGGGCAGGCCGAGGCCAAGCTGGGCGAGCTGGAGCGTTTTCGTGGCGACTACCAGCAGCAGTGGATCAGTGAGGGCAGCAAGGGCGTTTCCGGCCAGTGGCTGATGAACTACCAGCGCTTTTTGTCACAGCTTGAAACCGCGGTCGGCCAGCAGCAGCAAAGTCTGGAGTGGCACCGCGCCAATCTGGAAAAGGTGCGTGCTGTTTGGCAGCAGCGCTATGCGCGTCTCGAGGGTCTGCGCAAACTGGTCCAGCGCTACATTGACGAAGCCCGATTGGCCGAGGACAAGCGCGAACAAAAACTGCTCGACGAGCTGGCGCAGCGCTTGATAGACCGTGGCGAGCCCTGAATAGAGGTTGTTTCGTCGCCGGCCAAATGCTACACCTTCAGACGTAAATTGCCCTATCTGGCAGAGTCTCGACAAAGGAGTAGACATGGCCATTACCTCGCAGCCCTCGGCAGATGGGCAAGAGCTGACCATTGTGATTCGAGGACGCTTCGACTTCGCCTCCCACCAGGAATTTCGTGACGCCTATGAGCGCGTCAGCGTGACGCCCAAGCGCTACCGGGTCGACCTGCGTGACACCAGTTATCTGGATAGCTCGGCACTGGGGATGCTGCTGCTCTTGCGCGATCACGCAGGAGGCGATTCGGCGCAGATTAGCCTGCTCAACTGCAGCAGTGACGTGCGCAAGATCCTCGCCATCTCCAACTTCGAGCAGTTGTTCAAGATCAGCTGAGCATGCATGAGCGTCTTGCGATCCTGATTGCCGAGGACAACGCGGCCGACCGCATGCTGTTGTCCACCATCGTCAGTCGTCAGGGGCACCGCGTACTGACCGCCAGCAATGGTCTTGAGGCTGTCGCCCTGTTCGAGCAGGAGCGTCCGCATCTGGTCTTGATGGATGCGCTGATGCCGGTGATGGATGGCTTCGAGGCGGCGCGGCGGATCAAGGATCAGGCCGGCGAGGCGCTGGTGCCGATCATCTTTCTCACCTCGCTGACCGAGGGGGAGGCGCTGGTGCGTTGCCTGGAGGCCGGTGGCGACGATTTTCTCGCCAAGCCCTATAACCGGGTGATACTCGAGGCCAAGATCAGGGCCATGGACCGCCTGCGCCGTCTGCACGATACGGTATTGCAGCAGCGCGACCTGATTGCCCTGCACAACGAGCATTTGCTGCATGAGCAACGCGTAGCCAAGGCGGTATTCGACAAGGTGGCACATTCCGGCTGCCTGGATGCGCCAAACATCCGATACATGCAGTCGCCTTATGCGCTGTTCAACGGTGATTTGTTACTGGCAGCCTACAAGCCGTCAGGCGGCATGCACGTGATGCTGGGTGATTTCACCGGTCATGGTTTGCCGGCGGCTATTGGCGCTATGCCGCTGGCCGAGGTGTTCTATGGCATGACCGCCAAAGGCCATGCGCTCGCCGAGATCCTTCGCGAGATCAACGCCAAGCTAAAGCGCATCCTGCCGGTTGGGGTGTTCTGCTGCGCCACCTTGCTCAATATCAGCAGCAAGCGTGGGCTGCTCGAAGTGTGGAACGGCGGGCTGCCGGATGGTTATCTGCTGCATGCCGATGGCCGTCCGCGTCAGCCATTGGTATCTCGCCATCTGCCGCTGGGGATTCTGGAGCCTGCGGCGTTCAGTGACCGCTGCGAGGTCTATCCGCTAGCGCCAGGGGATCGCATCTTTCTGCTTAGCGACGGGGTACTCGAGGCCAGTGACCAGTGCGGCCAGCTGTTTGGCGAGGAACGCCTGCTCCGGCTGTTGCAGGCCAATCGGCAGCCGCAGGCCTTGTTCGAGGAAATCCAGCAGGCGCTGGTGGCGTTCCGCGGTGAACAGCAGGACGACGTCAGCATGGTCCAGGTCGGGCTTGTCGAAGACGACGAGCGCCCCCGGCCGCTGGCTTTTGCCGATAGCGGCCAGGGCAGCGTGATGGACTGGTCGGCCAGTTTCGAGTTTCGTGCGCTGAGCCTGCGCCATTTCAATCCGTTG
Organism: Pseudomonas sp. NY15364; assembly: GCF_048068235.1. Lineage (NCBI taxonomy): Bacteria > Pseudomonadati > Pseudomonadota > Gammaproteobacteria > Pseudomonadales > Pseudomonadaceae > Pseudomonas > Pseudomonas sp. NY15364. Next base: position 105,783 of record NZ_JBLUPX010000010.1, on the reverse strand, counting down.
CCATTCTTGTTGCAACTGCTGCTGGACGTACGGGCGTTGCGACCGCGTGGCGGCGAGCTGTATACCGTGCTCGCCGAGCTCTATTCCAATGCGTTGGAGCATGGTGTGATGGGGCTGGATTCCTCGCTCAAGCAGGATGCCAGCGGCTTTGCCGAGTACTACCGAGAGCGGCGTTTGCGTCTGGCGTCATTACACGATGGCTATGTGCGCTTTCACCTGCAGATGCTCCCTGAGGGAAATGGCGGCCGCCTTATCGTCGGGATAGAGGACAGCGGGCCAGGTTTCGATCCAGACAATGTCGTGACAATGCGAGATGACGCGCTTTGCGGGCGCGGTCTGGCGCTGGTCCGTGAGCTGAGCGACGGTTTTGGTTGCGGCCCCGACGGACGAGGCGTCAGCGTGGAGTTTTGTTGGTCCGCTGAGGCATAATCCGGGCCTTGATGTTCAGGGAGTGACCCGGTGTCCGATATCCATCTCGACGATGCCGTCCTGGCGGCACTGCAGGACGTCATGGAAGACGAGTACCCGATTTTGCTCGATACCTTCGTTGCCGATTCCGAAGAGCGTTTGCGCCTGCTGCATCAGGCGCAGGCCGAGGATGATGCGCAGGGGCTGCGACTGGCTGCGCACAGCTTCAAGGGCAGTTGCAGCAACATGGGCGCGGTACTGTTGGCCAGCCTGTGCAAGGAACTCGAGGACGCCGGTCGGCGCGAGGCACTGGACCTGGCCCCGGCGCTGATCGAGCAGGTCGAGCGTGAGTTCGCCATCGTGCGCATCCTGTTCAAATCCGAGCGCCAGCGTTACCGCCTCTGATGCCTTTTCACGAGTTGGCCCGTCCTTTGCTCTGATCCCGTCACGACCCATCAGACGGAGAGCGTCCATGTCCGCGTTGCCCGACCTAAGCTTGCAGGCTACGCCTGAGGTGAAGAGCAAAGCGAAGCAGCCGGCCATAGCGCCGGAGCCCAGAAAAAACGGTGCTTCCAGCTTTGCCGATATGTATGCCAAGGAGCGCCAGGCCAAGCCTGGTGAGCGTACTGGCAGTACCGATAAATCCAGCCAGGAGCAGAAGCCTGCTGCTTCTTCAGGAACGGCTGACACTGCTTCTTCTGTCGCCGAGCAGCCCTCGGTTGCCGCCCCCGGCAATTCCTTGCCGACCCAGGAGGGCGTTGAAGAAGAGCTCGACCCGTTGTTGGCGATGGCACTGGGCGGTATCCAGGTGCAAGTAGAGGATGCTGCGGTCACCCAGGACTCGCCGGAGTTGCCGGCGCTGGTGATCACCGGTGCCAATGCCAGTGCTGCCGATACTGCTGAGCCAGTGCTGGAGGAAGATGTTCTCGATCCGCTGGCGCAGCTCAAGCAGCCGGCAGAAGAAGCGGGCAAGGCGCAGTTGTCGCAAGACGCTGCGATCAAGAGCACGCGGGTGGCGACCAGCACGGACTTCGCTGCGGCCATGTCCGCTATGGGCAAGGGGGAGGAGGCGGCCGAGAGCTCTGACGAGTCGGTGCTGGACCTGCCGCTGGAAAGCCTGGCCAAGGATGCCTTGGAAAGTCTCAAGGACAGCGTTCAGCCCAATCGCCCGGATCAGTTCGTCAGCAAGCTCAATGCGCTGACGCAGGCGCTCAATCATCAGGTCGGCGCCGCCCAGCGCGCGCCGCTGGTGCCCGGCCAGCCGGTGGCCATGCATCAGGGGGGCTGGAGCGAGGCGGTTGTCGATCGCGTCATGTGGTTGTCCAGTCAGAACCTCAAGTCGGCTGAAATTCAACTGGACCCGGCGGAATTGGGGCGTCTCGAGGTGCGGGTGAACCTGTCCCAGGATCAGGCCCAGGTGACGTTTGCCAGCCCCAATGCCGGGGTGCGCGAAGCGCTGGAAGGGCAGATGCATCGCTTGCGTGAGCTGTTCGCGCAGCAAGGCATGAATCTGGCCGATGCCAGCGTTTCCGATCAGTCGCTTAACCGCGGCTGGCAGGGGCAGGGCGAGGGCGGTCGTGGTGGTTCTGGCTCGCGTGATGATCTGCTAGCCAGTGACGAGCTGCAGCCGGGCGTCCATCAGGAAGTGCGCAGTGAGCGTTTGACCTCTGGCCGCGGGCTGGTCGACTACTACGCATAAGTAGTGCTCAAACGCTGAGCAATGCCCGATTATCGGTGTTCCTCCGCTAGACTTGTATTCGCCCGGGTTGCCGAAAGGTGCCCGGGCGAATGCATTTTGGGTGACAGCAAGTAGCTGGCGCTGTTAAATCCGCAGCCCAGAGTTAGACAAGCCTGCTCATATGCTGGCATAACACTTGCTCTTAACCCTTTGAATGCGGAAAGAACTCCGATAGTGACGGATTATTGGCATGGCTAAGAAAGAAGCGGCACCGGCTGCCGATGGACAACCCGCCGGCAAGAGCAAACTCAAACTCATCATCCTGATCGTGGTGGGTCTGCTCCTGGCCGTCGGCCTTTCCATTGGCGTTGCCTGGTTCATTCTGAGCAAGGGCGACAAGCACGAGGAGGCCAAGCCAGAAGAGGCTGCTGCTGCCGCTCCTGTTCGTCAGCCGGCCGTGTATCAGAGCCTAATGCCAGCCTTTGTGGTCAACTTCAATCACGATAATCGTACCCGCTATCTGCAGGTGAGCATGGCCCTGATGGGCCGCGATGCTGCCGGCATGGAGAAGCTCAAGGTGCATATGCCGGTGTTGCGCAATCGTCTGGTGATGCTGCTCTCCGGTCAGGATTTCACTACGCTGCAAACGCCGCTGGGCAAGGAGATACTCCTGCAGCAGGCACTGGCCAGCGTGCAGGAACTGGCGCAGAAAGAAACCGGCAGCACTGTCGTCGAACATGTGCTGTTCACCAATTTCGTGTTGCAGTAGCGGGAGCCGAAGATGGCCGTGCAAGACCTGCTTTCCCAGGACGAGATCGATGCGCTGCTGCATGGTGTCGATGACGGCCTGGTGGAAACCGAGGACGCCGCGGAACCGGGTAGCGTCAGACAATATGATCTGACCAGTCAGGATCGTATTGTCCGAGGGCGCATGCCCACTCTGGAGATGATCAACGAGCGTTTCGCCCGTTACACGCGCATCAGTATGTTCAATCTGCTGCGCCGCTCGGCCGATGTCGCCGTCGGTGGCGTGCAGGTGATGAAGTTCGGCGAATACGTGCACTCGCTCTATGTGCCCACCAGTCTTAACCTGGTGAAGATGAAGCCGTTGCGCGGCACGGGCCTGTTCATCCTCGATGCCAAGCTGGTATTCAAGCTGGTGGACAACTTCTTTGGCGGTGATGGCCGTCACGCCAAGATCGAGGGGCGCGAGTTCACCCCCACCGAGCTGCGCGTGGTGCGCATGGTGCTCGACCAGGCGTTTGTCGACCTGCGTGAGGCCTGGCACGCGGTGGTGGATATCAACTTCGAGTACGTCAACTCCGAGGTCAACCCGGCGTTGGCCAACATCGTCAGCCCCAGCGAAGTGGTGGTGGTGTCCACCTTCCATATCGAGCTCGACGGTGGTGGTGGTGATCTGCACATCACCATGCCGTACTCGATGATCGAGCCGATCCGCGAAATGCTCGATGCCGGTTTCCAATCCGATGTCGACGATCAGGACGAGCGCTGGATCAAGGCCCTGCGCGAGGACATCCTCGATGTCAGCGTGCCGCTGGCCGCCACCGTCGCCCGCCGCCAGTTGAAGCTGCGCGACATCCTGCATATGCAGCCGGGTGATGTGATCCCCGTGGAGTTGCCGGACAACGTGGTCATGCGCGCCAATGGCGTGCCGACCTTCAAGGTCAAGCTGGGAGCGCACAAGGGCAATCTGGCCCTGCAGGTGCTGGAACCAATCGAACGCCAACGCTGAGGCGTTGGTAACTCTCCAGGGCTGACTAAGCCCGGCGTGAACGAATAGCAGAAGCCAGGCGAGGAATCACGATGGCAGACGAAGAAAACACCTCCCCAGAGGAACAGGCGCTGGCCGATGAGTGGGCTGCCGCGCTGGCAGAAGCCGGTGATGCGGGGCAGGACGATATCGATGCGATGCTGGCCGGGCAGGCCGCTGCACAACCGGTAGCCCCGCGTGCGCCGATGGAGGAGTTCGGTCGCGCGCCGCCACCCATCAACCTGCCGGCCAACCTGGATGGGCCGAATCTGGATGTGATCCTGGATATTCCGGTGTCCATCTCGATGGAGGTGGGTAATACCGACATCACCATCCGTAACCTGCTGCAGCTCAATCAGGGGTCGGTGATCGAATTGGATCGCCTGGCCGGTGAGCCGCTCGATGTGCTGGTCAACGGCACGTTGATCGCTCATGGCGAAGTGGTGGTGGTCAACGAGAAGTTCGGCATTCGCCTGACCGACGTGATCAGCCCCAGCGAACGTATCAAGAAGCTGCGCTGACCATGGCTCGTCTTCTCGCTCTGTTTCTCAGCATGCCTCTGGCGGCCATGGCTGCCGAGCCTGCCGGCAAGGCAGCGACTCCCATGGCTGGCAGCGACATAGCCGGTCAGCTCGGCCAGTTGCTGCTTGGCTTGTTGCTGGTGATCGGTTTGATCTTCCTGCTCGCTTGGCTGTTGCGCCGAGTACAGCAACTGAACCCGAAGGGCGGGCAGGTAATCAAGCTGTTGTCGAGCCAGGCGCTCGGCCCGCGTGATCGCCTAGTGCTGGTGCAGGTAGGCAACGAGCAGATTTTGCTGGGGCTGTCCGCTGGGCGCATTACCCCGCTGCACGTGCTCAAGGAGCCAGTGCATCTGGCCGATGCCGAGCAGGCCGCGCCAGAGTTCGCCCAGCGCCTGATGGAGCTGATGGGCAAGGATCAGAAGGACAAATCCTGATGCTGCGTTTGTTGCTGGTGCTGGTGCTGAGCCTCGCCGCTTCTCTGGCGTTCGCCGAGGACCCTCCTGCAGGCAATTCGCTGATCCAGACGGGCAGCAGCCCGTTGTCGATCCCCGCCATCACCCTGTCCACCGACGCCCAGGGGCAGCAGGAATACTCGGTCAGCCTGCAGATTCTGCTGATCATGACGGCGCTGAGTTTCATCCCGGCGTTCGTCATGTTGATGACCAGTTTCACCCGGATCATCATCGTCTTCTCCATCCTGCGTCAGGCCCTTGGCCTGCAACAGACACCCTCGAACCAGATACTGGTCGGTCTGGCGCTGTTTCTGACGATGTTCATCATGGCGCCGATTTTCGACCGGATTAACACCGATGCCCTGCAGCCCTATCTCAATGAGGAGATCGTCGCTCAGGAGGCTCTGACCCGTGCAGAGGGGCCGATCCGCGATTTCATGCTGGCGCAGACCCGCGAGAGCGACCTGGCGCTGTTCGTAAGACTGTCCAAGCGTACCGACCTGGCGGGCGTCGAGGACGTGCCGCTGACCATCCTGGTACCGGCGTTCGTCACCTCCGAGCTGAAGACCGCGTTCCAGATCGGTTTCATGATCTTCATTCCGTTTCTGATCATCGACATGGTGGTCGCCAGTATCCTCATGGCGATGGGCATGATGATGCTGTCGCCGCTGATCATCTCCCTGCCGTTCAAGATCATGCTGTTCGTCCTGGTTGATGGCTGGGCGCTGATCATGAGCACCCTGGCCGCCAGTTTCGGCACGTTATAGCGAGGCTTTTGATGACTCCCGAGGTGGCGGTTGACCTGTTTCGCGAAGCGCTCTGGCTGATCGTGCTGATCGTCGGTCTGGCAGTCGTGCCAAGCCTGGTGGTCGGTCTGATCGTGGCCATGTTCCAGGCGGCTACGCAGATCAACGAACAGACCTTGAGCTTTCTGCCGCGTCTGATGGTGATGTTGATCACCCTGATCTGGGCCGGCCCCTGGCTGGTGAGTCAGTTGATGGAGTACACCCAGACGCTGATACACAACATTCCCTACCTGATCGGCTGAGAGCTCATGAATAAATCTACTGCGCTCGGCATCTCGCGCTTCGGCTGTGCTCGCAATGCTCATGTATTTCAATACACTCCGCTTGCTGCGCGCAGGCGAAACGCGACCTGCCTTCGCTCGCGACGTTTTCTTCATGAGCTCTGAGGCGCGGCGATGTTGGAGTTGAGCAACGAGCAGATCAGCGGCTGGGTCGGCCAGTTCCTGCTGCCGTTGTTTCGTATCGCCGCGATGCTGATGGTGATGCCGATCATCGGCACCCAGCTGGTGCCAACCCGCGTGCGCCTCTACCTGGCACTGGCCATCAGTGTGGTGCTGGTACCGACGCTACCACCGATGCCGCAGGTCGATGCCTTGAGCCTGCGTAGTCTGCTGCTGATCCTCGAGCAGGTGCTGATTGGCGCCATGTTCGGCTTTATTCTGCAGTTGTTCTTTCATCTGTTCGCCGTCGCTGGGCAGATCATCGCCATGCAGATGGGCCTGGGGTTCGCCTCCATGGTCGACCCCACCAATGGTGTGTCGGTGCCGGTGCTTGGCCAGTTCATGCTGATGTTGGTGACCTTGCTGTTTCTGGCCATCAACGGCCATCTGGTGGTGCTGGAAATTCTGGCGGAAAGCTTCGTCACGCTGCCGTCCGGGCAAGGGCTGATGGTCAATCATTACTGGGAGCTGGCTGGCAAACTGGGCTGGGTGATCGGCGCCGGCCTGTTGTTGACGCTGCCCATGGTAACCGCGCTGCTGGTGATCAACCTGGCGTTTGGCGTGATGACGCGCGCCGCGCCGCAACTGAACATCTTTTCCATCGGCTTCCCCCTGACCCTGGCCATGGGCCTGGTGATTTTCTGGGTGGGGCTTTCCGATTTCGGCAACCTGTTCCAGGCGCTGGCCAGCGAAGCCCTGCAACAGCTGAGCGAATTCGCTCTTGTGAGGTAGCGATGGCGGAAAGCGAGAGCGGCGCTGACAAGAGCGAGGAACCCACAGGCAAGCGACTTGAAGACTCGCGCAAGAAAGGCCAGATCGCTCGGTCCAAGGAACTCAACACGGTGGCGGTGACGCTCACCGGCACTGTCGCCCTGATCATTTTCGGCGCCTACATGGGCAATGTGTTGATGGATGTCATGCGCGGCAATTTCAGCTTGCCGCGCGATGTGCTGATGAGCGAACGCAGCATGGCGCTTTATCTGCTGGCTTCGGGCAAGCAGGCATTGCTGGGGGTGCAACCCTTTTTCATTGCGTTGTTGATCGCCTCCATCGCTGGCCCCATCGCGCTCGGGGGGTGGTTGTTTTCTGCCGAGGCGCTGCAACCCAAAGCCAGCCGCATGAACCCATTGGCGGGCCTCAAGCGCATGTTCTCGGTTCAGGCGTTGGTCGAGTTGCTCAAGGCGCTGGCCAAGTTTCTGGTAATCCTTGCGGTAGCGCTGGTAGTGCTCTCGGTGGACCAGGACGATCTGCTGGCCATTGCCAACGAGCCCGTCGAGCCCGCCATCCTACACAGCCTGAAGGTTGTCGGCTGGAGTGCGTTCTGGCTGTCCTGCGGGCTTATCCTGATTGCTGCCGTGGATGTGCCGTTCCAGCTGTGGAGTCACAAGCAGAAGCTGATGATGACCAAGCAGGAGGTGCGCGACGAATACAAGGACACCGAGGGCAAGCCCGAAGTCAAAGGACGTATTCGTCAACTGCAGCGTGAGATGGCCGAACGCCGCATGATGCAAGCCGTGCCGCAGGCTGACGTGGTCATCACCAACCCGACGCACTTCGCCGTAGCGCTCAAGTACGACCCGGAGAAGGGGAGCGCACCGGTGTTGCTGGCAAAGGGCGGCGACTTCCTGGCGCTGAAGATTCGCGAGATCGCCCAGGAGCACAAGGTGATGGTGCTGGAGTCCCCGGCATTGGCCCGTGCGGTGTATTACTCCACCGAGCTGGACCAGGAAATTCCTGCTGGCCTGTATCTGGCCGTGGCTCAGGTGCTGGCCTACGTCTATCAGCTTCGCCAGTACCAGGCCGGCAAGGGCAAGCGCCCAGGCCCGCTGCCGGACTTCCCGATCCCGGCGGATCTACGCCGCGACTCTTAGGGCGTGTAGCGCGCTGTCGTGTCACTTCTGGAACGCTTCTTGCCATGACCTCTCTAGGGCGCACTTTCGCGTCAAAAGATTGAATGGCTTGGGGTAGGGACGTGGCAGTAGATCGCGCACAGTTAATCGGTGATGTACGCAGCAACCTTGCAGGTTTGCGCCATGGCAACCTGGGCATTCCGCTGCTGCTGCTGGTCATGCTCGGCATGGTCATGTTGCCGGTGCCGGCGTTTCTGCTCGATACCCTGTTCACCTTCAGTATCGCGCTGTCCATCGTCGTGTTGCTGGTCAGTATCTACGCGCTGCGCCCGCTGGACTTCGCTGTTTTCCCCACCATCCTGCTGGCCGCCACGCTGCTGCGTCTGGCGCTTAACGTGGCCTCGACCCGTGTGGTGCTGCTCAATGGTCACGAAGGGCATGGCGCGGCTGGTCAGGTGATCCAGGCCTTCGGGGAGGTGGTGATCGGCGGCAACTACGTGGTTGGTATCGTGGTGTTCGCCATCCTCATGATCATCAACTTCGTGGTGGTCACCAAGGGCGCCGGGCGTATCTCCGAGGTGAGCGCGCGCTTCACCCTCGACGCCATGCCTGGCAAGCAGATGGCTATCGACGCCGACCTCAATGCTGGCCTGATCGATCAGAACGAGGCCAAGAAGCGCCGCAGCGAGGTGGCGCAAGAGGCAGACTTCTACGGTTCGATGGACGGTGCCAGCAAGTTCGTCCGTGGCGATGCCATCGCCGGCCTGTTGATCCTGTTCATCAACCTCATCGGTGGCATCGCCATCGGCGTGCTGCAGCACAGCCTGGCCTTCGCCGACGCCGGTAAGGTCTACACCCTGCTAACCATCGGTGATGGTCTGGTCGCGCAGATTCCCTCGCTGTTGCTGTCCACCGCCGCGGCGGTGATGGTGACCCGTGTTTCCAGCTCCGAAGACATGGGCGCGCAGGTCAATCGGCAGATGTTCGCGTCACCGCGTGCGCTGGCGGTGGCGGCCGCGATCCTCATCGCCATGGGGCTGGTGCCGGGTATGCCGCACTTTTCCTTCATCAGCCTTGGTCTGGTGGCGGCCGGTGGCGCCTACTGGATCGCTCACAAGAACCGCAAGGTCAAGGAAGAAGAGGTCAAGGAGGTGCAGCGCCAGCAGGAGCTGCTGCCGGCGCAGAAGGCTCAGGAGGTCAAGGAACTGGGCTGGGACGATGTCACTCCGGTGGACATGGTCGGCCTGGAGGTAGGCTATCGCCTGATTCCTCTGGTAGACCGCAACCAGGGGGGGCAGCTGCTTGCGCGGATCAAGGGGGTGCGCAAGAAGCTGTCGCAGGAAATGGGTTTTCTCATGCCCTCGGTGCATATCCGCGACAACCTCGACTTGGCGCCCAACGCTTATCGCCTGACGCTGATGGGTGTCAGCGTGGCCGAGGCCGAGGTGTATCCGGATCGCGAGTTGGCGATCAACCCCGGTCAGGTGTTCGGTCCGCTGAATGGCATCGCCGCCAAGGATCCGGCATTCGGTCTGGAGGCCGTGTGGATCGACCCCACTCAGCGCGATCAGGCGCAGTCGCTGGGCTACACCGTGGTCGACGCCAGTACCGTGGTGGCCACTCACCTCAACCAGGTCCTGCACAAGCATGCTCATGAGCTGTTGGGCCACGAGGAAGTGCAGCAACTGATGCAGTTGCTGGCCAAAAGCTCGCCGAAGCTGGCCGAAGAGTTGGTGCCGGGGCTGGTATCGCTGTCGACCCTGCTCAAGGTGCTGCAGGCGCTGTTGCAGGAGCAGGTGCCGGTGCGGGACATCCGCACCATCGCCGAGGCCATCGCCAACGTCGCGCCGAAGAGTCAAGATCCCGCCGCGATGGTCGCTGCGGTACGTGTCTCGTTGGCCCGCGCCATCGTGCAAGGCATCGTGGGACTAGAGCCGGAGCTGCCTGTGATAACCCTCGAGCCAAGGTTGGAACAGATATTGCTGAACAGTCTGCAGAAGGCCGGTCAAGGCGGTGAGGATGGCATCCTCCTCGAACCGGGCATGGCCGAGAAGCTGCAGCGTTCCCTGGTGGAAGCGGCGCAGCGCCAGGAGATGCTCGGCAAACCGGTGATTCTGCTGGTGGCCGGACCGGTCCGGGCGATGTTGTCGCGCTTCGCGCGGCTGGCAGTACCCAGCATGCACGTGCTGGCGTACCAGGAAATTCCGGACAACAAGCAGGTCACCATAGTCGCTACGGTTGGCCAGAACTGAGGTAAAGGGTCATGCAGGTCAAACGCTTCTTCGCCGCCGATATGCGGACCGCCATGAAACTGGTGCGTGATGAATTGGGCGCCGACGCCTCGATCATCGGCAATCGCCGCGTTGCTGGTGGTGTCGAGCTGACTGCTGCGCTGGATTATCAGGCGCCGACGCCGGTACGTCCGAACCCGGCGCTGGAAGCCGAGCTGCGCAAGACCCAGGCGCGCATCGCCAGTGCCCAGGCCGAGCTGACCACCCGTGCCGAGCAGGATGCCGGCAAGGACCGTCAATTATTCGCCAATGAATCCTTGCTGGCGCCCGAGCTGCCAGCGACTCCGGTCAAGCCGCAGCGCCCGGTCGAGGCCGTAGCGCCTGCTGCGCCGGCGGTCGATCCACGTGCGCTGGATGCCATGCGCTTCGAGCTCAACGGCCTGCGTGAGCTGATCGAAGTGCAACTGGGCTCTATCGCCTGGGGACAACTGCAGAACCGCCGCCCGCAACAAGCCAATCTGTGGCGTCGCCTACAGCGCATGGGGCTGTCCGCCGAATTGACCCAAGCGCTGCTGGGCAAAGTGGCCGGCGTGGCCGAGCCTCGTCAGGCCTGGCGCATGCTGCTGGCGCACCTGGCTCATGCGATCAAAACGCCCAAGGTCGAGCCGCTGGAAGAGGGCGGAGTGATCGCGCTGGTCGGTCCCGCCGGCATGGGCAAGACCACTACGCTGGCCAAGCTGGCCGCCCGCTACGTGCTTAAGTACGGCGCGCAACAGGTCGCTCTGGTGAGCATGGACAGTTTTCGTATCGGTGCGCAGGAGCAGCTCAAGACGCTCGGGCGTATCCTGGGCGTTTCGGTGACCCAGATCGACCCCGGTCAGTCTCTGCTGCAGGCTTTGGCCCCGCTGGCCAAGAAGCGCGTGGTGCTGGTCGATACCGCTGGCCTGCCGGGTAACGATCCGGCGCTGCGCCTGCAGCTGGAAAGCCTGGCCTCGGCACGCATCAAGGCGAAGAATTATCTGGTACTGGCGGCAACAAGTCAGAGCCAAGTGCTCAAGGCGGCCTACCATAGTTATAAGCGTTGTGGCCTCGCAGGCTGCATACTGACGAAACTGGATGAGGCGGCGAGCCTGGGCGAGGTTTTAGGTCTGGCTATAGGCCAGCAACTGCCGGTAGCCTATGTCACAGACGGGCCGCGGATCCCTGATGATCTGCAAGTGCCGCGCAGCCATCAACTGGTCAGTCGTGCAGTAGGGCTGCAGGCCACCGAGGAACCGAGTGAAGATGCCATGGCGCAGATGTTCGCCGGCCTTTACCACAAGCCGGCGCAGCGAGCCAGCTGAAACGGCGAGAATGTTGCACCCTCTCGCGCAGGTGGCGCGAGAGTGAACGGCCTGAGGGCCAAGTCGAAGTTAGACAAGGTGTAAAGAGAACATGGGTATGCATCCCGTACAGGTGATCGCGGTGACCGGCGGCAAAGGTGGCGTCGGCAAGACCAATGTGTCGGTGAATCTGTCCATGGCCCTGGCCGATCTCGGTCGTCGGGTAATGCTGATGGATGCCGACCTGGGCCTGGCCAATGTCGACGTGCTGCTGGGTTTGACGCCCAAGCGCACGCTGGCCGATGTCATTGCGGGCGAATGCGACCTGCGCGATGTCCTGCTGCAAGGGCCAGGTGGCGTTCGTATCGTGCCAGCAGCGTCCGGTACGCAGAGCATGGTCAGCCTTACGCCGATGCAGCATGCAGGCCTGATCCAGGCGTTCAGCGATATCAGTGAGAACCTCGATGTGCTGGTGATCGATACGGCCGCGGGGATCGGTGATGCAGTGGTCAGCTTCGTGCGCGCGGCGCAGGAGATCCTCGTGGTAGTCTGCGACGAGCCCACGTCGATCACCGACGCCTACGCGCTGATCAAGCTGCTCAATCGTGATCACGGTATCAGCCGCTTCCGCGTTCTGGCCAACATGGCGCACAGCCCGCAGGAAGGGCGCAATCTCTTTGCTAAGCTGACCAAGGTGACGGATCGCTTCCTCGATGTCGCCCTGCAGTACGTCGGTGCCGTGCCTTACGATGAGTGTGTGCGTAAGGCCGTGCAGAAACAGCGCGCAGTCTATGAAGCCTTCCCTCGCTCCAAGTGCGCTCTGGCGTTCAAGGCGATAGCTCAGAAGGTTGACACCTGGCCGCTGCCGGCCAATCCCCGTGGCCATCTGGAGTTTTTTGTCGAGCGTCTGGTGCAGCAACCGACTGCAGACTCGGCCGTATGACAGCAGCCTCTGGACTTCGTATGTACAACAAGGCTCAGGTGCAGGACTCCCAGCACCAGCTGATCGAGCGTTATGCACCGCTGGTCAAGCGTATCGCCTACCACCTGCTGGCCCGTCTACCGGCCAGTGTGCAGGTCGATGATCTCATCCAGGCCGGGATGATCGGCCTGCTCGAAGCCTCACGCAAATACGACTCCGGCAAAGGTGCGAGTTTCGAAACATTCGCCGGTATCCGCATTCGCGGCTCCATGCTCGATGAGGTGCGCAAGGGCGATTGGGCGCCGCGTTCGGTGCATCGCAACAGCCGCATGGTGAGCGATGCGATCCGCACCGTTGAAGCGAGAACCGGGCGCGACGCTAAAGATCACGAGGTTGCGGCCGAACTCCAATTGAGTCTGGAAGATTACTACGGCATTCTTGGCGACACTTTGGGTAGCCGGCTGTTCAGTTTCGACGACCTCTTGCAGGACGGCGAGCATGGCGGGCTGCACGAAGACGCCGGGCACACCCACCTCGAACCTTCGCGGGACCTCGAAGACGAACGCTTCCAGGCGGCTTTGGCCGATGCCATCGCCGGCTTGCCGGAGCGTGAACGTCTAGTGCTGGCGCTGTATTACGATGAAGAACTGAACTTGAAGGAAATCGGTGAAGTGCTGGGGGTTAGCGAGTCGCGCGTGAGCCAGTTGCACAGCCAGTGCGCGGCGCGTTTGCGCTCGCGGCTGAGTGAATGGCGCGCTGGCTGAAGACGGCGTACTTGCGGGCGCAAACGGTTTCACGATTAAAGGACGTAGTTGCAAGCGCAATACGTTTGGGACTGTACGGAGGTCGACTTGGACAAGAACATGAAAATCCTCATCGTTGACGATTTCTCGACGATGCGACGGATCATCAAGAACCTCTTGCGGGACTTGGGTTTCACCAACACCGCAGAAGCCGACGATGGCACCTCGGCTCTGCCGATGCTGCAAAGCGGCAGCTTCGACTTTCTGGTGACCGACTGGAACATGCCCGGCATGACCGGCATCGACCTGCTGCGTGCCGTGCGCGCCGATGAGCGCCTCAAGCACCTGCCCGTGCTGATGGTGACCGCCGAAGCCAAGCGCGATCAGATCATCGAGGCGGCTCAGGCCGGTGTGAATGGTTACGTGGTCAAACCCTTCACCGCTCAGGTGCTGAAGGAAAAGATCGAGAAGATCTTCGAGCGGGTCAACGGCTGATGCCAGCCGCGAGGGTGCTATGGGACACGATGACTCCACGCTGGGTGACCTCGAGTCGACCCTGAAAAACAACGCCCGCGATCTGGTCGATAGCCTTGAACAGGGTAATTTCGGCGCCGCGGTGCAGCTGATCAACGAGCTGAACAAGGTCCGTGATCGCGGGCTGTATCACGAGGTCGGCAAACTGACCCGTGAACTGCACAACGCCATTGTCAATTTTCAACTCGATCCGCGTATGCCGCATGCCCAAGAGCTGTCGCAGATCGCCGACGCTACCGAGCGTCTGAACTACGTCGTGACCATGACCGAGAAGGCCGCCAACCGGACCATGGATCTGGTCGAGCAGAGTGCGCCGCTGGTCAATGATCTGAGCGATGAAGCGCAGAGCCTGAACGTCGAATGGGGCCGCTTCATGCGCCGCGAGATCGGTGCCGATGGCTTCCGTGAACTGGCCAAGCGGGTCGAGCTGTTCCTCGCCCGTAGCGAGCGAGATGGCGCCAAACTGTCCGGTCACCTCAATGACATTCTGCTGGCGCAGGACTACCAGGACCTCACCGGCCAGGTGATCAAACGTGTCACCCAACTGGTGACCGAAGTGGAAAGCAACCTGCTCAAGCTGATGCTCATGGCCAGCCAGGTCGACCGTTTTGCCGGCATTCAGCACAACCACGACGTGCTGCGCGCCGAACAGGAAAAATTAAAAGAACCATCGCGGGGTGAAGGTCCGCAGATTTATGCCGATAAGCGTGATGACGTTGCCTCCAGCCAGGACGATGTCGACGACCTGCTGTCCAGTCTAGGGTTCTAAGGAGCACACAATATGAGCTTCGGCGCCGATGAAGAGATCCTCCAGGATTTCCTGGTAGAGGCCGGCGAGATTCTCGAACAGTTGTCCGAACAGTTAGTCGAGCTGGAAAGCCGACCGGACGACATGAACCTGCTCAATGCCATCTTTCGCGGTTTCCATACCGTCAAGGGCGGAGCGGGCTTCCTCCAGCTCAATGAGTTGGTGGAGTGCTGCCATATCGCCGAAAACGTCTTCGACATCCTGCGCAAGGGTGAGCGTCGCGTCGATTCGGAGCTGATGGATGTGGTGCTCGAGGCTCTTGATGCAGTCAATGGTATGTTCGGCGAAGTGCGTGAGCGGCGTGAGCCGACGCCCGCATCGCCTGAGCTTCTGGCAGCCCTGTCGCGTCTGGCCGCGCCGGGCGGTGGCGAGGCGGCCCCTGCGGCAATGCAGCAGCCGGAGCCCGAACCCGAGCCGGAGCCAGAACCCCAGGCGGTCGCTCCGTCCGTTGCTTCCGGAGACATCACCGACAGCGAATTCGAGCAGCTGCTCGATGCGCTGGGTGATGCGCCAGCGTGCGCTCCGAGTGCAGAGAGCGCTGCCAGTGACGAAATCACCGATGACGAATTCGAGTCGTTGCTCGACCAGTTGCACGGCAAAGGGCAGTTCTCCGGCACGGTCGAAACGCCTGCTGTTGCCAGTGCCGTGGTCTCTGCGCCGGTTGCCGCAGCGGCAGGTGACGACATAACCGACGATGAATTCGAAGCGCTGCTCGATCAACTGCATGGCAAGGGCCAGTTCTCCGGCGCAGCCGAAGCTGCGCCGCCTGTAGCCGCTGTTGCTGCAGCGCCTGCACCGGCAAGTGACGAGATTACCGACGACGAGTTCGCGTCCTTGCTCGATCAGTTGCACGGCAAGGGCAAGTTCGTGCCGCCAAGCGAGCCGGCCCCTGTAGTTGCTGAGAAACCGACCGCCGCGCCCAAGGCCGCTGCACCAGCAGCCAAGCCAGCTGCGGCCAAGGCTGAGCCTGCCGCACCGCGTGCCGCGGCGCCGGCGCCAGCTCCTGCTGCGGCTGAGAAGGCCCCAGCCAGCGAAGCGGAAACCACCGTGCGGGTCGACACCGCACGGCTCGACGAGATCATGAACATGGTCGGTGAGCTGGTTCTGGTGCGTAACCGCCTGGTTCGCCTTGGGCTCAACAGCGGCGACGAGGCCATGTCCAAGGCGGTGTCGAACCTCGACGTGGTCACCGCGGATCTGCAGACCTCGGTGATGAAGACCCGCATGCAGCCGATCAAGAAGGTCTTCGGCCGCTTCCCGCGCCTGGTTCGCGACCTTGCGCGCAACCTGAAGAAAGAGATCAACCTCGAACTGGTGGGCGAGGAAACCGACCTCGACAAGAACCTGGTCGAGGCGCTGGCCGACCCGCTGGTGCACTTGGTGCGCAACGCCGTCGACCACGGCGTGGAAACCCCGGAAGAGCGCGAGAAAGCCGGCAAGGCACGCGCTGGCCGCGTGGTGCTGTCCGCCGAGCAGGAAGGTGACCACATCCTGTTGTCGATCACCGATGACGGCAAGGGTATGGACGCCGATGTGCTGCGCGCCAAGGCTGTGGAGAAGGGCCTGCTGGACAAGGACGCAGCTGATCGCCTCAACGAGTTCGAATGCTACAACCTGATCTTCGCCCCGGGCTTCTCGACCAAGACCGAGATCTCCGACGTGTCCGGCCGCGGTGTCGGCATGGACGTGGTGAAGACCAAGATTTCCCAGCTCAATGGCACGGTCAACGTGTTCTCGCAGAAGGGGCAGGGCTCGAAGATCATCATCAAGGTGCCGCTGACCCTGGCGATCATGCCTACCCTGATGGTGATGCTGGAGAACCAGGCCTTCGCCTTCCCGCTGGTCAACGTCAACGAGATCTTCCACCTCGACCTGTCGCGCACCAATGTGGTTGACGGTCAGGAAGTGGTGATCGTGCGCGACAAGGCGCTGCCGCTGTTCTATCTCAAGCGTTGGCTGGTACCGCAGGCCTTCCACGAAGGTCAGCGCGAGGGCCATGTGGTGATCCTCACCGTCGGTAGCCAGCGCATCGGCTTTGTCGTCGATCAATTGGTCGGGCAGGAAGAAGTGGTAATCAAACCGCTGGGCAAGATGCTGCAAGGCACGCCCGGGATGTCCGGCGCCACGATCACTGGCGATGGACGCATCGCGTTGATTCTCGACGTACCGAGCATGCTCAAGCGCTACGCTCGACGTTTCTGATGTTTCGCGGCGCGGGTCATGGCTTCGCGCCGTCTAGGAGTGTGTATGTCTGTTAAGGTTCTGGTGGTGGACGACTCCGGTTTCTTCCGCCGGCGCGTTTCAGAAATTCTGTCTGCTGACCCCAGTATTCAGGTTGTGGGCACGGCCACCAATGGGCGGGAAGCCATCGATCAGGCGTTGGCGCTCAAGCCCGACGTGATCACCATGGATTACGAGATGCCGATGATGGACGGCATCACTGCGGTTCGAAACATCATGCAGCGCTGCCCGACGCCAGTTTTGATGTTCTCTTCGCTGACCCACGAAGGCGCCCGCGTGACGCTCGATGCGTTGGACGCCGGTGCGGTGGATTTCCTGCCGAAGAACTTCGAAGACATCTCGCGCAACCCTGAAAAGGTTAAGCAGATGCTCTGTGAGAAGGTACATAGCATCGCGCGCAGCAACCGTCGTTTCAGCTCGGCTGCGGTGGCTCCGGCGCCGACTGCGGCGAGTCCGAGTGCGGCGCCGATTAGTCGCCCGGCCGTTTCGACGCGGCCTGCTGTGCCGGCTCCCGCTGCTCCTGCGCGTCCCGCGGCATCGTCTGCTGGCGCAGCGCCTTCCTCATCAGTGCCCAAGCGCAAGGCTTACAAACTGGTGGCCATCGGCACGTCCACAGGTGGCCCGGTGGCGTTGCAGCGTGTATTGACACAGCTGCCAGCCAACTTCCCGGCACCGCTGGTGCTGATCCAGCACATGCCAGCGGCCTTCACCAAGGCCTTCGCTGAACGTCTGGACAAACTGTGTCGCATTCAGGTCAAGGAGGCTGAGGACGGCGATATTCTGCGCCCTGGCCTGGCGTTGCTGGCGCCTGGTGGCAAGCAGATGATGGTCGATGCGCGCGGTGCGATAAAAATCCTGCCGGGTGACGAGCGCCTCAACTACAAACCCTGCGTCGATATCACCTTCGGCTCGGCCGCCAAGTCCTATGGCGACAAGGTGCTTGCCGTGGTGCTGACCGGCATGGGCGCCGACGGCCGTGAGGGCGCACGCCTGCTCAAGCAGGGCGGCAGTCAGGTGTGGGCGCAGGACGAGGCCAGTTGCGTGATCTATGGCATGCCCATGGCCGTGGTCAAGGCCAATCTGGCGGATGCCGTCTATGGCCTGGATGACATCGGCCGGCACCTGACCGAGGCTTGCCAGTGACCCAGGTTAAGTGTGGAACCCGCGCATGGATGTACTGAGCCTCATCGGCGTCATCCTGGCGTTCGTCGCCATTCTGGGTGGCAATTACCTGGAAGGGGGCAGCGCCGGAGCGTTGCTCAACGGTCCGGCGGCGCTGATCGTCATCGGTGGCACATTGGGCGCGGCTTTTCTGCAGGCGCCGGTGCAGGTGTTCAAGCGCGCGATGAGCATCATGCGCTGGATATTTTTCCCGCCTCGTATCGATCTGGTCGGTGGCATCAATCGTGTGACCGGCTGGAGCATGGTGGCGCGCAAGGAAGGCCTGCTTGGCCTCGAGGCGGTGGCCGATGCCGAGCCTGACCCTTATGCGCGCAAAGGCCTGCAGTTGCTGGTCGATGGCGCCGAGCCGGAATCCATTCGCAGCATTCTCGAGGTCGATCTCTATACCCAGGAGGCGCGCGATATCCAGGCCGCCAAGGTGTTCGAGAGCATGGGTGGTTATGCACCAACCATCGGTATTATCGGTGCAGTGATGGGCCTGATCCACGTGATGGGCAACCTGGCTGATCCCAGTATGCTCGGCAGTGGCATTGCCGTGGCGTTCGTTGCCACCATCTACGGTGTCGGTTTTGCCAACCTGCTGCTGCTACCGATAGGCAACAAGCTCAAGTCCATCGCGCTGCGCCAGTCGCGTTACCGCGAGATGCTCCTCGAAGGCATCCTGTCCATCGCCGAGGGTGAGAATCCGCGCTCCATCGAACTGAAGCTGCAAGGCTTCATGGACTGATGGAGGTATGGCATGGCGCGCAGGCGGCATCATGAAGAGCACGAGAATCACGAGCGTTGGCTGGTGTCCTACGCTGACTTCATCACCCTGTTGTTCGCCTTTTTCGTGGTGATGTACTCGATTTCCTCGATCAACGAAGGCAAGTACAAGATCCTCTCGGAGTCACTGACAGGCGTGTTCAATCAGCCTGATCGCTCGATCAAGCCGATCCCGGTCGGTGAGGAGCGGCCGCGCACCAGTGAGCCTGATAACACCTCGAAGGACGACCCCAGTTCGGATTCGACCCTGCAAAGCATCGCCTCCAGCGTGCGTGAGGCCTTTGGCGACCTGATCCAGAGCGATCAGCTGACCGTGCGCGGCAACGAGATGTGGATCGAGATCGAGCTCAGCTCCAGTCTGCTCTTTCCTAGCGGCGATGCGATTCCGAACAATCAGGCTTTCGATATTATCGAGAAGGTGGCCAAAATCCTGGCGCCTTACCAGAATCCGGTCAAGGTCGAGGGGTTCACCGATAACCTGCCGATCCAGACTGCCCAGTATCCGACCAACTGGGAGCTGTCTTCGGCGCGCGCCTCGAGCATCGTGCGTATGCTGGCCATGGATGGCGTCGACCCTTCGCGCCTGGCCGCAGTGGGGTATGGCGAATTCCAGCCGGTGGCCGACAATGCTACCGCAGAGGGCAGGGGGCGAAACCGTCGGGTCGTGCTGGTGATTTCCCGCAATCTCGACACGCGACGTGGCGCTGGCAGTGCCGCGACCCAGCAGTCAGAGGCTGGCACGCAACCTGCACCAGCGCCTACGTCGGGGGTTCCACAGTCGTGAGCCGTCAAATCCCAGTCGCCTGCTGCGTGCGTGCGACAGCCATTCTCGGCCTGAGCGCCTCTTGCCGGGAGGATGAGAGAAGATGAAAGTCTGGGCAGTAGCCAATCAGAAGGGCGGGGTCGGCAAGACCACCACCTCCATCGCGCTGGCAGGCCTGTTGGCCGATGCCGGCAAGCGCGTGATCGTCGTCGATCTCGACCCGCATGGGTCGATGACCAGCTATTTCGGTCATGATCCCGATACGCTGGAGCACAGTTGCTTCGATCTGTTCCTGCATCAGGGCAATGTGCCGCAGGGCCTGCCCAAGCAACTGCTGCACAGCACCAGTCACGAGAATATCTCCCTGTTGCCGTCGAGCACCGCGCTGGCCACGCTCGAGCGCCAGTCGCCAGGGCAGAATGGCTTGGGGCTGGTGATCGCCAAGAGCCTGGCGCAGCTGTGGGAGGATTTCGATCACGCCATCATTGACAGCCCGCCCTTGCTCGGCGTACTGATGGTCAACGCCCTGGCGGCGAGCCAGCAACTGGCGATACCGGTGCAGACCGAATTCCTCGCAGTTAAAGGCCTGGAGCGCATGATCACCACGCTGGCGATGATCAATCGCTCGCGTAAGCAGGCTTTGCCTTACACCATCGTGCCGACGCTGTTCGACCGCCGCACCCAGGCGTCCATGAGTACGCTGCGGCTACTGCGCAACACTTACCCTGAGCACCTGTGGCCGGCTTACATTCCGGTCGATACGCGCTTGCGTGATGCCAGCCGGGCTGGGCGCACGCCTTCGCAGTTCGATGCGAACAGCCGTGGCGTCATCGCCTACCGAGCGCTGCTCAAGCATCTGTTGAGTCATCAGCCGGCGGCGCAGGTGGCTTGAAATGAGCGTCTGTGTTGAACTGCGACACTCAAGTCGGAGCATGCCGCGGCCGATAGGCTGTCAAGATCTTATTCCGGGTTCCAGCCATGAGTCGTAACCTCGCCACCGCTACGCGTTCCCAGCTGGCTCTGCAGTCCTACCTCGATGGACTGCTGCAGGAAGCTGCCGCCGAACTGGAGATGTCCGTCAGTCTCGACGAGTTCGAGGCCGCGGTGCTCGAGGAGCAGGTGCGCGATGCACGCCTGGGCGAGCCGGTCGCACCGGCCGTTGCGCCTGTTGCTCTCGCTGTGGTGGTCGAACCGCAGGTGCAGGTTGCCGTTGCGCCGGTGGAGTTGCTTGCGCCGGTGCAGGCGCCGGTGATCGAAGAGGCTCCGCCGGAAGTTGCCATCCTTGCCGAGCTGGCGCCGCAACCGGCTGCCTTGCTGGCCGATGGTCGTCCGACCTGGGCCGAGGAGCCGTTCGAATGCCTGTTGTTCGACGTTGCCGGGTTGACCTTGGTCGTGCCGCTGATTTGCCTGGGCTCGATCTATCCGCTCGAAGGTCAGGAACTGACGCCGCTGTTTGGTCAGCCGGATTGGTTTCTTGGCATCCTGCCGAGCCAGGCCGGTAACCTGAAAGTACTGGATACAGCCCGTTGGGTGATGCCAGACCGTTATCGCGAGGACTTCCGCGAAGGCCTTCAATACGTGATTTCGGTGCAGGGCTACGAGTGGGGGTTGGCGGTGCACCAGGTCAGCCGCTCGATTCGCCTGGATCCCAGCGAAGTCAAGTGGCGCAGCCAGCGTACCCAGCGTCCCTGGTTGGCTGGCACGGTGATCGAGCACATGTGCGCGCTGCTCGATGTGGCGGCATTGGCTGAACTGATCGCCAGCGGTGGGGCGAAGCGCCTGAATGGCGGAAAACTGCATTGAGAATTGGTGGGCCTGTACCAACGGGCTCTATAGTTGATGACAAGCGGGTCGACCCGCGCATGCCGCACTGAGCGGTTTTTGACGAGGCTAGGGACATGAAGAAAAGTTCTGCACAAGGTGCCGAAGATCCGATTCTGCAGTGGGTGACCTTTCGCCTGGACAACGAGACCTACGGCATCAACGTGATGCAGGTGCAGGAAGTCCTGCGTTACACCGAGATCGCTCCGGTGCCGGGTGCGCCGAGCTACGTGCTGGGCATCATCAACCTGCGCGGCAACGTGGTGACCGTGATCGATACCCGCCAGCGCTTCGGCCTGGGTTCGGCGCCGGTGACCGACAACACCCGTATCGTCATCATCGAGGCGGACAAACAAGTGGTCGGCATCCTGGTCGACAGTGTGGCCGAAGTGGTCTACCTGCGTCAGTCCGAGATCGAGACGGCACCGAACGTCGGTAACGACGAGTCGGCCAAGTTCATCCAGGGCGTGTGCAACAAGAACGGCGAGCTGCTGATTCTGGTCGAGCTGGACAAGATGATGTCCGAGGAAGAGTGGTCGGAGCTGGAGAGCATCTGAGCCATGTCCGAATTCGCCATGCTTGCCGCGGCTCTAGCCTTCGTGGCGCTGCTATGCGTGGCCCTGGGCATCGTCTGCAAAGGCCTGTACCGCAACCAGCAACGCCTGCTGGACGAACAGGCCAAACGAGACGCCGTGCGCGATGCGCGGATCAGGGAACTGAGTAAACGTCTCGACGCCTACCTGACCGGCAGCATTCGCATGGGCGAAGAGCTGCATGAGCTGCGCCGTGTGGTGGCGCCGCTGCCGGACAAGGTCAGCCAGATCGAGCAGCGCGATCCTAACAGTCTGTCCTTCACCCAGGCCGCTCGCCTGGTTGGCATGGGCGCCAGCGTCGACGATCTCACGCAGTCATGTGGTCTCAGCACGGCCGAGGCCGAGCTGATCAGCCGGCTGCATCGTCCCAAGAAAGGCTAAGCGCTGCTGTCGCGAAGTTCTTTTCTGCCGGTCAGTCACTCACTGCGTTTTTGCAGTTTCCCGTTAATCGGCAGTCGGCCCACTCAGGCGGGGCAGTGGCGGGGTGACGTCGCGCTCGCTTTCCTGTGCTGGAGTGAAACCCTCCGGTGTCTTGCCCTGCAGGTGCCAGGCAAAAGCGATGATCTCGGCAATGCAGCGATACAGCACGTCAGGAATGGCATCGCCCAGTTCGAGGCGCGCCAGCAGACGCACCAACTCGGCATTTTCATAGATCGGTACTTCGCATTCGCGAGCGATGGCGAGGATGGCTTCGGCCAGTTCGTCATCACCCTTGGCGCTGAGTATCGGTGCGTTTTGCCCGTCATAGTTGAGGGCGATGGCCTGACGCGCTTCGGACTGCGGCTTGCGGCTCATGCGGTTTCGTCCACCCAGCGTTGTTCCAGCGAGGTTTTCGGTCCTTGCGGTGGCATGCCCTGGCTGCAGGCCAGTTCGCCAACCTCCAGTCCTGCGGCTAGCAGGCGCTCACGCAGGTTGCCCAGCTCGGCGGTGATCAGCGATGCGGTATCGGCGCGTTCGGCCCACAGTTGGCTGGAGAGGCTGCCGCGCAGTAGTTGGGCGCGAACCTGCAGCGGGCCAAGATGATCGAGGTCGAAGGCCAGTTCCACGCGCCAGAGCGTTTCCTTCTGCTCCGCTTTCTCCGCCTTGCCACTGTCTTCGCGCTGCAGTTTGATCTGCAGTGGAATCACTTCCTGCTGGTGGCGCATGGGCAGCTCCAGCTGCCAGGTGGTCAGCAGGTTGCCGTTGGCATCCACCTGGGTTTGCGCCAGGCTCGATAGCTGATGGGTCTGCAGCCGTGAGACGGCTGCAGCGGCGAGCTTCAGCAGGGTTTCCAGGTCGGCTTCGCCATCCATGTTCTGCAACAGGCGAGAAGGTAATGGGAAGGTCAGCGCCTGTTGGCGTGCTGAGCCGGCAGCGCCTGCGCCGAGCAGTTGCCGAGCCAGGTTGGGCAAGTTCTGGTTAAGGGCGTTCTGCAGGCCGGCAAGAGGCCCGGAGACACCTGGAAGTTGCGGCATCAGCTGGGCGATCAGGCGCAGCAGGTTGGCCTTCAGGTCCTGCGGCAATGAGCCGGTCTGGCCCTGCAGCAGTTTGGCTTCGAGCAGCACACCACTGCCTTCGAGTGCCTGCGCCAGGCCTTTGGCGGTACTCAGCTGAGTGCTGTCGGGGAGGCCGGCAAGCAGCTTGTCGATACTGCCGCGCAGCGCCTCATCGCCACCGCTCAGGTTCTGCAGACCCTTGAACAAGCCCTCCAGCGACGCCTGGCGATTCTGCTGGGCGGCCAGTTGCTGGCCCAGCACCAACTGATCCAGGCGGCCGCTGAGCGGCAGAAAGGCGAGGCTCTGGCTGCCTTGTACCTGCGCGCTGAGCAGGCTGCCGAGCGGCAGATTCAAGGGGCTGTCGATGGCCAGCTTGTTGCCCGCCAGCGGAGTGTTGAGCAGGTTGACCACCAGGCGATAGATCGTCTGCGCATTCTGTGTCGGCAGTGGGGCGTTGCTGACGACCTTGCCCTGCACCAGCGTACCGGGTGGCAGTTGCTGCAGGTCGAGGCTGGTCAGCGGCTTGTCGCCGCCAGCCTGCAAGGCTAGCGCCAGGCGAGTCTCGGACAGTGCGGTGACCACCAGCGCGCTGCCCTGAGCCAGCGGCCTGGGGCTCTCGGCTTGCAGAGTCGCCTGCTTGCCACCCGCGAGGGTCAGTTTGAGTAGCAGCTGGAAGCTTTGCGCTTGTTCGCGAATCGCCACGACTTCGGCCTTGGCGCTTTCGCCGGCCGCCAGCATGCCTTCCAGTGGCTGCAACAGGCGCACGGCCATGTCTGCCGCCGTCGCAGTGTTGCGAATCACTGGCACGGAAGGGGGAAGTGGGCGTGGGCTGCTGATTTCGCTCATGGGCTCTCACGTATCTGATGGCGTACTGCTTCACGAGTACAGCCTACGGCTGATTTGCCTGCCACAGATTAACACCCTGTCGAAAATGCTGACTGCGGGGACAGTGGCGCGCCATGTATAATGCCGCCCCGCTGCGCATAGTAGTTCCGGCACGCGTCAGTATAGCGGCCGGAGCACCGTCGACTTTAACCCTGCCAGGTATCGATGACCCGTCCCGTTCCCCTTCTCGAAGCCGTGGCGCTCAGCTGTGAGCGGGACTGGCGCATGCTCTTCGAGCAGTTGCACTTCGCCCTGCAGCCGGGCGACATGTTGCAGATCAGCGGCCCCAACGGCAGCGGCAAGACCAGCTTGCTACGGCTGATTGCCGGCCTGCGTCAGCCGACCTCCGGTGACATCCTCCTGCAGGGCCAGACCCTGGCCGAGCAGCGCAGCGAGTTGGCGCGCAACCTGTTGTGGATTGGCCATGCCGCCGGCATCAAGGGCCTGCTGAGCGCCGAAGAGAATCTGGCCTGGCTCTGCGCGCTGCATCGCCCGGCCAGTCGCGAGGCGATCTGGCAGGCGCTGGAAGCGGTCGGCCTGCGCGGTTTCGAGGACGTTCCCTGTCATACCCTGTCGGCCGGCCAACAGCGCCGTGTCGCGCTGGCCCGTCTTTATCTGGCCGATACACCCCCGCTGTGGGTGCTCGATGAGCCGTTCACCGCACTGGACAAGAGTGGCGTGGTGCAACTCGAAGCGCACCTGACCGGCCATTGCGAGCGTGGGGGTGTCGTGGTGCTGACCACTCACCACAGTCTGCAACGCACACCGGCGACCTATCGCGATCTGGATCTGGGGCAGTACGCCGTATGAGCAACGTTTTCACACAGCTGCTGTCGCGCGAAATGCGTCTGCTCGCTCGCCGCCCATCCGATCTGGCCAACCCGCTGGTGTTCTTCGCCATCGTCATCGCGCTGTTCCCGCTGGCGGTGGGACCAGAGACGCAATTGTTGCAAACCCTTTCCCCTGGCCTGGTCTGGGTCGCGGCGCTTTTGGCCGTGCTGCTCTCGCTGGACGGGCTTTTCCGCAGTGATTTCGAGGACGGCTCGCTCGAACAGTGGGTCCTTTCGTCGCACCCCCTGCCTCTTCTGGTGTTGGCCAAGGTGCTGGCACACTGGCTATTCAGTGGGTTGGCGCTGGTGCTGCTGGCGCCCTTGCTGGCGCTGATGCTCGGCTTGCCCGGGCGTTGCCTGCCGGTGTTGCTGATTTCCCTGCTACTCGGCACCCCGGTGCTGAGCCTGCTCGGTGCGGTGGGCGCGGCGCTCACCGTCGGTCTCAAGCGTGGCGGCTTGCTGCTCGCGCTGCTGATCCTGCCGCTGTACATCCCGGTGCTGATTCTCGGCAGCGGGGCGTTGCAGGCGGCCCTGCAAGGATTGCCGGCTACTGGTCACCTGTTGTGGCTGGCGAGCCTCACCGCCCTGGCGGTGACCCTGACACCTTTTGCGATTGCCGCTGGCCTGACCATCAGTGTCGGCGAATAAGAACGAACCGTGATACCTGACCGGCAGCAGTCGAGCCAGGCCTGAATGATGAGTCGAGCATGAACTGGACGTGGTTTCACAAATGGGGTTCGCCCAAGTGGTTCTATGAGATGAGTGGCCGCTGGCTGCCCTGGCTCAGCATCGCTGCCGTGTTGCTGACCGTCGCTGGCCTGGTCTGGGGCCTGGCCTTCGCGCCGCCGGACTACCAGCAGGGCAACAGCTTTCGCATCATCTACATTCATGTTCCTGCCGCTTTCCTGGCTCAATCCATCTACGTGACGCTGGCCGTCGCCGGCCTGGTCGGCCTGGTGTGGAAAATGAAGCTGGCCGACGTCGCCTTGCAGCAGGCAGCGCCCATCGGTGCCTGGATGACGGCCATCGCGCTGCTTACCGGAGCCATCTGGGGCAAGCCGACCTGGGGCACCTACTGGGTCTGGGACGCACGCCTGACTTCGATGCTGATCCTGCTGTTTCTCTACTTCGGCGTCATCGCCCTGGGCAATGCCATCAGCAACCGCGACAGCGCCGCAAAGGCCTGCGCCGTGTTGGCCATCGTCGGTGTGATCAACATCCCGATCATCAAGTACTCGGTGGAGTGGTGGAACTCGCTGCACCAGACTGCCACCTTCAAGGTCACCGAAAAACCCGCGATGCCGGTGGAGATGTGGCTGCCGCTGCTGCTGGCGGTGCTGGGTTTCTACTGCTTCTTCGGCGCCGTGCTGCTCTATCGCATGCGCCTGGAAGTACTCAAGCGCGAAGCGCGCAGCAGCTGGGTGAAGACCGAGGTGCAGAACCTGGTGGAGGGCAAGGCATGAGCTTCTCGTCCTTTTCCGAATTCCTCGCCATGGGCACCCATGGCGCCTATGTCTGGAGCGCTTACGGTATCAGCCTGGCGATCCTGGCGTTGAATGTGGTGCTGCCGATTCTGGCTCGCCGCCGTTACCTGCAAGACGAGGCGCGTCGTTTGCGCCGGGAGAAGTCGAAGTGAATCCGGTTCGCAAGAAACGCCTGTATATCGTTCTGGCCATCCTCTGTGGTGTCAGCATCGCTGTTGCGCTGGCGCTGACCGCGTTGCAGGAGAACATCAACCTGTTCTACACCCCGAGCCAGATCGCCAATGGCGAGGCGCCGGTCGATACCCGCATTCGTGCTGGCGGCCTGGTAGAAGAGGGTTCTGTGAAGCGCTCGGCCGATTCGCTGGAGGTGGACTTCGTCGTCACCGACGGCGCCCACGGCGTGACCATCCGCTACAGCGGCATCCTCCCGGACCTGTTCCGTGAAGGGCAGGGCATCGTTGCCCTGGGCCGCGTCAATGAAGAGGGCGTGCTGGTGGCCGACGAGGTGCTGGCCAAGCACGACGAGAACTACATGCCGCCTGAAGTCATGCAGGCGCTGGAAAAGAGCGGGATGATGCAAAAGCACGATGAGGCCAAAGCCGCCAAGCAAGGCTACCAGCAGGAGAGCGCGCAATGATTCCCGAGCTCGGCCATCTGGCGATGATTCTGGCGCTGTGCCTGTGCCTGGTACAGGCGACATTGCCGCTGATCGGTGCCTGGCGCGGTGACCACCAGTGGATGAGCCTGGCGCAGCCGGCCGCCTGGGGTCAGTTCGCCTTCCTGTTGTTCTCCTTCCTGTGCCTGACCTATGCCTTCATGGTCGACGACTTCTCCGTCGCCTACGTGGCCAACAACTCCAACAGCGCGCTGCCCTGGTACTACAAGTTCAGCGCGGTATGGGGCGCACACGAAGGTTCGTTGCTGCTGTGGGCTTTGATCCTGGCCGGCTGGACTTTCGCCGTGGCGATCTTCTCGCGCCACCTCCCGGAAGAGATGCTCGCCCGCGTGCTGGCGGTGATGGGCATGATCAGCGTTGGCTTCCTGCTGTTTTTGATCGTCACTTCCAACCCCTTCGAGCGTCTGCTGCCGAACTCGCCCGTCGACGGCCGCGACCTCAACCCGCTGCTGCAGGACTTCGGCCTGATCGTGCATCCGCCGATGCTGTACATGGGCTATGTCGGTTTCTCGGTGGCCTTCGCCTTTGCCATTGCCGCGCTGCTCGGCGGCAAGCTGGACGCCGCCTGGGCGCGCTGGTCGCGTCCATGGACCATCGTCGCCTGGGCCTTCCTCGGCATCGGTATCGCCCTCGGTTCCTGGTGGGCCTACTACGAACTGGGCTGGGGCGGCTGGTGGTTCTGGGACCCGGTGGAAAATGCCTCGTTCATGCCCTGGCTGGTGGGCACGGCGCTGATCCACTCATTGGCCGTGACGGAAAAGCGCGGTGTGTTCAAGAGCTGGACGGTGCTGCTGGCCATCGCCGCGTTCTCCCTCAGCCTCTTGGGGACCTTCCTGGTGCGTTCCGGCGTGCTGACCTCGGTGCATGCCTTTGCCACCGATCCGGAGCGCGGCGTGTTCATCCTCGCCTTCCTGCTGGTGGTGGTCGGCGGTTCGCTGACGCTGTTCGCCGTGCGCGCACCGGTGGTCAGGAGCCAGGTCGGCTTTGGCCTGTGGTCGCGTGAAACCCTGCTGCTGGTCAATAACATCGTACTGGTGGTGTCGGCTGCGATGATCCTGCTCGGCACCCTCTACCCGCTGGTGCTCGATGCCCTGACCGGCGCCAAGCTGTCGGTTGGCCCGCCATACTTCAATGCGATGTTCCTGCCGCTGATGGCGCTGCTGATGGCGGTGATCAGCGTCGGCGTGCTGGTGCGCTGGAAGGATACGCCGCTGAAGTGGCTGGGCAGCATGCTGACGCCGGTGCTGGTCGCCAGCGTGGTGCTGGCGGTAGCCGCGACCTTCCTGCATGGTGATTTCCATTGGGCTGTATTGGCCGTTTGCCTGCTGGCCTTCTGGGTGGTGCTTGGCGGTGTGCGCGACATTCTCGACAAGACCCGACACAAGGGGTTGATCAAGGGCCTGCCGAGCCTGACTCGCAGCTACTGGGGCATGCAGATGGCGCACCTGGGGTTCGCCGTATGCGCCCTGGGCGTGGTCCTGACCAGCTTGGGCAGCTATGAGCGTGATCTGCGCATGGCACCGGGCGAGTCGGTGGAGCTGGCAGGCTATCGCTTCCAGTTCGACGGCGCCGTGCATCACGAAGGCCCCAACTTCATCTCCGACAAGGGCACGGTGCGTGTCTTCGATGGTGAGCGGCAGATCAAGGTGCTGCATCCGGAGAAGCGCCTGTATACCGTGCAACAGTCGACCATGACCGAGGCGGGCATCGACGCCGGTTTCACTCGCGATCTGTTCGTTGCCCTGGGCGAGCCGCTGGAGCAGGGCGCCTGGGCCGTGCGTATTCACATCAAGCCCTTCGTGCGCTGGATCTGGCTCGGCGGTCTGCTGATGGCCTTCGGTGGCTTCCTCGCCGCGGCCGACAAGCGCTACCGGATCAAGGTCCGCACCCGCGTGCGCGACGCCCTGGGCTTGCAGGAGGCCAGCGCATGAGACGTCTTCTCCTGCTGTTGCCGCTGCTGGCATTCCTGGCGATTGCCGTATTTCTCTACCGTGGCTTGTTCCTCGACCCCTCCGAGCTGCCCTCGGCGCTGATTGGCAAGCCGTTCCCGGCTTTCAGCCTGCCGGCGCTGGACAACCCCGAGCGCACCCTGGGCGTTGACGATCTCAAGGGCAAGCCCGCGCTGGTCAACGTCTGGGCCACCTGGTGCCCGGCCTGCCGCCACGAGCACCCTGTGTTGAACAAGCTGGCCGAGGCAGGTGTGGTGATCCACGGCATCAACTACAAGGATCAGCGCGAGCCGGCGCAGAAGTGGCTGCGTGACCTGCACAATCCCTATCAGCTCAATATCGAAGATGCCAAGGGCAGCCTGGGCCTGGACCTGGGAGTGTATGGTGCACCGGAGACCTTCTTCATCGACGCCAAGGGCATCATTCGCCACAAGTACGTCGGTGCCATCGACGAGCGCATCTGGCGCGAAAAACTGGCGCCGATCTATCAGGAACTGGTCGACGAGGCCCAGCCATGAAGCGTTTGCTGATGTCCGCCGGTCTGGCGTTGGGCCTGTTGGCCAGCGCGCATGCCGCCATCGATACCTTCGAATTCGCCAACGAGGCCGAGCGTCAGCGCTATCGCAACCTGATCGAAGAACTGCGCTGCCCGAAATGCCAGAACCAGAACATCGCCGACTCCGATGCGCCGATCGCCATGGACCTGCGTGGCGAAATCTATCGCATGCTCGAAGAGGGCAAGAGCAACGAGGAGATCATCGACTTCCTGGTTTCCCGTTATGGCGACTTCGTGCTCTACAAGCCACCGCTGACCAGCCGCACGCTGCTGCTCTGGTACGGCCCTGCCGGCCTGCTGCTGATTGGCTTCGGCGTGCTTGGGGTGATCGTCTTGCGCCGCCGTGGCCAGCAGAAGGATCGCTCCGCCGCTGGCCTCTCCCTTGATGAGCAGGCGCGCCTCGACGCGCTGCTCGCCCAAGCCTCTCAGGACAAGAAAGACCAATGATCGATTTCTGGTTGCCCGCCGGGCTGCTTTTGCTGACTGCCCTGGCGTTTCTGCTGATTCCGGTACTGCGCATTCGCAAGCTGCAGGCCGAAGAAGACCGTACCGCACTCAACGTCACCCTCTATCAGGAACGCCTGCAGGAGCTGGAAGCCCAGCGCCAGGCCGGTGTGCTCGATGATGCGCAGATGCAGGCCGGTCGTGCCGAAGCGGCGCGCGAGCTGCTCGACGATACCGAAGGCGTGCAGCGCCGCAGCGGTGTGCTCGGCGGCAAGATCCCGCTGGTCTCGGCGTTGCTGGTGCCGGTGCTCGGCGTGGCCCTGTACCTGCACTGGGGCGCGCTCGATCAGGTGGAGCAGACACGTCAGCTGGCGGCCATGCAGCCGCAGAGCATCGAGGAAATGACCGCGCGCCTGGAGCAGACCGTCAAGCAGCAGCCGGACTCCGCCGAAGGCTGGTACTTCCTTGGCCGTACCTATATGGCGCAGGAGCGTGCCGGCGACGCCGCCAAGGCCTTCGAGCGCGCCGTGGAGATCGCCGGGCGCGCCCCGGAACTGCTCGGTCAATGGGCGCAGGCGCTGTATTTCGCCGAAGGCAAACAGTGGAACGAGCAGTTGCAGGGGCTCACCGACGAGGCGTTGAAGGCCGATCCGGAAGAGGTCACCAGCTTGGGCCTGCTGGGTATCGCCGCCTATGAAAGTCAGCGCTATGCTGATGCAGTGCGCTACTGGGAGCGTCTGGTCGCCGTGCTGCCGGAGCAGGACCCGTCCCGCGCGGCCATCGCCGGCGGCATCGAGCGCGCCCGGCAGCAGATGGGCGAGGGCGAGCAGAGCAGTGCTGCCGCCGAGCCGAGCGCCAAGGTGCATGCCCTCGAAGTCAGCGTGTCGTTGTCGCCCGAGGTGCAGCAGAACGTTCAGCCGGACGATGCCGTGTTCGTCTTCGCCCGCGCACTCAGCGGCCCGCCGATGCCCCTGGCGGCCAAGCGCCTGAAGGTCTCCGACCTACCGGTGCAGATCAGTCTCTCGGATGTGGATGCGATGATGCCGGAACTGAAAATTTCGCAATTCGACCAGGTGCAATTGGTGGCGCGGGTCTCCCGCGCTGGCAATGCTACCCAGGGTGAGTGGACGGGCCAGACCGGCCCGGTGGCCAATACCGCCCGTGGCGTACAGACGCTATTGATCGACAGCCGCGACGGGCAGCCACAGTGAAGCGTTTGGTGCTGGCCTGCGCACTCGGGCTTGGCCTGAGCGGCTGCGTACTGCAGCAACCGAGTACACCGGTTGGCCAGTTGCCGCCGGTGCAGCAGCCGTCGCACCCGCGCTACGCGCCGCCGCCTGGGGTGAAAAGCCACTGGAATCCGGGCTTGGGCGTCTACGTGGTCGAAGGCGCGCGGGATCTCTACTACCGCGAGCGTGTGTTCTACCGCTGGGACGGCGGCTGGAGCTGGTCGTCGCAAGCAGGCGGGCCGTGGAAGGAAACCGACAGCTCGGGTATCCCGCCGGGGTTGTTTCGTCAGTATCAGAACCGCTGATCGCGTAGGGCGGGTTTAACCCGCTTTACATTCCTGACGAAAACGGCACCCGAAGGTGCCGTTTTCGTTGGTTGTGATCCGTGCTCAATGCGCCCAGATCATGCCCACCAGCAGATAGCAGATCAGCGTCACCAGCACCACGCCGAACAGGTTGAGGACGAAACCCGCCTTGATCATCGACTGTATCTTCATGTGCCCGGTGCCGAACACGATGGCATTGGGCGGCGTTGCCACCGGCATCATGAAGGCGCAACTGGCGGCGATGGCGGCAGGAATCGCCAGCAGCTCGGCTGGCATACCCTGCGCTACGGCCAGCGCCCCCAGCAGTGGCAGGAAGGCGGCAGCGGTGGCGGTGTTGGAGGTGACTTCGGTCAGGAAGATGATCACCAGTACCACCACGCCGATCATCGCGATCACCGGCAGGGCGCTCAGTGCGCCGAGGCTTTGGGCGATCCACTCGGCCAGGCCGGTGCTGCGAATTACACCCGCCAGCGACAGGCCGCCGCCGAATAGCAGCAGAACGCCCCAGGGTAGTTTGCTGGCGCTTTCCCAGTCCATCAGGAACACGCGCTGCTTGGTGTCCACCGGGATGATGAACAGTGCCAGCGCCGCGGCGATGGCGATGCTGGTGTCGTTGACGCCCGATACCCATTCGCCGATCAGCGGCTGGAACACCCAGGCCAGTGCGGTAACCACGAATACCAGGGCGACCAGCTTCTCGCCGCGACTCAGCGGGCCCAGTTCGGCCAGTTCGCTGCGGATCAGCTGCGTGCTGTCATGTCCGGCCAGGTTGAAGCCGCCGCGGGTCAGCCACCACCAGATGAATGCCAGCATGAGTACGGCCACTGGCACGCCGAGCAGCATCCACTGGCCGAAACCGATCTGCACGTCGTAGTTGTCGGCGAGGAAGGCGGCCAGCAAGGCATTCGGTGGGGTGCCGATCAGCGTGGCGATGCCACCGACACTGGCGGCGTAAGCAATCGCCAGCAGCAAGGCAGTGGCGAAACGCTCACGATCGGCTTCGCCGGTGCTCTTCTCGCTGGTGAGCATGCCGATTACCGAAAGGCCGATAGGCAGCATCATGATGGTGGTGGCAGTGTTGCTCACCCACATGCTGAGAAAGGCCGTGGCCATCATGAAACCAGCGATCTGCCGGCTCGGCTTGCTGCCCATGGCCAGCAGCGTCATCAGCGCGATGCGCTTGTGCAGGTTCCAGCGCTCCATGGCCAGGCCCAGAACAAAACCACCGAGGAACAGGTAGATGGTCGGGTTGGCGTAGGGCGCGGTGGCGGCGTTGAGACTGTCGATGCCCAGCGCCGGGATCAACAGGATCGGCAGCAGCGAAGTGGCCGGGATCGGAATGGCTTCGGTCGACCACCAGGTGGCCATCAGCAGGGTCAGGCCGATGGTGGCCCAGGCGGTGCTGGAGAGGCCTGCTGGCGGCTCGGTGACCAGGCAGACGAGCAGTAGCAAGGGGCCCAGAATCAGACCAATCCAGGCAGCCTTGGCAGGTGCGGTGGATTCATTGGTGGTAACGGCCATGGCGCGCTTCCTTTAGCTAAAAAGTCGGGCTTTATAGCCCACAGGGCGACTTTATGACCACGCGCTGGCCAATCGGTTTTGCTTCAGTCTGTTTCAGGTGTGTTTTGCGTCGACGCTGACGGCTCGACCTGTCTGCTGAACAGCGGTCCACCGCAGCGGCTACAGAACGCCGCACTGTACTCGTGACGGTTCTTGCGACAATGCGGGCAGTCATGCTCCATCAGCCCATCCTGGCGCATGGCATTGGCCAGTTCGGCGGTGAAAATACCGGTAGGCACGGCGATGATCGAGTAGCCGGTGATCATCACCAGCGTAGCGAGCATCTGGCCTATGGGAGTTTGCGGAGTGATGTCGCCGAAGCCCACAGTGGTCAGCGTCACCACTGCCCAGTAGATACCGGTGGGAATGCTGGTAAAGCCATTGGCAGGGCCTTCGATGACGTACATCAGCGCGCCATACACGGTGACCAGGGTCGAGACGGACACCAGAAATACCACGATCTTCTGCTTGCTGCCGCGCAGCGCTACCAGCAGGAAGTTGGCTTGGGTCAGGTACTGGCGCAGCTTGAGCACACGGAAGATACGGATCATGCGGATGACGCGGACGATCATCAGATACTGCGCATCAGCGAACACCAACGCCAGGATCGCTGGTAGCACCGCGAGCAGATCCACCAGGCCGAAAAAACTGAAGGCATAGCGCATCGGCTTGGGCGAGCTGTACAGGCGCAAGCCGTACTCGATGGCGAACAGCGCGGTGAAAAACCACTCCAGCGCGCCGAACACAGCAGCGTGCTGATTGTGGAAGTGCTCGATGCTGTCGAGCATTACCACCACCAGGCTGGCAAGGATGGTCACCAGCAGCCAGTTGTCGAAGCGCTGCGCCGCCGGTGTGCTGGTTTCGAAAATGATGACGTAAAGGCGTTGGCGCCAGCTCTGCCGGTTTTCCATGGCAAGGTCCAAATCAAGCGAAAGGGCACAGCCTAGGCAGGAAGGCGGAGTAAGGGCAAGGCCGTGGTTGTGCTTGCGGCTCTGTTCTCAATCCCCTTCCAGCGAAGACTCCTCCCGCGGATTACTCAGCACGAAGGTTTCACCTATGGCCGCTGTAATCCGAGCGGTGCCTAGATTGAGTAGCTGCCACTGCCATTCACCGTAACGGGTGCACAAGATTCCATGGGCCTGGCAGGGGTCGTGGAGGTACCAGGCGTGCTCCTGGCTGTGGGTGATGAGGAGGGCGTGACGCAGGAAATCGGCGACCAATGCTTCGCTGACCTTGAAGCTATGGCAGTTGTCTTGCGCCGGGCCGAGTTCATCTGCGATCACCACGATATCGCTGACTGGGCCAATCAGGCTCGGGTTTGACTCTGCGCAGGTCGTAGCGGTTGCCAGTAGCAAGCTGAGGCCGAGAATTCGTCTGTCCATGTTCCGCGCGCTCCCTTTGCGGTCGGTTGCGCGATTCTAGAACGTCGGGGTGCTGTCCTTGACTGCCTTTTGCCAACTTTGTGCACCGGCCCTGATCAGCCAGCAGGCGAGGATGAAGGGCATGGTCAGGGCCGGCAGACCGAGGGCGCTGAAACCGGGTTGCAGCAGCAGGGCGAGCAGGATGCCGAGGGCGGGCACCCAGAGGCTGCGGTTTACCTGGGCCAGGGCAATGGCCGCCAGAGTGGCGTTGTAGCCGTAAAGACCGGCCAGCGCGCCCTCGCCGGGCCAGCCGGAGAAGAGCGCCAGGGCGAAGCCGCCGCTGGAACCCAACAGCGCCCACAGCGCCATGCGGCCATCGGCCAGGCGCAAGCCGAGCAGTAGGCACAGGCCGGCCAGTGGCGAGTCGAGGAAGATCACCTGGCCGAGGCCACGCAGCACGGCGAGTATCAGCTGCAGGATGTTTAGCTCCGGCGCGTCGGGCGTGCTGGCTGGCGGTGCAGCTGACAGGTCCAGCTGAGCGAGCAGTGCCAGCAGCAGCCAACCCAGCAGCACGAAGGGAAAGGTGAAGGCGGGCAGCCAGCCATGCTGGCGCATGCGCCGCATCCAGGGCGCGAGCAGCAGGCTGGAAAGGGCAGCGCTGGCGCTGATCAGCACGGGCAACAGCGGTGTCCATGGCAGTTTCAGGCTGAGCAGCAGGCCGATCAGGATGCCGTTGTAGCCGTACAGGCCGATGGCGATGTCCGCTTGCGGGTAGTTACGGCGTTGCGCGACCAGCATCGAGGTCAGGCCACCGAGCAGCGCTCCGGGCAGCAGCTCGGGAGCGCCGATAAGGATGGCGAGCGCCACCAGCAGGCCGCAGCCAGGGTGTTGCTGCAGAAAGATCTGGGCGAAGCCGCAGAGCAGGGCGCGCAGGCTTTGCAGGGCAGGGTGTGAGGTTGGTAGTGGAGGCATGAAGTCTGTGCCAAGAGCCCTCTCCCCCAAGCGGGAGAGGGGCGCCGTCCGTGTCGCTTGGAGGAGTCCTGTGGGGTGCGCCGTGCGCCCCGCTAACTGGTCGCAAGGTGCGCAAGGCCCAGGCGGCCCCGCGACACCCTACGGCTCAATGCAGCGTTTCGATCCTCAGGCTGTTGGTGCTGCCGGGCTGGCCGAAGGGTTCGCCGGCGGTGATCACCACGGTTTCGCCGCGCTTGGCCATGCCCTGGGCCTGGGCGATCTCCAGCGCGGTGCTGGTGACTTCCTCGACCCGGCGCAGGCGCTCGTTGACCACCGAGTAGATGCCCCAGGCCACGGTCAGGCGGCGGGCAGTGGTCAGGCTCGGCGTCAGGCTCAGGATCGGCGCCTTGGGCCGCTCGCGCGAGGCACGCAGGCTGGAACTGCCGGATTCCGTGTAGTTGACCAATGCCGCCACCGGCAGGATCGAGCTGATACGGCGGATGGCGCAGCTGATGGCGTCTCTGGCGGTGGCTTCGGCCTGCGGGCGGCCGACGTCGAGCTGGCTCTGGTAGTCCGGGCCGTTTTCCACCTGGCGGATGATCTTGCTCATCATCTGCACCGTTTCCAGTGGGTAATCACCGGAGGCGGTCTCGGCCGACAGCATCACCGCATCGGCGCCTTCGGCCACGGCGTTGGCCACGTCGGTGACTTCGGCGCGGGTCGGTGCCGGAGAGAAACGCATGGATTCGAGCATCTGCGTGGCGACCACTACCGGGCGGCCGAGCTGGCGGCAGGTGCGCACGATGTCCTTCTGAATGCGCGGCACGTTCTCGGCCGGCACTTCCACGCCCAGGTCGCCGCGCGCCACCATAATGGCGTCGCACAGCTTGGCGATTTCTTCGAGATGCTGCACCGCCGAGGGCTTCTCGATCTTGGCCATAAGGAAGGCCTTGCCCTGGATAAGCTCGCGGGCTTCGACGATGTCCTCGGGGCGCTGCACGAACGACAGCGCCACCCAGTCCACGCCCAGCTCCAGGCCGAAGGCCAGGTCGCGGCGATCCTTCTCGGTCAGCGGCGACAGCTGCAGCACCGCCTCGGGCACGTTGACGCCCTTGCGGTCGGACAGCTCGCCGCCGGCGATGACGCAGGTGTCTACGGCATCGGCCTGCTTGCCGGTCACTTTCAGGCGCAGGCGGCCGTCGTCCAGCAGCAGGCTCATGCCCGGCTGCAGGGCTTCGATGATTTCCGGGTGGGGCAGGTTGACCCGGCTGGCGTCGCCGGGCGTGGCGTCTAGGTCCAAGCGCAGGCTCTGGCCGTTGACCAGCTGCACCTTGCCTTTGGCGAAACGGCCGACGCGCAGCTTGGGCCCCTGCAGGTCCATAAGGATGCCGATGGGCTGGTTCAGCTCGCGCTCGACCTCGCGCACCCACTGGTAGCGCTGGGCGTGGTCGGCGTGTTCGCCGTGGCTGAAGTTGAGGCGAAACAGGTTGACCCCGGCCTCCACCAGCTGGCGGATATGCGCGGCGTCGCGGATGGCCGGGCCGAGGGTGGCGAGGATCTTTACTTTCTTGTCGGCGTTCATTGGGCAGCCTTGGTCATGAGTTTTTCGATGGCGTTGCGGCGTAGGACGGGTGTAACCCGCCACCGGCGCTCTGGCGGGTTGCACCCGCCCTACAGGGAGGCGCCCAGCGGTTCTTCACCTGCAGTCTCCGCTGCTCCAAGGATCAGGATTGCGCGGAAATCGTTGACGTTGGTACGGGTCGGGCCGGTGACGATCAGCTCGTCGAGGGCGGCGAAGTAGCTATAGCCGTTGTTGTCGTCCAGTTCGTCGCGGGCGCTCAGGCTCTTGATGCCAGCACGGGCGTAGCTGTAGGGCGTCATGATGGCGCCGGCGTTGTCTTCGGAGCCGTCGATGCCATCGGTATCACCGGCCAGCGCGTAGACACCGGGCAGGCCCTTGAGGCTGTCGGTGAGGCTCAGGAGGAACTCGGCATTACGCCCGCCACGCCCCTTGCCGCGTACGGTGACGGTGGTTTCGCCGCCAGAGAGGATCACGCACGGCGGCTTGATCGGCTGGCCGTGCAGCTGCACCTGGCGCGCGATGCCAGCATGCACCTTGGCCACGTCGCGCGACTCGCCTTCCAGGTCGCCGAGAATCAGTACCGGGAAGCCCGCGGCTTCGGCCTTGGCCGCGGCGGCGTCGAGCGACTGCTTCGGCGTGGCGATCAGCTGGAAGTGGCTACGAGCGAGTACCGGGTCGCCGGGCTTGACCGTTTCCGAGCGTGGATCCTGCAGCCAACTACGCACATTGGCCGGGACGTCGATGGCGTAGCGGGCAAGAATCGCCAGGGCGTCGGCCGAGGTGGTCGGGTCGCCCACGGTGGGGCCGGAGGCGATTACCGTGGCTTCGTCACCGGGCACGTCGGAGATGGCATAGGTGTAAACGGTCGCTGGCCAGCAGGCCTTGGCCAGGCGGCCGCCCTTGATGGCCGAGAGGTGCTTGCGCACGCAGTTCATCTCGCCGATGGTGGCGCCGGATTTGAGCAGGGCTTTGTTGATCGCCTGCTTGTCCTTGAGGCTGATGCCCTCGGCCGGTAGCGCCAGCAGCGAGGAGCCGCCACCGGAGAGCAGGAAGATCACGCGGTCGTCTTCGCTGAGGTTCGACACCAGCTCCAGGACGCGGCGCGCGACACGCTCGCCGGCATCGTCCGGCACCGGGTGTGCGGCTTCCACCACTTCGATCTTCTTGCAGTCGGCGCCGTGCTCGTAGCGGGTCACCACCAGGCCACTGACCTCGCCTTGCCATTCCTGCTCGATCACCTCGGCCATCGCCGCTGCGGCCTTGCCGGCGCCGATAACAATGACGCGGCCACTGCGGTCGGCGGGCAGATGATCGGCCAGCACCTGGCGCGGATGCGCGGCAGCGATGGCGGTGGCGAACAGGTCGCGCAGCAGGCGTTGCGGGTCGAAGGTCATGGCGATGTTCTCTTGTTCTGGGGGGGACGCTGGATGATCGTTCCCGCGTCCGCGTGGTAACGCTTGGCGAGACGCTAAGGCGCCTGCTGTTGTATGACGCGAAGCGTCACGAGATGCATGCCCACGCAGAGCGTGGGAACGATCGATGTTCTTTCG
Organism: Pseudomonas sp. NY15364; assembly: GCF_048068235.1. Taxonomy (NCBI): domain Bacteria; kingdom Pseudomonadati; phylum Pseudomonadota; class Gammaproteobacteria; order Pseudomonadales; family Pseudomonadaceae; genus Pseudomonas; species Pseudomonas sp. NY15364. The sequence continues at coordinate 67,074 of NZ_JBLUPX010000010.1, read as the reverse complement.
CTGGATCGATTCCAGTCCGCAGGCGCCGCGTGGCAGCGCCTGGGGAGTGGAATCGACCGACCTGGCAATCGGGCCGTGACACCTCCTGCCAGGAAGGTCGAAAGGGTGGGCCAGAAGCAAAGTCCCTCTCCCTAACCCTCTCCCATAAATGGGAGAGGGGACTGGCTTGGCGTACGCCGGAAGTCCGTGCAACGCCGAGCGGCTCGTCTCCCCTCTCCCGCATGCGGGAGAGGGGCAGGGGAGAGGGCGCTCTTTTACTCGCCGCGGATATTGAAGTTGGCCATATGCTCCAGACCCTTGATCAGGCCGGAATGGTCCCAACCGCTGCCGCCGAGGGCCGCGCAGGTGCTGAACACTTGCTGGGCGTTGGCGGTGTTGGGCAGGTTCAGGCCCAGCTCGCGAGCACCGGACAGCGCCAGGTTGAGGTCCTTCTGGTGCAGGCTGATGCGGAAGCCCGGATCGAATGTGCCCTTGATCATGCGCTCGCCGTGCACTTCGAGGATTTTCGAGCCGGCGAAACCACCGGACAGCGCCTCGCGCACCTTGGCCGGGTCGGCACCGTTCCTGGCAGCAAACAACAGCGCTTCGGCCACTGCCTGGATGTTCAGTGCGACGATGATCTGGTTGGCCACCTTGGCGGTCTGGCCGTCACCATTGCCGCCGACGCGGGTGATGTTCTTGCCCATGGCCTGGAACAGCGGCAGGGCACGTTCGAAGGCGTTCGGGCAGCCGCCGACCATGATTGACAGGGTCGCGGCCTTGGCGCCGACTTCGCCGCCGGACACCGGGGCGTCCAGGTAGGCAGCGCCGGTGGCCTTGATCTTCTCGGCGAAGGTCTTGGTCGCGGTGGGGGAGATCGAGCTCATGTCGATCACTACCTTGCCAGCGCCAACGCCCGCCGCAACGCCATCGGCGCGGAACAGCACGTCTTCGACCTGCGGGGTGTCCGGGACCATGACGATGATGAATTCGGCTTCCTGAGCGACTTCCTTCGGGTTGGCCAGGGCGATGCCGTTGTCGCCAACCAGGTCGGCCGGGGCCTTGTCGAAGTGCTCGGAGAAGAACAGGGTGTGGCCGGCTTTCTGCAGGTTCTGCGCCATGGGTTTGCCCATGATGCCGGTGCCGATGAATCCGATTTTAGCCATGAGAGATTGCTCCTGAAGAGTGGGGCTCAGATTGCGTTGTGCGCTTTCATCCAGCCGAGGCCGGCAGCGGTGGTGGTTGCCGGCTTGTATTCACAGCCGATCCAGCCCTGGTAGCCGATGCGATCCAGGTGCTCGAAGAGGAAGCGATAGTTGATCTCACCAGTGCCCGGCTCGTTGCGGCCCGGGTTATCGGCCAGCTGCACGTGGTTGATGACGGCCAGGTTGCTTTCAACCGTACGGGCCAGGTCACCTTCCATGATCTGCATGTGGTAGATGTCGTACTGCAGGTACAGGTTGGTGCTGCCGACCTTGTCGCGAATGTCCAGCGCCTGCTTGGTGTTGTTCAGGTAGAAGCCAGGGATGTCGCGAGTGTTGATGGCTTCCATGACCAGACGAATACCGGCTCCAGCCAGCTTGTCAGCGGCGTAGCGCAGGTTGTCGACGAAGGTCTTCTCGACGGTGGTGCAGTCCACGCCCTGCGGGCGGATGCCGGCCAGGCAGTTGATCTGCTTGTTGCCCAGCACCTTGGCGTAGGCGATGGCCTTGTCGACGCCGACGCGGAATTCCTCGATGCGGTCCGGGTGGCAGGCGATGCCGCGCTCACCCTTGGCCCAGTCGCCGGCCGGCAGGTTGAACAGCACCTGCTCGAGCTTGTTGGCGTCCAGGCGGGCCTTGATCTCTTCTACCGCGAAATCATAGGGGAAGAGGTATTCCACGCCGCTGAAACCGGCTTCGGCGGCAGCGGCGAAACGGTCCAGAAAGTCCACTTCGGTGAACAGCATGGACAGGTTGGCAGCAAAACGGGGCATGGTTGGCTCCTTGTCGTGGTGCAATTTCGTAGGGTGCGCCGTGCGCACCTGGTGGTACGCACTCATATGGTGGTGCGCGTGGCGCACCCTGCGGATCAGTCGAGCGGCGAGATGGCGGTCGGGGCGTCGACGCCCCGCTCGGCCAGTTCCTCGAACTCGTTGATGGCGTTGATCTCGGTGCCCATGGAGATGTTGGTGACACGCTCCAGGATGATCTCCACCACCACCGGTACGCGGTGCTCGGCCATCAGGCGCTTGGCTTCGGCGAAGGCGTTCTGCAGCTCGTTCGGGTCGAACACGCGGATCGCCTTGCAGCCCAGACCCTCGACTACCGCGACGTGGTCGACGCCGTAACCGTTGAGCTCTGGCGCGTTGATGTTCTCGAACGCCAGTTGCACGCAGTAATCGATGTCGAAGCCGCGCTGCGCCTGACGGATCAGACCCAGGTACGAGTTGTTCACCAGCACGTGGATGTAGGGCAGGTTGAACTGCGCACCGACGGCCAGCTCCTCGATCATGAACTGGAAGTCATAGTCGCCAGACAGCGCCACGACCTGACGCTGCGGGTCGGCCTTGACCACACCCAGGGCCGCCGGAATGGTCCAGCCCAGTGGGCCGGCCTGGCCGCAGTTGATCCAGTGACGCGGCTTGTACACGTGCAGGAACTGAGCGCCGGCGATCTGCGACAGACCGATGGTGCTGACGTAGCAGGTGTCCTTGCCGAAGGCTTCGTTCATCTCTTCGTACACGCGCTGCGGTTTGGCCGGCACGTTGTCGAAGTGGGTCTTGCGCTGCAGGGTGCGCTTGCGCTCGCGGCAGGCTTCGACCCAGGCACTGCGGTCCTTCAGCTTGCCGGCGGCTTTCCACTCGCGGGCCACTTCGAGGAAGGCGTCCAGTGCTTTGCCGGCGTCGGAGGCGATGCCCAGATCCGGGTTGAACACGCGGCCAATCTGGGTCGGTTCGATGTCGACGTGGATGAATTTGCGGCCTTCGGTGTAGACGTCGATCGAGCCGGTATGGCGGTTGGCCCAGCGGTTGCCGATGCCGAACACCAGGTCGGAGGCGAGCAGGGTGGCGTTACCGTAACGATGCGAGGTCTGCAGGCCGACCATGCCGACCATCAGCTTGTGATCGTCAGGGATTGCGCCCCAGCCCATCAGCGTCGGCACTACCGGCACGCCGGTCAATTCGGCGAATTCGACCAGTTTGTCCGCTGCATCGGCATTGAAGATACCGCCACCAGCGACCAGCAGCGGGCGCTCGGCCTCGTTGAGCATGGCGATGGCTTTCTCAGCCTGGACGCGGCTGGTGCTCGGTTTGGCAACCGGCAGCGGCTCGTAGGCGTCGATGTCGAATTCGATCTCGGCCATCTGCACGTCGAACGGCAGGTCGATCAGCACCGGGCCAGGACGGCCACTGCGCATTTCATGGAAGGCACGCTGGAAGGCGCGCGGCACTTGGCCGGGCTCCATCACGGTGGTGGCCCACTTGGTCACCGGACCGACGATGCTGGTGATGTCGACTGCCTGGAAATCTTCCTTGTGCATACGGGCACGCGGCGCCTGGCCGGTGATGCACAAAATTGGAATGGAGTCGGCGGACGCCGAGTACAGGCCGGTGACCATGTCGGTGCCGGCGGGGCCGGAGGTGCCGATGCACACGCCGATGTTGCCGGCATTGGTGCGGGTGTAACCCTCGGCCATGTGTGAAGCGCCTTCGACGTGACGGGCCAGGACGTGATCGATGCCACCGAGTTTCTTCAGTGCGGCATACAGGGGGTTGATGGCAGCGCCGGGTACGCCGAACGCGATATCAACGCCTTCGCGACGCATCACCAGTACGGCTGCCTCGATTGCTCTCATTCTGGCCATGACCATTCCTCTCGAATCGGTTGTTTTTCTGTTGAGGGATAGGATGATCGCTGGGCGAAAGAGGGGGAATTGATGGATACTTCAGTTCTGTCGATATCTGGAGTATCGAATGGACCGTCATACCCTTATCCGTAGTTTCGTTCTGGTTGCCGACAACGGCAGCTTCGCTTCGGCCGCCCTCAGTGAGGGCGTGACGCCCGTGGTGATGGGGCGGCGGCTGGATGCGCTGGAGCAACACCTGGGCGTCAAGCTGATGCACCGCTCCACGCGGGGGCTGCAATTGACCGACCTGGGCGAGCAGTACCTGGAGCGTGCCCGCAACCTGCTCAAGGACTTCGACGAGGCCGACGCCAGCGTTGCACGTGGTGGCAAGTCGGTGCGCGGGCATCTGGTGGTGTCCGCGCCGGCGGCGTTCGGTCGACGCCATATCGCGCCCCATGCACCGGCGTTCCTGGCGCAATACCCAGATCTCAAGTTGTCGTTCAACTTCACCGACAGCGTGGTGGATCTGGTGCGTCAGGGCTACGACATGGGCATTCGTATCGGTGAGGTCACCGACCCCAACTACGTGGCGCTCAAGCTGTTTCCCAATCGTCGAGTGGTCTGTGGCGCGCCCAGTTACTTCGAGCTGCATGGCGTGCCGCGCACCCTCGAAGACTTGGCGCTGCACAACTGCCTGGCGTTCAACCTGCAGGGCGGTCAGCAGCGCGGTTGGACATTCCTGCGTGACGGCCGACAGGTGGCGGTGAAGGTGGCTGGCAACCTCGACTGCAACGATGGCGAGCTGCTCTATAGCTGGGTCAAGCAGGGGCTGGGGATCGGCTGGCGCTCCACCTGGGAGATCCAGGCCGAGCTGAAAGCGGGCGAGTTGGTGACGGTGCTCGACGAGTACGCTCTGCCAGCCTACGACATCCAGGCGGTGTTCCCGCAGCAGCGTTATCTGCCGGCCAAGGTGCGTTTCTTCATCGATTATCTGAAAGGCATCTACAACACGCCGGGCTACTGGGAAGCCCGTAATGGGTAAGGGTTATTCGATACTTTGATTGAGTTATTTGATTTTAATTTTTGTGCACAAAAAATATTTTAATTGTGCTCAGTGATTGTAATCGGTTTCTCCTTCGGCTATTTCATAGGGCGTTCTCTGATGCGGCGCACTTGCGTGTGTGGATGCCCGTATCTGCAGTTTTGGAGATTGCCTCTATGAGTAGCCTTAACCTGAATGTCGCTTTGAACATCACCCTCAATGCCCTCGCCGTGGGGCGGGAGATAAAGGCGGCGCCGCTGACAGTGGCAGTGTTGGATGCGGGTGGACACCTGATCAGCCTGCAGCGCGAGGACGGCGCCAGCTTGCTGCGCCCGCAGATCGCCATTGGCAAGGCCTGGGGTGCATTGGCCCTGGGCAAGGGCTCGCGGCTGATCGCTGCCGACGCGCAGCAGCGTCCGGCGTTCATCGGTGCGGTCAACAATCTGGCGCAGGGCAGCCTGATCCCGGCCCCGGGTGGGGTTCTGATTCGGGACGAGCGCGGCGAGGTGATTGGTGCCGTCGGTATCACCGGCGACACCTCGGATATCGATGAGCAGTGTGCGGTGAGTGCGCTGGAGTCGCTGGGTCTGCAGGCGGATGCTGGGGTATAGGGTTCAAGAGCAGCCGTAGGGCTGACCGGATCGCCGGCCGCTGGTAGCGACGCGAACAGTCATCCATTGCAACGGCGTACTGCTGTGCGAGTACGCCCTACGGGATGTGGTCTGAAGGCCGAAGCTGGGCGTGATATCTCAGTGCAGGCGTAGGGCGGACTCAGCGAGCGCCAGCGAGCAGTCCGCCATTACCCGGAATGGCGGACTGCGCTCGAGCGCTCGGCGTATAACGCCCTACGGTGACGGATGTCGGGAAACCCTACAATGGACAGCCACTTAGGCGCTGGTCACCAGTTCGGATGCCTTCGATGGCATCGGGCTGACGTCGCAGCCTTTGAGCACCAGGCGAATGATGGTCTGCGCGGCGGCTTCGTAGTCGGCATCGTCCAGGCTGGCCTTGCCGGTGACGGTGGATATCTGCCAGTCGAAATCGGCGTAGGTCTGGGTCGCCGCCCAGATGCTGAACAGCAGGTGGTGCGGGTCGACCTGCGCCATCTGTCGTTGATCGATCCAGTGCTGGATGCAGGCAATATTGTGCTTGGCCTGGGCGTTGAGCTGTTCGGTCTGTTCCGGTGACAGGTGCGGCGCACCGTGCATGATCTCGCTGGCGAATACCTTGGAGGCGTGGGGCAGTTCGCGGGAGATGCGGATCTTCGAGCGGATGTAGGCGGTCAGCACTTCGCTCGGATGGCCCGGCTGGTTGAAGGGGGCAGAGGCGGCCAGCAGTGGCTCGATGATGCTTTCCAGGACCTCGCGGTAGAGGTTTTCCTTGGACTTGAAGTAGTAGTAGACGTTGGGTTTGGGCAGGCCTGCCTTGGCCGCAATGTCACTGGTCTTGGTGGCGGCGAAGCCCTTGTCGGCGAACTCCTCGCTGGCTGCGCGCAGGATGAGCTCTTTGTTACGCTCGCGGATGCTGGTCATAAGGCCCTGTGATTTGCTCTGCCGCCGGGCGGCGGTCGGGCATGGTAGCACCGGCTTTGCGCGAGGCTCAAGGCAGCGGCCACGGGCTGCTCAGCGCTTAACTGACTCTGTGGTCAAATTTCTGTATACAAGAAATCGCTTTTCTGTTTCTATCGCGCACAGCGTTATCCATGACATAAAAGTCTCGGCTCGTGACGCTGCAGGAGACCTACCGTGAACACCCATCAGCTCGTCGATCCCTTCGGTCGGCGCATCACCTACCTGCGTTTGTCGGTGACCGATCGCTGCGATTTTCGCTGCACCTACTGCATGAGCGAAGATATGCAGTTCGCGCCGCGCGCTCAGATTCTCAGTCTGGAGGAACTCTACGCCGTGGCCGATGCCTTCATCGGGCTGGGCGTGCGACGTATTCGCATCACCGGTGGCGAGCCGCTGGTGCGCAAGAACCTGCTCAGCCTGCTGCAGCGCCTGGGCGCACGTGACGAGCTGGATGACCTGGCAATCACCACCAATGGTTCGCAACTCGGCGAGCTAGCGCCGCAATTGCGTGCGGCCGGTGTACGCCGTCTGAACATCAGCCTGGACTCTCTGCAGCGCGAGCGTTTCGCCGCATTCACCCGGCGCGACAAGCTCGACCAGGTGTTGGCAGGCATCGAGGCGGCACGTGCTGCCGGCTTCGACAGGATCAAGCTCAACAGCGTGGTGCAAAGCGGGCGTAACGACGACGAGGTGCTCGATCTGGTCGAGTTCGCCATCGACCGTGGCCTGGATATCAGCTTCATCGAGGAAATGCCGCTGGGCAGTGTGGTCAGCCACAGTCGCGAGCAGACGTTCTGCTCCAGTGACGAGGTGCGTCAGCGCATCGAACAGCGGCACTCGCTGGTGCGCAGCAGCACGGTAACCGGCGGTCCCTCGCGCTACTGGCAGGTGGTCGGTAGCGATACGCGAGTCGGCTTTATCTCGCCGCACAGTCACAACTTCTGCGGTGACTGCAACCGTGTGCGGGTTACTGCCGAGGGCAAGCTGGTGCTCTGCCTTGGCCATGACAATGCGCTGGATCTCAAGCGTCTGCTACGCGCCTATCCGGGTGACGGCGAGCGCTTGCGTCAGGCGCTGGTCGAGGCGTTGCGCCTGAAGCCCGAACGACATCACTTCGCCACCGACGAGCAGGTCCAGGTAGTGCGCTTCATGAGCATGACCGGCGGATAGACCCGCTTTCGCATTTCCACAAAGAACAATAAGGAGGCTCTGCATGAAGCCCGTACGACTGTGTCTGCTATCTACCGTTTTACTGAGCCCGAATGGCCTGGCCCAGACTTATGTGGTCGGTGTCGAGGACCTGCCGTTCGCGCCGCATTACAGCCTTGATGCCGATGGGCAATACCGCGGCTTCGCACGTGAGGTCCTGGACGCCTTCGCCGCAGACAGCGGCGTCAGCCTGAGCTACAAAGCGTTGCCGGTGGATCAGCTGCTGCCGGCCCTGCAGCGCGGCGAGATCGACTTCAAGTATCCCGACAGCCCACACTGGGCCGGCGCGCAAAAGGCGGGCATGGCGTTGCATTACAGCCGGGCCGTGGTCGATTACGTCGATGGTGTACTGGTAGCGCCGCAACGTCAGGGCATGGCGCTGGAGAGCATTCACCGCCTGGCGATGGTGCAGGGCTGGACGCCGCGGGGCTACGAGAGCTCCATCGACAGCGGGCAGATCCAGCTGAATTACAGCGACGACCTGCGCCAGATGATTCGTCAGGCCTTGAAGCAGGACACCGATGGTGCCTACTTCAATGTGGTGGTGGCGACGCATTATCTGGACAACATCCGCGCGCGGCCCGGTGCACTGGTGTTCGACCCCCGGTTGCCGCACACCCGTGGCAGTTTTCACCTGTCGAGCCAGCGTCATCCGCAACTGATCGCCCGCTTCGATCAATTTCTTGCCGAGCGCTCTGCCCAGGTGGCGGCACTCAAGGCGGACCATCGCGTCGAGGCCAACCTGAACAGCGAATACATGGGTGTCGAACAGTGGAAAGTGGATTTTCTCGAGCGTCAGAAAGCCAAAGCCGGCGCACAGGCGCCGGCTTCGTCCACTCGCTGAGGGGTTAGACGGTGGCGTCGGCACGCTTCAGTGCCTGCGCCTGGCCGTGCATCAGGCCATAGTGCAGCACTGCACCAAGCAGAGCGCCGAGTAGCCAGGCATAGCCCGACAGTTGGCTCAGGGCCGGCGCCCATACCGAAGCGACGGAGAACATCGAGCCGATGGCGAAGGCCAGCATCGCCTTGCGGTTCCAGCCGCCATCGAAGTAGTACGTCGAACCGACTTCGGCACTGAACAGCTGCTGCAGGTCGAGCTTGCGCCGGCGCACCAGGTAATAGTCGGCGACGATGATGCCGTACAGCGGCGCGAGCACGGCGCCCAGGGTGTCGACGAAAGCGGCGATTCCGACGCTGCTGATGAAGGCCACCCACAGCGCGCCGATGAAGAAGGCGATGCCGGCGGTGATGAAGCCCCCGGTGCGGGCACTGATATGTGCCGGTGCCAGGTTGGCCAGGTCATAGGCTGGCGGGATGAAGTTGGCCACCAGGTTGATGCCCACGGTCGCGGCGAAGAAGGTCAGTGCGGCGATGATGGTCAGGGTCAGGTTGTCGACGCGCGCGACGATGTCGGTGGGGTTGGTCAGCGTCTCGCCGAACACCACCACGGTGCCGGCGGTGATCACCAGGGCGATCAGCGAGAAGAACGCCAGGCTCACCGGCAAACCGAGGAAGTTGCCGATGGTCATCTGTTTTTCGCTTTTGACGAAGCGGGCGAAGTCGCCGTAGTTGATCACCACCGCGGCGAAGTAGGCGACCATGGTACCGACCACGGCGAAGAAGGCGGCCACCGGGCCGGCCTTGTATTCGCCCGAGCCACTGAAGATGTTGCCCAGCTCGCTGAGCAGGCTCGGGCCGGCCTTGTACCAGATCAGGCCCATCAGCGCGATCATCACCACGTAGACCAGCGGCCCGGCCCAATTGAGGAAGCGGGTGATCCAGCTCATGCCGCAGACGAACAGCCCCACCTGGAACAGGCAGACGATCACGTAGGACAGCCAGCCGATGGCAGTCAGGCCCATGTACACGGCCGGAGCCTGTGGCTCAAGCAGCGAGTTCAGCAGCAGCGCTACGGCGGTGGAGGCGAAGTAGGTCTGCACGCCATACCAGAAGATGGCGACGATACCGCGCACCAGGGCAGGGAAGTTGGCGCCACGCACGCCCATGCTGGCGCGGGCGAATACAGGGAAGGGAATGCCGTATTTGACGCTGGGTTTGCCGGTCAGTTGCACCAGGCCCATGACGATGCAGCCGGCGAGGACGATACCGGCCAGCACCGCCCAGCCATTGAGCCCGTAGGAGATGAACAGCGTCGCCGCCAGGGTGTAGCCGAACAGGCTTTGAATGTCGTTCGACCAGACGTTGAAAATCTCGAACCAGCCCCAGGTACGTTTTTCGGGGGCCAGTGGGGCGAGGTCCTCGTTGTGTAGCGAGGGATCGATGTGCTTGATGCGAAAGTCTTCGGTGGTGGACATGGACAGCTCCCAGTTTTGTTCTTGCGCCGCGGCGATCTATGAGGAGATTTGTCTGCAGGTTTCGTTCCGATTTTGTATTCGCGTCATGACTGAATCGATGTATACAGCCATTTCGACAGTGTTTCGGTCGTAACCTGAATGTCTTGTACACAGAAAATACGTTGCTGAATATGGCTTTCGGATAAATTGCACACAAAAAGCAGATATATTGTGATCAAAAACTTGACTTTACGGTCAGTTGTATGGCTGCAAGCTATTGATTGAAAAGCGCCTGGGAGTGCCAGGTTGTGCACCGGCGTGGTGCTGAGGTGTATTGGTTGGCGCTGGGTTGGTGCGGTGATACAGACCGCTTTGTCAAAGGCGGTGCGTACGGCGCATCCTGCGGATGGTGTCCTGCTGCGTAGTGTGTGTCGTACGCACCTGCCATTGATCGGTCAAAGAAAAAGGGGGAGGGCGCGAACGCCATCCCCCTTTTACCCGGCCGCCGTCCCTACCCGACGTCAGCCAAGTTCGTTGCGGCCGTGATCAGAAGTGATACTTGACCAATGCCTGCACGGCGGTCTGGTCGAAGCGATCATCCGACCCGTCCACCGGCTTCACGCCGTACTTGGCGCGCCACATGTTGATTTCGGTGCCCACGTAAAGCTGACGCTCCTTGCCGAACAGTGCCTTGCCTGCATCCCACTTGACCTGGATCGAAGAGCCTACCGAGGTCTGGGTGCCGGCATCACGCGACGGCGAACGCCAGTCGAGGAAGCCGTCGACGACGAAATCCTGATCACCCAGGCTGAACGGGTATGCCGCGCTGACGGTCAGCTGGGTGGCGTAGCCGTTGCTATTACTGTCGGCGAAGAAGGTGTGGTTGTTGATCTTCACCTGATACAGGTTGGTCTTGAAGTAGGTGAAGCCGGGCACTTCCCAGTCCAGGCCAATGCCGTAGAGGTAGTTCTCCGGGCCAGGGCCGCCGTTGCCTTTCTCGTAGGTGAAGGCAGCGAAGACATCCTTGACCGGGCCGGCGGCCAGCTTCTGTCCGGTCAGCCAGCTCAGGCTGACGCGCGGGGAGAACTCCATGTAGTAGAAGGAATCCTTGTCGTGCTGACGGAAGCTGCCGTTGTCGAAGCTGCCGCGCGTCTGCACGTTGTCAGCGCGGATGTAGTCGAGAAAGTAGAAGATGTCGCCCCAGGCCCAGCCACTGGCGTGCTCGAAGGTGAAGGTGGTCTGGGTGCGCTGTTCTTCGCCGTTGAAGTTCATGCGCTGGAAGTTCTCGCCGTACAGGTAGGACAGGCTGTTGTCCTGCCAGTAGAGCAGGTCGCCAGCGAGTGCTTGCTGGCCGGAGAACAGTCCGGCTGACAGGGCGAGGCAGTGGGGCAGATGCTTGAGTTTCATCGGTTTTCCTTATTGTTGGCGTGCAAGCGTGCGTCTCCCGGCAGCGTGCCGCCGGGAGTTGGTTCTAAGTCAGGGATCAGCTAGGTCGGGCGGCCGGGTCGAGGTCGCGGCTGAGCGTCTTGAAGCTGTCGTCGTCGCTGGCTACATCGTCCGGGCGGTTCTGCAGCACGGTGTGCAGGTGCGCCTCTGGGTCGTAGTCGTCCTCTTCCACTTCCTGCTGTTCGTCTGGCAGGAAAATGTTCAGCACGATGGCACTGAAGGCCCCGATGGTGATCGGTGAGCCGAAGATGTTCTTCAGCACGTCGGGCATGTGCGAGAGCACATCCGGTACGCCGGCCACGCCCAGGCCGAGGCCCAGGGAAATGGCTACGATCAGCACATTGCGACGGTGCAGACCGGCTTCGCTGAGAATCTTGATGCCGGCCACCGCAACGGTGCCGAACATGATCAGAGTGGCGCCACCGAGCACGGGCTTGGGCATCATCTGCAACACCGCGCCGACCACCGGGAACAGGCCCAGCAGCACCAGGATGCCGGCGATGTAGAAGCCCACATGGCGGCTGGCTACGCCCGTGAGCTGAATCACCCCGTTGTTCTGGCTGAAGGTGGTCATCGGCAAGCTGTTGAACATAGCGGCGACTGCCGAGTTGCAGCCGTCGGCCAGCACCCCGGATTTGATCCGGCGCATGTACACCGGCCCTTTGACCGGCTGCTTGGAGATGATCGAGTTGGCGGTCAGGTCGCCTGCTGTCTCCAGTGGAGTGATCAGGAAGATCACGGCGATGGGCACAAAGGCGATCCAGTCGAAGCCGAAGCCGTACTTGTATGGCTGCGGCACGCTGATCAGCGGTACCTCGGCCATGTTGGCGAAGTCCACTCGGCCGGTGAACCAGGCAACGGCGAAGCCCAGGGTCAGGCCGATGATCACTGCAGAAAGGCGCAGCAGCTGTGACGAGGCGCGGTTGAGCAGGACGATGGTGCCCAGCACCAGGCCACCGAGGGCTAGATGGTGCAGGGCGCCGAGGTCTGGCGCGCCATAGCCGCCGGCCAGATCGGTCATGCCCACCTTGATCAGTGACAAGCCCATCAGGCAGATGATGGTGCCGGTGACCACCGGGGTGATGACTTTGCGCAGTTTGTTGATGAATTGGCTGAAGGCAATCTCGACGAAGGCGGCGCAGAAGCAGATGCCGAACAGCGTAGCGAGTATTTCCTCCTCACTGGCGCCACGCCCCTTGACGATGAAGCCGGCGCTGAGAATCACGCTGAGGAAGCCGAAGCTGGTGCCCTGCAAACACAGCAGGCCAGAGCCGATCGGGCCGATGCGTTTGGCCTGGACGAAGGTACCGAGGCCGGAGACGAACAGCGCCATGCTGACCAGGTAGGGCACGTGGGCACCCAGGCCCAGAGCACTGCCGACGATCAGGGTGGGGGTGATGATGCCAACGAAACTGGCCAGTACGTGCTGTAGCGCCGCGAAGATGGCCGGTGCGAAAGCTGGCGTGTCGTCCAGCTGATAGATCAGGTCGCTGTTGCCGACGGGCGTAGCTTGGGCTTGGGCGTTGCTGTCTGTGGTCATGTCATAGCCTGCCAGTTGTTCTTATATGGTCATGGGCTTACACGAGGCTTCACGGCACCTCTGTTCCGATCAGTCGAAAATTGTCCGACTGGTCAGGATGTCGTCGACTATAGCAACTTGTGGACACTGTTAAAAACAATTTATTTTTAGATTGTGCACAAAAATGAACCGCCGGTCAGCTCGCGCTGCCGGCGGTTCATGGATGTAAAAAGATGCCGCGCCGAGTCACGGGCGTGGCATGTGTGGCAATCAGTTGATCTGCGCGCCTTCGGCGATCCAGCTACCGATCAGGTCGCGTTCGTCCTGCGTCATCTGGGTGATATTGCCCAGGGGCATGATCTGCGTGGCCACGGTCTGCGCGTGGATCTTCGCTGCCTGCGTCTTCATCTGCTCGGGGGTATCGAGCATGAAGCCAGCCGGTGCGGTGCTGAACATCGGGCTGGTGGGGCTGGATGAATGGCACACGGTACAACGCTCATGGATCACGCTTTCGACTTGGGCGAAATCGGTGCTGGCGGCAGGTGTCGTACTGTCAGCGGCAGTGGACGGCTCCTCGCTTGCATCGGCTTTGGCTTGGGTTTCCTCGACAGCAGGCTCGTTGGTGGTGACGGGGTTGCCAGGGCGACCGGTAGCCGGAACGGGAGCGTACTTGATTGCCGGCGCTTGGGCCGTTGCCGGTGCGCTGACCGCCTTCGTTTGCGGGCCGGTGACGTAAGCCAGGCAGATCATGCCCAGCGCTGCGGCCGGCAGGGTCCAGACGTACTTGCTGCTGTCGTGGCGGGTGTTGAAGTAGTGACGCACCAGCACCGCCAGGATCGCAATCCCGGCCAGGATCGCCCAGTTGTACTGGCTGCCGTAAGTGCTCGGGAAGTGGTTGCTGATCATGATGAACAGCACCGGCAGGGTGAAGTAGTTGTTGTGGCGCGAGCGCAGCAGACCTTTGGCCGGCAGCAGCGGATCGGGCGTGGTGTTGGTTTCGATGGCCTTAACCAGTGCACGCTGGGCCGGCATGATGGTGAAGAACACGTTGCCGACCATGATGGTGCCGATGATGGCGCCGACATGGATGTACGCGGCGCGGCCGCTGAAAATCTGGCTGAAGCCGTAGGCGGCTGCGATGATCAGAACGAACAGTACGGCGCCGAGCAGGGCCGGACGTTTGCCCAGCGGCGAATCGCACAGGAAGTGGTAGATCACATAGCTCAGTGCCATGGAGCCGAGGCCGATGGCGATGGCCGCGGCTGGCGCCAGGTCGACACCTGGCTTGACCAGATATAGGGTCGGATTGAGGTAGTACACCACCAGCAGCAGGGCGACGCCCGAGAGCCAGGTGAAGTAGGCCTCCCATTTGAACCAGTGCAGGTTCTCCGGCATTTTCGGCGGAGCCAACTTGTACTTTTCCAGGTGATAGATACCGCCGCCGTGAATGGCCCAGAGGTCGCCCGACAGGCCCTCGCGTGGGTTGCTACGGTTGAGGTTGTTCTCCAGCCAGACGAAATAGAAGGATGCGCCAATCCAGGCGATACCGGTGATCATATGGATCCAGCGGATGCCCAGGTTTAGCCATTCGGTGAAATGTGCTTCCACGATTCGTACCTCTTCCCGGGGGAGGCACGCCAGCCCCGGGCTTCTCTTATTGGTGGGGTTCGAGGAGAAGGAGCTCGTCCTCATTGAAGAAATGCTCATCGCAGTTGTTACCGGAACCACTGCGATCAACCACCAGGAAGTCATCCCGCTTTTCGATCGTCAGCACCGGGTGGTGCCAGACGCCGCGATGGTAATTGACGCCCTGCCTGCCATTGCTGAGGAAGGCACGGACGGACCCTGATACAGGTACATCGCCAAGTGGCGCGACCACGATCAGAAAGGGGTTGCCGAGCAGCGGGATGAAAGCCTGGCTGCCCAACGGATGGCGTTCCAGCATGCGGATGGTCAACGGCATTTCCAGCGCCTCGGCACTGAAGATGCTGATGATGGCCTTGTCCTCCGGCTGTGCGGTCTCCACGGTGGCCAGCTTGTGATAGCGGCGGGTGGAACCGTTGTTGATCATGAAGAAGTCGCTGCCGTCGGTTTCGATCACGTCACCGAAAGGGGCGAAGGCTTCTTTGCTCAGGGGCTCGATGGTCAGGCTACGCATGGCTGTTCTACTTGTTCTGTTCGGGTGGGGAGTCTGCAGCGCTTACAGCTGCTGCAGGCGGAAGAGGGCGATCTTGTTGATCTCGGCCAGGGCGGTGGCGAATTCCTGCTCTGGCGTGTTGTGAATGCGCTCCTCGAAGGCCGCCAGGATCTGGTGGCGGTTGCTGCCTTTGACGGCCTTGATGAACGGGAAGCCGAACTTCGCCTTGTAGGTGTCGTTGAGCTCGGTGAAACGTGCGAATTCCTCGGCGGTGCATTTATGAATACCGGCGCCGGATTGTTCGGCTGTGCTGGAGGCAGTCAGCTCGCCGCGCACGGCAGCCTTTCCGGCCAGGTCCGGGTGGGCGTTGATCAGGGCCAGCTGCGCTTCATGACTGGCCGATAGCAAGATGTCGGCCATGCGTTGCTGCAGCCCGTCGATATCGTCCACGCTTTGGTCCAGACCGAGGTCGTAGGCTTTCTCGGCGACCCAGGGCGAGTGCTCGTAGATGTCGGCGAAGGCTTTGATGAACTCGTCGCGGCTCAGCTTGGAAGGGGTCAGGGTCTGGAAACGGCTCATGGGCGGCTCTCTTGTTCGGTCGCGCGGAAGGGGTGAGTGGCATGCCAGTGCTTGGCGATGTCGACGCGGCGGGCGCACCAGACCTTGTCGTGGCGCTTCACGTACTCGATGAAGCGTGCCAGCGAGGCCAAGCGGGCCGGGCGACCGAGCAGGCGGCAATGCATGCCGATCGACAGCATCTTCGGCGCACCGGCTTCGCCTTCGGCGTAGAGCACGTCGAAGGCATCCTTGAGGTATTCGAAGAAGTCGTCGCCCTTGTTGAAGCCTTGCACCTGGGTGAAGCGCATGTCGTTGGTGTCGAGGGTGTAAGGGATTACCAGGTGCGGCCTCTCTGCGGTGCTGGCCGGGTCCCAGTAGGGCAGGTCGTCGTCGTAGGTGTCGGAGTCATAGAGGAAACCACCTTCCTCGCGCACGAGGCGTCGGGTATTCGGCCCCAGGCGACCGGTGTACCAGCCCAGCGGACGTTCGCCGCTCAGCTCGGTGAGGATGCGAATGGCCTCGAGCATGTGCTCGCGCTCGGTGGCTTCGTCCATGTTCTGGTAGTCGATCCAGCGATAGCCGTGGCTGCAGATCTCATGCCCGGCAGCGACCATTTCGCGAATCACGTCCGGGTGACGCTGGGCGGCCATGGCCACGGCGAAGATGGTCAGTGGAATGTCGTGTTGCTTGAACAGGTTGAGCAGGCGCCAGACACCGGTGCGGCTGCCGTACTCGTAGAGCGACTCCATGCACAGGTTGCGCTGGCCCTGCAGCGGCTGAGCGGCGACCATCTCGGAGAGGAAGGCCTCGGATTCCTTGTCCCCGTGAAGAATGTTGCGCTCGCCGCCCTCTTCGTAATTGAGCACGAAGGACAGGGCAATACGGGCCTCACCTGGCCAGTGCGGGTGAGGCGGGTTGGCGCCGTAGCCGATCAAATCGCGTGGGTAATCAGCGTTCACTGCAGTCTTCCTATCTGGAGCGTTGCGGTCACTGCGTGCCGGGAAATCGACGGCTACGCGACCGGGATGACTAATTGTATACAAAGTTAGTTGCCATTTGTAAATCGACTTTTCATCATTTTATTCAGTGTGCGTCTCGCCTGGAAAATTGCCGCACTGGTCAGTAATTCATGCGGCCGATGGCGTAGTTGCTGGTGTGCGTCGATGTGGGCGATGAGCCTGTTTGGTGCGCCGACAGCGCCTGCATTGGAACTATTGTGTACAATTTATGCGTAAAGTGTTTTATATTCGACCTGCATGCTATCCTGCGATTGCGTCGGAGCATTGCGACGAGCCGATTTCAACAGAGTAGAGGAGGTGTGGTGTTCGTAGGGCGCCAGGCGCCGCGGGCATCCGAGACCCATGGGACGTTTGACTACACATGTACTGGATGCCGCACACGGCTGCCCGGGGAGTGACATCAAGGTCGAGCTGTATCGCGTCGAAGGCGCGCAGCTGGAGCTGAT
This sequence comes from Pseudomonas sp. NY15364, assembly GCF_048068235.1. Taxonomy (NCBI): domain Bacteria; kingdom Pseudomonadati; phylum Pseudomonadota; class Gammaproteobacteria; order Pseudomonadales; family Pseudomonadaceae; genus Pseudomonas; species Pseudomonas sp. NY15364. The sequence goes on along the minus strand of NZ_JBLUPX010000010.1, from coordinate 50,026 downwards.
CAACAGCGTTACCACCAACCACGACGGCCGTTGCGATGTGCCGGTTTTGCAGGGTGATGACTACCGCACGGGCGTCTACCAGCTGCACTTCCACGCCGGCGACTACTACCGCGCCCGTGGCGTGAAACTGCCTGATACGGCCTTCCTCGACGTGGTCGTCCTGCGTTTCGGCATCGATGCCGGCCAGGAGCATTACCACGTGCCGCTGCTGATTTCCCCTTACAGCTACTCCACCTACCGCGGTAGCTGAGTGACTGGCAGGCCTGCTGCCTGCCAGACGAATGCTTGTCACCCTCAGACTCGTTTGAGTCCTTACGCCCGCTCACACTGCGGGCTTTTTTCGCCTGTATTTCGGGGGGCTGTTGCTGGGTTAGCCATCACACGGCCCATCGATGGGGCGCCTATTAAGAACGGCGTGATGGGCGGCGTAGGGTGCGCCAAGGGCCACTAGCGTGTGGCGATCCAGATCAGCAGGCCGGCCTGAAACAGGCTGAACGCCACCAGGCAGGTGATGGTGAAGCGCAGGCCGCTGTCCTCGCGCTTTAGGCGTTCGAGCCGATCTTCCAGTTTGCGCAGTTTGACGTCCTGCTCCTGCAGCGTCTGGTCGGCCTGCTGCAGCATCGCGGCAGCATCCAGTAACTCGATGATCTGCACCTTCTCGGCATGCCAGTCGCCGTGCAGAGAGCTGACCCGTGGCGCGCTGTAGAACGGCTTGAGCTGCAACGGGTCGCTGTACTCGATGGTGAAACCCTGCGCTTTCAGCGCGTGGTCACGCCGGGCGCGGGCCGCTTCGTTGAAGTTGTCCTTGGTCGGCAGGGCGCCGCCCTCGACCTGGTAGTGCGCGTATTGCTTGCGCGCCCAGGCGATGCCTTGGGCCATGAGAAAACGCCCCAGGCCGCGGTTGGCGGGCTCCACGCTGAGGCCCTTGTCCGGGCCGAAGCGAACCTCCTTGCGCTGATGGTCGGCCCAGACTTCCAGCAGGTTGGTCTGCCGATGCAGGCGTTGGCCTGGCACCTGGATGGTTAGGCGCAGCAGGCTGGTGTCCTTGGCGTGGCGCTCCACGCGGCCGAGCTGAACGAAGCGTAGCGGTCGCGGCCCGGTCTCCCGGTCGACCGGCAGTGGCGCCAGGCGCAGCAGGCTGAACTGCTCGGCTGGCAGGTCAGTCCAGGGATGCGGCGCGGCGGGCGTCTCGCCTGCGACTGCGTCGGCGGCTTGCGCCTCCGGGGCTGGGTTTTCGCTCATGGGCGTCCTGTGTACTGTTTGGTGGCCTTCGATGCGTTATCGGCCATTTTCCTCAGCACTGGAGCGAATAAAGGACACGATCCGTTCGCCCAGCGCACGGGCCAAGGGTAGCTGCGGATCGTCGTAGGACGCTAGCTGTTCGTTCCAGGGCGCCGGGGTGATGCGCATCACGTGGTTCATGCTGGGAATCAACGCCAGCTTGGCATCGGGCTTGGCCTGCTTGAGTACCTCGGCGTTGTCCGGGCTGACCTGGGCGTCGTGGGTGCCCTGCACGATCAAGGCGGGTATCTGCAGCGCGGCGAAGTTTTCCGCCGGGTCCTGGCGCAGCAGGCTGATCAGGTAGGGCTGCACGCTGGGGCGATAGATCGCTTGTAGTTCCTTGGGCACCTTGGGCTGCAGCTTGCCGCGGATCAGGTTGGCGAGGATGTGCCGGCTCTCGTCCAGCAACGGCGGTGGCAGGCGCATGGCCAGTTGCATGTCCAGCACCTGGCCGATCGGGTAGGCGGGGCCGGCGATGGATACCAGAGCACTGGCCTGGCTGCCAGGTGCGGCCAGGCTGGCGATCAGCGCGCCCTCGCTGTGACCGATAAGAATCAGTCGATCAAAACGCGGATCGTCCCTTAGCAGACTGGCCCAGCCTTCGACATCGGCGACGTAGCGCTCGACGCTGAGGTCTTTCTCATCCGGTGTGGCGGCGCGGCTGGCGGCCACGCCGCGTTTGTCATAGCGCAGGCTGGCGATGCCATTGCGCGCCAGGACCTGGGCCAGCTTTTTCAATGCATCGTTATGGCCACCCTCTGGGTTGTTGCCGTCGCGGTCGGTGGGGCCGGAGCCGGCGATCAGCAGCGCCACCGGCACCGGTTTGTCGCTTTGCGGCACCAGCAGGCTGCCGTACAGGGTGCCCTGGTCGGTGTCGAAGCTGATGGGCAGTTGTCGGGTGGTGTTGGCCTGGGCCAGGCCGGTGATCAGGGTGAGGGACAAGAGCAGGGCTCGTAGCATGATGAGGGTAGGGTAGTGGCAGACTGGTATTGGACGCGTTCGGTTGGACAAGGTTCGGGGTGAACTGCAAGTAGGTGGCAGGTATACTCGCCCACCTTGTGAATCGGGCCTGCGCAGTGGCAGGCCGATGCTGAATCTCGCGGAGTGTCTTCCCATGTCCGGCAATACCTACGGCAAGCTGTTCACCGTCACCACCGCTGGCGAAAGCCATGGCCCGGCGCTGGTCGCCATCGTCGACGGTTGCCCGCCGGGTGTCGAGATTTCTCTGGAAGACCTGCAGCGTGACCTCGATCGCCGCAAGCCGGGCACCAGCCGCCACACCACGCAGCGTCAGGAAGCCGACGAGGTGGAGATTCTCTCCGGCGTGTTCGAGGGCAAGACCACCGGCTGCTCCATCGGCCTGCTGATCCGCAACACTGACCAGAAGTCCAAGGACTACTCGGCGATCAAGGACCTGTTCCGCCCAGCCCATGCCGACTACACCTACTACCACAAATACGGCCTGCGCGATTACCGTGGCGGTGGCCGCAGCTCGGCGCGCGAAACCGCCATGCGTGTGGCAGCCGGTGCCATCGCCAAGAAGTTCCTGGTCAGCCAGGGCATCGTCATCCGTGGCTACATGAGCCAGCTCGGCCCCATCGAAATTCCGTTCAAGACCTGGGATTCGGTGGAAGAGAACGCCTTCTTCAGCCCCGACCCGGACAAGGTGCCGGAGCTGGAGGCCTACATGGATCAACTGCGCCGTGACCAGGATTCGGTCGGCGCGAAGATCACCGTGGTCGCCGAAGGTGTGATGCCGGGTCTGGGCGAGCCAATCTTCGACCGCCTCGATGCCGAACTGGCCCATGCGCTGATGAGCATCAACGCGGTCAAGGGCGTGGAGATCGGCGCCGGCTTCGCCTGCGTCGCCCAACGCGGCACTGAGCACCGCGACGAGCTGACCCCGGAGGGTTTCCTCTCCAACAACGCTGGCGGCATCCTCGGCGGCATCTCCAGCGGCCAGCCGATCGTCGCTCACCTGGCGCTTAAACCTACCTCCAGCATCACCACGCCGGGGCGCTCCATTGATGTCGATGGCAACCCGGTGGACGTGATCACCAAGGGCCGTCACGACCCCTGCGTGGGCATTCGTGCCACACCGATTGCCGAGGCCATGATGGCCATCGTGCTGATGGATCATCTGCTGCGCCATCGTGGGCAGAATGCCGACGTGCGCGTCACCACGCCGGTGCTGCCGCAGCTGTGATCCGGGCGGCGGCATGAGCGGGGCACTGCCGTACTGGCGGCTGTCCGGCTTTTACTTCTTCTACTTCGCTCTGCTTGGGGGTACGGCACCGTTCCTGGCGCTGTACTTCGACCATCTGGGCTTTTCCCCGGCGCGGATCGGCGAGCTGATCGCCATTCCCATGCTGATGCGCTGCCTGGCACCGAACCTGTGGGGCTGGCTGGGTGACCACACCGGTCAGCGCCTGTTGATCGTGCGTTTCGGCGCGCTGTGCACTCTGGTCTGCTTCGCCGGCATCTTCTTCAGTCAAAGCTACGCCTGGCTGGCGTTGATCATGGCCACTCACGCCTTTTTCTGGCACGCGGTGCTGCCGCAGTTCGAGGTCATCACCCTGGCTCATCTGCGCGAGCAGGCGGCGCGTTACAGCCAGATTCGCCTGTGGGGCAGCATCGGTTTCATCGTCGCCGTGGTCGGCCTCGGCCTGCTGTTCGAATGGCTGAGCCTGGACGCTTACCCGGCAGCGCTGCTGGTGATCATGGCCGGCATCGTCGCCAGCAGTTTGTGGGTGCCCAATGCACAGCCTGTGCTGCGTCCGAGCACGCTGGAGTCGGATGGTTTTCTGCGCCAGTTGCGCCGCCCCGGCATCCTCGCGTTCTACGTCAGTGTTGGGTTGATGCAGTTGAGCAATGGCCCGTACTATACCTTCCTCACCCTGCACCTGGAGGGCGTCGGCTACAGCCGCGGCGCCATCGGCCTGTTCTGGGCGTTGGGCGTGGTGGCGGAGATTCTGCTGTTCCTGGTCATGGCGCGGCTGCTGCAGCGTTACTCGCTGCGCACCGTGTTGCTGGCGAGCTTCCTGATCACCGCCGTGCGCTGGCTGCTGCTGGGCAACCTGGCCCAGTACCTGCCGGTGCTGTTGCTGGCGCAGTGCATGCACGCCGCCACTTTTGGTGCTTTCCATGCCGCCTGCATTCACTTCGTACAGCGTAGTTTCGCCGATCGCCAGCAGGGCCAGGCCCAGGCGCTGTATGTCAGCCTGGCCGGCATCGGCGGTGCATTGGGCGCGCTGTATGCCGGTTACAGCTGGAAGAGCCTGGGCCCGGCCTGGACCTTCGCCATCGCCAGTCTGGTAGCCTTGCTAGCCGCCTTCATCATTGCCACCCGTCTGCCGCCCGAGCGGCCCTGAATCGAGTGAACCCTTCATGAGCAGCCTCGCCGTCTACCAGCACACCTCCCCGGAACTGCCGAACAAGATACTGAACCACGCCGACGACATTGCCAGCACCCTGGCGGCGGTAGGCATCGATTATTGCCAGGTGGAGCTGCCGGCTGCGTTGCGCCCCGGCTGTGAGCAGGCCGAGTTCGACGCGGCCTATGGTCTGTGGCTGCAGGCGTTCATGGGCAAGGAAGGCTATGTGCAGCAGGAGCTGTTCAACCTGCAGCGCAACCATCCGCAGAAACTGGAGTTGCGTGCGCGTCATCTGGATGAGCAGTCGCAATCGACGGCCAGTGCCTGGTTGTTCCTCGGTGGCTTCGCCCAGCTTAGCCTGCACCTCGACGATCACGTCTACATGCTGCAGGGCGAGAAGGGCGACCTGCTGTCGCTGCCAGCGGGTACCCGCTACTGGTTCGACCTAGGGGAGGAACCGCATGCGCTGGTGGTACGCCTGAGCGCCAGCGAGGACGCACCTGTGCGCACCGACGACGATATCGCCAGCCGATTTGCCAGGCTCGGTGACTAAGGGAACCCGCGCCGGTGGCCAGCTATCCTATGAAGGTAACCTTTCAGACAGGAGTGTCGTCATGGGTTCTACCTTCAATGGCCTGATTGGCCTGGTCATCCTCGCCCTGGATATCTGGGCCATCATCAACGTGATCAAGAGCAGCGCCGAGACCGGGATCAAGATCCTGTGGATTCTGCTGATCGTGCTGTTGCCGGTAATCGGCCTGATCATCTGGGCGCTGATGGGGCCGCGCGGCAACGTCAGGCTCTGAGCGGCGCTGGCTTATAGCGCCAACTGCGCCTGCGCTGGCTGCAATACGCCTTCCAACTCCAGCAATTGCTGCTTGCGCGGCAGCCCGCCGGCGTAACCGGTGAGGCTGCCGTCACGGCCGATCACCCGGTGGCAGGGCACGATGATGGAGATCGGGTTGGCGCCATTGGCGGTTCCCACCGCGCGTACTGCCTGTGGTTTGCCGATGACATTGGCCAGCTCCGAGTAGCTGCAGGTGCGGCCATAGGGAATGGCTTGCAGCGCCTGCCAGACCGATTGCTGGAATGCCGTGCCCTTCGGCGTAAGACGCAGTTCGAACTGACGGCGCTTACCGGTAAAGTACTCATCGAGCTGGCTGCATACGGCATCCAGTTCGCGACCGGCGGGCTGCCAGTCTTCCTCGATACGCCAGGGGCGGCTGTCCAGTTCCATCAGGAGTAGTTGCAGGCCGTTTTCATCGGCCGCGAGAAGCAGTGGGCCAACAGGGCTGTCGTGATGGCGGTAATGCATGGTTCAGCCTCCCGAATAGTTGTGCCAAAGATGCGCCGCCGCATAAGCGCGCCACGGACGCCAGGCCTCGGCGTGAGCCTTGAGGCGCCGTGCGTCGATACCTTCCGCTCCCCACACTGGCGCCTTGAGCAACCCCAGGTCACTCGCGGGAAAAGCGTCGGCCTCACCGAACGCGCGCAGGGCGATGTACTCCGCTGTCCACGGGCCAATGCCAGGCAGGGCGCACAATCGCTCGATCAGTGCCAGGCTGCCTTCTTCCAGATCAAGCTTCAGGCTGCCATCGGCGATGCGCGCGGCGAAGTGCTGCAGGCATTGCACACGCTTGCCGGGCATGCCGATGCCGGTCAGATCGGCCTCGGCAAGCGCCTGCGGCGACGGGAACAGATGGCTGATGCCCAGCGTTTCCGGCGTCTCGATCGACGTGCCGACACGCTGTACCAGACGCCCGACGATGGTGACCGCCGCCTTGACCGTGACCTGCTGGCCGACGATGGCGCGCACCGCCTGTTCGAACGGATCGAACGCCACCGGAAGACGCAGGCCGGGATTGCGCAGTAACAGCGGCGCGAGCAGTTCGTCAGCGCTCAGATGCAGGGCAATCGCCTCGGGCTCGCTATCGAGATCGAACATGCGCCGCACGCGCTGTTCGAGTTGATCCAGATGCGCGGGCGAGGCCAGGCGACAGCGCAGTTCCAGCGCGTTCTGCCCTGGCAACGGGGCAACTCGAAACCAGCCGGGGGTTCCGTCCATGCTAAAGCCGCGGCTGTAGCTGTCCGCGCTCAGTGACTCCAGCCCAGGAATCGCACGCAAGGCAAAGTGGCTATGGAACTGTTGCCAGTCCCAGGGCGGTTGGTAGGGCAGAAGCAGCGTGATGATGTTCATGGCTGGCACCCTAGCGCGGCGTTTGCGGCTTGTCAGCGCGAAGATGACTTTCAAACTCTGAAGGCCTGGCCGGTGCGTATGGCGCACCCTACATGAAGCGCGTATCGGAGGGCCAAGGTTCGGACGGATGAGCTTTTGGTAGGGTGCGCCGCGCGCACCAGGGACACCGCAAACCCTTAGGTGCCACGTTGATAACGCCCCGGTGTAATGCCTTTCCAGCGCTTGAAGGCGTGGATGAAGTTCGACAGCTCGCCATACCCAAGTCGTTCGGCAATCTCTTCCAGACTCAGACCGCCGGCGGCCAGCAGCTCTTCGGCCAGCGCCTGGCGCACCTCGTCCTGCAGGGCGCGGAAGCTGGTTCCTTCTTCGATCAGGCGCCGGCGCAGGGTGCGGCTGCTCAGGTGCAGGCGCTCTGCGACCTGTTCCATATCGGCGATCTGCCCCGGCGACTGCAACAGCAACTGGCGCACGCGTCCGGCCACACCCTGATGCCATTGATGGCGCGCCAGCAATGCCTGGCATTGCTGCTCGCAGGCGCTGACCAGTTGCGGGTTGGCCCGTGGCAGTGGGTTGTCCAGCAACTCGGCGGCGAAGCCCATGCGATTGTACGCCGCGCCAAAGCGTGGCACCTGGCCGAAGGCTGTGATGAACGGCGCTGTATCGGCCGGTGCGGCTTGGCGCAGTTCCACGTCCAGCAGCCGCAGCGTGCTGCCGAGCAATTCACGCACGACCACCAGGGCGCCGACCATGTCGCGCTGCACGATGAAATCATGCAGCGCCGGGGGCAGGGCGCTGTCGTCGAAACTCAGGCTGGCGACGGCATCCTCCACGATCAGGCTGATGCGGGTGAAGGCGTACGTCAGGCCGTGATAGCGCAGGCCCAGCTCGGCCGCCTGGCGCACCGTGGCGCTGCTGAGAATGGCGTAACCCCAGGCCCCGTAGGTGGTCAGGTGGTAGCGCCTACCGGCCTGCAGGCCGAGATCTTCGACTGCGGGTAGTGCCTCGATCAGGTTGGCAATCAACTGCAGCTCACGCTGCGCCTCGATCTCCCCGTTCAGGCTGGCCAACTGCACCGGGCTGAGCCCTGTTTGATGCAGGCACCTGTCCAGGCTCAGACCCAGATCGAGCCCCAGCTGGGTAAGCAGCTGAATGCTGGTGATACTGCGGCGTGCAGGCCAGGGAGATGACATAGATTGTCCGAAAATCACAATATCCTGGCCGACTATGCCATAACCCGGGCAGGGCGAGGCAAGTAGCATCAGCTCATCGTCATACACGGGTCATCACAATGAATAACAATCCCCGTACGAACGCACCTTGGCGCGTGTTGATCATCGGCAGCGGCTTTGCCGGTCTGGGTTTGGTCATGCAGTTGCGCAAGGCCGGCGAGGACGATTTCCTGTTGCTCGAGAAGGCTGGTGAGGTCGGCGGTACCTGGCGCGACAATAGCTACCCGGGCGCCGCCTGCGATGTGCCTTCGCACCTGTATTCCTTTTCCTTCGAGCCCAAGTACAACTGGTCGCGCAAGTTCGCGCCGCAGGCGGAAATCCACGCCTACATCCTGCAATGCGTGGAGAAATACCGGCTGCGTCCGCACATCCGCCTGAACAGCGAAGTGCTCGGCGCCGAGTTCGATGCCGCGCGCGGTATCTGGCGTGTCGAGCTGGCAGGGGGCGAAGTGATCGAGGCGCAGGCGCTGATCAGTGCCTGCGGCCAGCTCAATCGGCCGGCTTACCCGAAACTGCCCGGGCTGGAACATTTCCGCGGCGAGGCCTTTCACTCGGCGCGCTGGCGGCACGACGTCGATCTGACCGGCAAGCGCGTGGCGGTGATCGGCACCGGCGCTTCGGCGATCCAGTTCGTGCCACAGATCCAGCCCAAGGTGGCCAGCCTGAGCCTGTTCCAACGCTCGGCTGCCTATGTGCTGGCCAAGCCGGATCGTCCCTACCGCACTTGGGAGATGACCCTGAAGCGCCGTTTGCCGTTGTGGCAGCGCGCCGACCGCCTCCTGCAATACCTGCATCACGAGGGCCGGGCGCTGGCCTTCATCCGTTTTCCCTGGCTGATGCGCCTGTTTCGCCACAGCTTCACCCGTCATATGCAGCGGCAGATGCCCGATGCTGGCAAGCGTGAGCGGTTGCAGCCGAACTACCCCATGGGTTGTAAACGTATCCTGATCAGCAACGACTACTTCCCGGCGCTGGCGCAGGCCAATGTCGAGATCGTCGACGCGGCGATTCGGGAGGTGCGCGAGCATTCCCTGGTGACGGCCGATGGTCGTGAGCATCCCTGCGATGTGCTGATCTACGGCACCGGTTTCACCGCCACCGACTTCCTCGCGCCGATGCGCATTCGCGGCCTCGACGGGCTGGAGCTCAATCAGGCCTGGAAGGAGGGCGCCGAGGCCTACAAGGGCATCAGCGTCAGCGGTTTCCCCAACCTGTTCCTGCTCTACGGGCCGAACACCAACCTCGGCCACAACTCCATTCTGTATATGCTCGAAAGCCAGTACGCCTACGTGCTGGGCTGCCTGCAGGTGCTGCGCGAGCAGCAGCTGCGTTATCTCGATCTGCGCCCGACGGTGCAACGGCACTACAACGCGGAGTTGCAACAGGCGACCCATCGAACGATATGGGAACAGGGCTGTGACAGCTGGTACAAGACCGCTACCGGCAAGAACACCAACAACTGGCCGGGTTTCACCTTCACCTATCGCCTCATGACCCGTACTCCGGAGCTTGCCGACTATGACTGCGTCCGCTGATTTCAAAGCCCCAGCCGCCGAGCAGATGTTGCTGCGCGGCCTGTTGCGCGGTTTTCTGCGTCTGTTCTTTCGCGGTCTGGTGCGGCCACCGATGCCCGTGCCGGCGCAGCGCCGCATATTGCGCGCACTCACCGCCATCACCCTGACGCCGCGTGGAGTCAGCCGCAGCGTCGCGACCCTGGCCGGACGCCGCTGTGAATGGCATCGACCGCCAGCCAGCAGTGGCAGCGTGCTGCTCTATCTGCACGGTGGCGCCTTCATGATCGGTGGGCCGGACACGCACCGGGGCATCTGCGCCAGCCTGGCCAAACGCGCTGCTCTGGAGGTCTGTGCGCTGGATTATCGCCTGGCACCGGAGCAGCCCTATCCCGCAGCGCGCGAAGACGTGGTGGCGGCTTACCAGGCGCTGCTGGACGCCGGTTATAGACCCGAACAGATCGCCATTGGCGGCGACTCGGCCGGCGGCAACCTGAGTCTGGTCGGCTGCCTGCGCATCATCGAACTCGGTCTGCCGGCGCCTGCCGCCCTGGTGTGTTTCTCGCCGGTCACCGACTTCACCGGTGAGCAGATGCACGAACCGCCGGCCGGAGATCCGCTGCTCCACCCCAGCTGGATCGAACAGGCTGCGCAGCTGTATTGCCCGGCCGACCTGCCGCGCAATGATCCGCGCCTGTCGACGCTGTTCGCTGACCTCAGTCAACTGCCGCCGACGCTGATCCAGGTGGGCGAAGACGAGTTGCTGCTGAACGACAGTCTGCGCCTGGCCAAGCGCGCCGAGGCGGCCGGAGTGGATGTGCGTCTGGAGCGTTATCCGGGGCTGTGGCACGTCTTTCAGGCGCATGTCGGCATGTTGCGCGCTGCGGATTACGCCATCGACCGTGTGGTGGCCTTTCTTCGTGAGCGGGGTGTGTGATGAACAACATGCTCATCAGCGGCGCTGCATCCGGGATTGGCGCCGCCACAGCGCGGCTGTTTCACGCACGGGGCTGGCGCGTCGGTTTGCTCGATGTCGATGAAGGGGCGCTGGCCGCATTGGCCGCTGAGCTGGGTGGTGCATGGCACGCCCCGCTGGATGTGGTCGATGCCGCGGCAGTACAGGCAGCTGTGGCCGAATTCTGCACGCAAGGTGGCGGCCAGTTGCGCCTGCTGTTCAATGGTGCCGGCGTCTTGCGTACCGGCGCCTTTGTCGACATCGAACTGGAGCAGCACACGCGCCTGGTTCAGATCAATGTGCTCGGCGTGCTCAACCTCTGCCATGCGGCCTTTGCCTACCTCAAGGCTACGCCAGGGGCGCAGGTGATCAACATGGGGTCGGCCTCGGCACTCTACGGCGTACCGCAGCTGGCCAGCTACTCGGCCAGCAAGTTCGCTGTACGCGGACTGACCGAGGCGCTGGAGCTGGAGTGGCGCGAGCACGGCATTCGCGTCGGTGACCTCATGCCGCCGTTCGTCGACACGCCGATGGTGCGCAGCCAGGCGCAGCGTCCAGCGGTGATGCAGCGTCTGGGCGTACGCCTGGAGGCCGAGCAGATCGCCGCAGCGGCTTGGAAGCAGGCTCACGCCAGCGCCGTGCATCGCCCGGTGGGGTTGCAGTTCGGTGTGTTGTTCAATCTTGGGCAGATCACGCCCGGCTGGATCAACAGGCTATTGATGGCCTGGCTCAGTCGTTCATGAGTTCCGGCAAGGCGTTCAGGCTGGCCAATTGCCGTCGGTCGTCGGCTTTGTCACAAAGGCTTTCTGGGCGACGCCAATCTTGCGTTTAGCGGCTACTCTTGAGGTGACGGTTTTCAGCCCGGCGTTCTGTCGGGCAGTCGTCGATACGCTTGCAGTAGACACATCGAGCACCAGCTCGATTCTCGGGGCGGCACCACTTGGGTGCTTCTGTAAACGCAGGGCGTTTTCAGAGGTTTCCGGTAGAGGCCGCGACACCGTCTGTAGGACGGTCGCATTGGGAAAGCGGTTAATCCATCCATAGCCTGAGAGGGGGTCGTTTATGAGCACAGCCTTCCACGAAGACTCCAGCACATCGGTGCTGCGTCGGATGAAAGAAGGGGGATTCGACTTCGCCCAGTTTCACCCGATCGAGTTCTACGCCATCTTTCCCGACGAAGAACGGGCCAGAACGGCGGCCAGAAACTTTCGCGGCGAGTCGCTCAACGCTCAGATATCCGCCCGTGAGGACGGCATCTGGCACCTGCAAATCAGCAAAGTGATGTATGCCACCCATGCCGGTATCGGCGAGTTCGAACATGACCTGGAGTCCATCGTCGTCCCGCTGGGCGGCAAGATGGATGGTTGGGGCGTTACCCAGGAGGTGAAAGCGTCAGCCATGCGTTAGGGAAACACTGAAAAAGTTGTCATGCCCGCGCGGGCGGGCATCCAGAACCAGCGAATTATCTGGGCTCCCGCCTTCGCGGGAGTGACGATAGCTGGCTTTTTCAGGACATCCTCAAATGTGGATGCAGCGGCGTCCATCAGCTCAGACTATCGGCCGGCTGTCCGGCCGATGGCTTCAACTCCCAGCCCACCTCGACTTGCCAATCCTTCTCGCGCAGACTGCGCGGCGGAGGTAGCTATGGCCGATGTTCTGATCCTGACTCATATCGATTATTGCCCGCCAGCCCATCTGGCGCAGGTGCTGCAGGCGCGTGGCTGCAGTTTCGACGTGCTGCGCGTCGATCTGGGTGAACTGCACGGTTACGACCTAGAGCGGCCCAAGGCGGTCGCCGTGATGGGCGGGCCGATGAGCGTCAATGACCCGCTGCCCTGGATCGCCGACGAAGTGGCTGCGTTGCAGCGCTTTATCGAGCGCGACATTCCCATCATTGGTCACTGCCTGGGCGGCCAGCTGCTGGCCAAGGCACTGGGTGCCAACATCCGTCGCATGCCCTACACCGAAGCGGGCTGGCAGCACATGCAACGTCGTGCAGAAGCTGTCGATAGCCCCTGGCTGGCGCATTTGCCTGCAGCGTTCAGCATCTTCCAGTGGCACGGCGACACCTTCTCTCTGCCTGACGGCGCCCAGCCTCTGCTGAGCAGCCGCTGGTGCGACAATCAGGCCTTTGCCTGGGGTGACAAGGTGCTGGCGCTGCAGGGCCACCCGGAGATGACCGAAGATCTGATCGCACTCTGGCTAGACGACTGGGCGCATCTGCTCGATGCCGGCCAGCCCAGCCAGCAGAGCATCGCCGAGATGCGTGACGACCTGAGTGGGAAGGTCAGGGCATTGAACCGGGTTGCCGAAGGTTTCTACGCATACTGGCTGAAACTGGCTGGCCTTTGAGCCAGGAGAGGGCGAGGTGCCATCGGCACTTGGCCGCAGCTCAAAGCTCGTCAGGGATCAACGCCAGCAGATCGGTCACACCCACATCCACGCCCGCCTGGGTCAACAGCGTCGTAGCCTGACCGCGGTGATGCGTCTGGTGGTTGAACAGGTGTATCAGCAGGGCGAAGAAGTGCTTTTGCGCGGCCACACCCTTCATGTTGCGGTAGCTCAGCGGCTGATCCAGCTGCTCTTCGCCCCTCTCGGCGGCCAGGGCTTCGATGTAACTGTCCAGCTGCTTGCGTAGCGCAGTCAGTTCGCGGATGTTTGCCGCTATCAGCTGATCCAGGCGCGTCGGCATTTCCAGCTTTGCGAGCGCCTGCAATGCTCGGAAGTTCGCCGGATGCGCGGTGTAGCGCCCCAGCCAGATCCGGTCGGCTACCAACAGATGATTGAGCGTGCCGAGGATCGAGCCGAAGAACGCACCACGCTCGGCACTCAGCGCTTCGTCGGGCAGAGTGGAAGCAGCAGCGTAGAGCCGTTCGTTCATCCAGCTGTTGTAGCGTGCCATCAGGCGGATATGGTCGATTCTCTGCATGGCCAGTACCTGTTCTTGTTCTTTCAGAAATGCTCATCGGCAATAGCCGGTAGCACCAGCTCACGCACGTAACTGGCATCGGACAGACTCACTAGCGTTCGAACCAGAGCGACGACATCGTGCAGTGGAATCAGCTGACCTTCGCCATTTTGTGCCGCCTGTACGGGAATGACGGTTGCAGCAGGGGGCTACGGATTCGAGGGCCGACTACTGGCCGTCCGGCTCCGACCATACGGCAAACTGGTTGCCGCCCGGTTCGACGAAGTGAAAGCGTCTCGGCAAGTGGCAGTTACGCGAAAGCGGGGGACTCTTGGGAAGGGCGTAGGGAGATCGCGAGCAAGCTCGCTCCTACAAAAAACGGGGCGGGGAGGAGAGGAGGCGCAGCGGTGAGCCGCTGCGCCTTTTGTTTCAACGGTTGAAGCGTTCGACCAGTGCGTATTGACCCTGTGCGGTTTTGGTCAGGGCTTCGCTGAGTTTGGCGGTGCTTTGCGCTTCGCCTGCGGTCTGGTCGGCCAGTTGGGCGATGGTGGTGATGTTCTGGTTGATCTCGTCGGCCACGGCGCTTTGTTCTTCGGCTGCCGCGGCGATCTGGTTGGCCATGTCGGCGATGTTGGCGACCGAGTCACTGATACCGGACAGCGCCTGATCGGCTTTGAGAACGCGTTCGACGCCTTCGTCGGCCTGTTTGCGGCCGATTTCCATGGTCAGTACGGCCTCTTCGGCAGTACGTTGCAGTTTGGCGATCAGGCCGTGAATCTGTTCTGTGGATTCGGCGGTGCGCTGGGCGAGGGAACGAACCTCGTCGGCCACCACGGCGAAGCCGCGGCCCATTTCACCGGCGCGTGCGGCTTCGATGGCGGCGTTGAGGGCGAGCAGGTTGGTCTGATCGGCAATGCCCTTGATCACGTCGACCACACCGCCGATTTCGTTGCTGTCCTGGGCCAGGCGGGTCACGGTTTCGCCGGTATCACCCACCGATTGCGACAGGCGCTGGATGGCTTCGCGGGTTTCTGCGGCGATGGTGCGGCCTTCGCCAGTCAGGCGGTTGGCCTCCTGGGTGGCGATGGCGGTACGGGCTACGTTGCTGGCCACTTCCAGGGTGGTGGCAGCCATTTCGTTGACTGCCGTGGCGACCTGTTCGGTCTCCTGGCGCTGGCGCTCGAGACCGGCCGAGCTGTTGTGCGCCAGCTTGTCGGCTTCACGCGCCTGCTGGGTTAGTTGTTCGGCGGTGTCCTGCAGGCGGGTGAGGCAGGTTTTCAGGCGCGCTTCCTGGCTGAGCATGGCCATTTCCAGGCGTGCTTCGGCGCCGCGGCTGTCGGTGTACATCTGCGCGATCAGCGGGTCGGAGGTGGTTTGCTCGGCGAGGCGCAGCAGACGTTTGACACCGCGCGTCTGCCAGGCGATGCCAGCCAGACCCAGCGGCACGGAGAGCACGGCAGCGAGGATGAAACCCCAGTTGCTGCCCATCCAGTGGCCGATCATGAAGCCGATCTGGCTGACCAGGATGAAGGGCATCCACGCCTGCACGATGGGCAGCCAGTGATTGCTGGCCGGTACGGCCGATTTGCCGGCGTTGAGGCGGGCGTACAGCGTTTCGGCGCGGCGCACCTGCTCGGCTGTCGGTTTGATACGGACGGATTCGTAGCCGACAACCTGGTTGTTTTCGGTCACGGGCGTGACGTAGGCGTTGACCCAGTAGTGGTCGCCGTTCTTGCAGCGGTTCTTGACGATGCCCATCCACGGGCGGCCCTTCTTCAGGGTCGTCCACATGTGCTCGAACACGGCGGACGGCACGTCAGGGTGACGCACGATGTTGTGTGGCGCGCGCAGCAGTTCTTCGCGCGTGAAGCCGCTGACTTCGACGAAGGCGTCGTTGCAGTAGCTGATTTGTCCTTTGAGGTCGGTGGTGGATATCAGGCGTTGTTGTGCAGGAAAGGTGCGCTCACGCTGAGTGACCGGCTGGTTGTTACGCATGGCAGGTATCCGTCGTTGTAATGCCCCTGTCATCGGCCGCCGAGCGGCAAAGTTGAGGGCTGAATCCGTTTTCGCGAGTGTAATCACTTTTTGAATGACGTCACATTTTTGTCGCGACGTCGGCCATCCCTGGCCAGACGGAAGTTGGCATGCCCGGCTACCGCGGTAGCCGGGCGGGTGTGTCAGCTGGCGATCATCTGCCGGAGCACGTAATGCAGGATGCCACCGGCCTTGAAGTACTCGACTTCGTTGAGGGTGTCGATGCGGCAGAGCACTTCGACTTCCTCGTGCTGGCCGTCTTCGCGGGTGATGATCAGCGTCAGTGGCATCTGCGGGCGTAGCTCCACGCCTTCCAGCCCTTCGATGGCCAGCACTTCCTTGCCGGTGAGTTTAAGGCTGTTGCGGTCGGTACCGGGATTGAACTGCAGCGGCAGCACGCCCATGCCCACCAGGTTGGAGCGGTGGATGCGCTCGAAGCTCTCGGCGATCACCGCCTTGACCCCCAGCAGGTTGGTGCCCTTGGCCGCCCAGTCGCGGCTGGAACCGGTGCCGTATTCCTTGCCGGCGATGATCACCAGCGGCGTGCCTTCGGCCTGGTAGCGCATGGCGGCGTCATAGATCGCCAGCTTCTCGCCGCTGGGAATGTGCAGGGTGTTGCCGCCTTCTTCGCCGCCGAGCATTTCGTTGCGGATGCGGATATTGGCGAAGGTGCCGCGCATCATCACTTCGTGGTTGCCGCGGCGTGAACCGTAGGAGTTGAAGTCGGCCTTGTCCACGCCATGCTCGCGCAGGTAGCGTCCGGCCGGGCTGTCGGCCTTGATGTTGCCGGCCGGCGAGATGTGGTCGGTGGTCACCGAGTCGCCGAGCAGGGCGAGGATGCGTGCCTTGCGGATATCGGTGATACGTGGCGGGTCGCCGGCGATGTCCTCGAAGAACGGCGGATGCTGGATATAGGTGGAGTCGCCCTGCCAGGCATAGGTGTCGGCCTTGGGCACGTCTATCGCCTGCCATTTCTCGTCGCCGGCGAAAACCTCGGCGTATTCCTTGCGGAACATGGCGGTGTCGACCTGAGCGATGGCCTGGGCGATCTCGCTTTGGGTCGGCCAGATGTCCTTGAGGTAGACCGGTTGGCCGTCCTTGCCGGTGCCGAGAGCGTCGCGGGTCAGGTCGATGCGCACGCTGCCGGCCAGCGCGTAGGCCACCACCAGGGGCGGCGAGGCCAGCCAGTTGGTTTTCACCAGCGGATGCACGCGGCCTTCGAAGTTGCGGTTGCCGGAGAGCACCGAGGCGACGGTCAGGTCGGCCTGGGTGATGGCTTTCTCGATCGGCTCGCGCAGCGGCCCGGAGTTGCCGATGCAGGTGGTGCAGCCGTAGCCCACCAGGTCGAAGCCGAGTTTCTCCAGGTAGGGCGTCAGGCCTGCGGCATTGAAGTACTCGGTGACCACCTTGGAGCCGGGGGCCAGCGAGCTCTTCACCCAGGGCTGGCGCTGCAGGCCTTTCTCCACGGCCTTCTTGGCCAGCAGGCCGGCGGCCATCATCACGCTGGGGTTGGAGGTGTTAGTGCAGGAGGTGATGGCGGCGATCACCACGGCGCCGTCTTTCAGGCGATGGGTATGGCCGTCGTCCTCATAGTCGATTTCGCCGCTCTGCTTGTCGCCACCGACGGCGGTTCCGCCGCCGCCTTCGCTGAGCAGGCGACCCTCTTCCTTGGCGGTGGGCTTGAGCTGCAGGCCGATGAAGTCGTCGAAGGCCTGGCTGACCTGGCCCAGCGAGACGCGGTCCTGCGGGCGCTTGGGTCCGGCCAGGCTGGCTTCTACACTGCCCATGTCCAGGCTCAGGCTGTCGGTGAACAGCGGCTCGTCGCCTGGTTCGCGCCACAGGCTCTGGGCCTTGCTGTAGGCCTCGACCAGTTGCACGGTGGCATCCGGGCGGCCGGACAGGCGCAGGTAGCCAAGGGTGATCTCGTCCACCGGGAAGAAACCGCAGGTGGCGCCGTATTCCGGCGCCATGTTGGCGATGGTGGCGCGGTCGGCCAGGGGCAGGTCGGCCAGGCCGTCGCCGTAGAACTCGACGAATTTGCCCACCACGCCTTTCTTGCGCAGCATCTGGGTGACGGTTAGTACCAGGTCGGTGGCGGTGATGCCTTCTTTCAGCTTGCCGGTGAGCTTGAAGCCGATGACCTCGGGAATCAGCATCGACACCGGCTGGCCGAGCATTGCCGCCTCCGCCTCGATGCCGCCGACGCCCCAGCCGAGCACGCCGAGGCCGTTGATCATGGTGGTGTGCGAGTCGGTGCCGACCAGGGTGTCGGGGTAGGCGAGGGTGACGCCGTCTTCCTCCTTGGTCCACACGGTGCGCGCCAGGTACTCGAGGTTGACCTGGTGGCAGATGCCGGTGCCCGGCGGTACCACGCTGAAATTGTCGAAGGCGTGCTGGCCCCAGCGGAGGAAGGCGTAGCGCTCGCCGTTGCGCTGCATTTCCAGCTCGACGTTGTCGTGGAAGGCGCTGGAGGAGGCGTAGCGATCGACCATCACCGAGTGGTCGATGACCAGGTCCACCGGTGACAGCGGGTTGATCCGCTGCGGATCGCCACCGGTCTTGGCCATGGCGTCGCGCATGGCGGCCAGGTCCACCACCGCCGGCACGCCAGTGAAGTCCTGCATCAGCACGCGCGCCGGGCGGTACTGAATCTCGCGGTCGGAGGCGCGCTTGTCCAGCCAGTCGACCATGGCTTGCAGGTCCTGCGGCTGTACGGTCTTGCCGTCTTCGTTGCGCAGCAGGTTTTCCAGCAGCACCTTGAGCGACTTGGGCAAGCGGTCGTTGTTGCCGAGGCGTTGGGCGGCTTCTGGCAGGCTGAAATAGTGGTAGGTGGTGTCGCCGACGTGCAGTTCGCGGCGGCAGTTCAGGCTATCGAGGGAGGGCATTGCACATCTCCTTGGGCCCGCACGGTTCGGGCTGTGTCTGATGGCGGCAGACCTTCAAGCTAGTTCGGCTTGGGCAGTCTGGCTAGCGCATATCCTTTCGGTTGTTATGCGCTGCCTGTCTGTTGCGACGACGCGGGGCGGTCCGTAGCTATAGACAGCGCATATGTAGCTGGACAGGTTTAGCGGCTCGGGGTTCCGGTCTCGGGTATCATGCGCGCCTCGAGGAGACCCTTTGATGAATACCCTGTTTCTGCATTGCCGCCCCGGTTTCGAGGGGGAGGTTTGCGCCGAGATCACCGACCTTGCGGCGCGCCTGGATGTGCCGGGCTACTCCAGGGCCAAGCCCGGCAGCGCCTGCGCCGAGTTCGTCTGCGGCGAGGCGGCGGACTGCGAGCGGCTGATGCGCAGCGTGCGTTTCAATCAGCTGATCTTCCCGCGGCAGTGGGCGCGTGGTGCTTTCGTCAGCCTTCCGGAAAGCGACCGTATCAGCGTGTTGCTGGAGGCGCTGGCCGATTACCCAGTATGCGGCAGCCTGTGGTTGGAAGTGGTGGATACCAACGGGGGCAAGGAAGTCTCGACCTTCTGCAAGAAGTTCGAAGCGCCGCTGCGCAAGGCGCTGCTCAAGGCCGGCAAGCTGGTGGACGACGCGAAAAAGCCGCGCCTGCTGCTGACCTTCAAGAGCGGCCGCGAGGTGTTCGCCGGCGTCGCCGAGGCGGACAACCAGGCGATGTGGCCCATGGGCATTCCGCGTCTGAAGTTCCCGCGCGAGGCGCCGAGCCGCTCCACGCTCAAGCTGGAAGAGGCTTGGCACCATTTCATCCCGCGCGAGCAGTGGGATCAGCGCCTGGCGCCGGGCATGACCGCCGTCGACCTGGGCGCGGCCCCCGGTGGCTGGACCTGGCAGCTGGTCAATCGGGAAATTCGCGTCACCGCCGTGGACAACGGGCCGATGGCCGAAAGCCTGATGTATTCCGGTTTCGTCGTGCACCAGCGCGCCGATGGCTTCACCTTCCGCCCGCGCCATCCGGTGCACTGGATGGTTTGCGATATCGTCGAGAAGCCGGCGCGCACGGCGGCGATGATCGAGACCTGGCTGGGCGAAGGGCTGTGCCGCGAGGCGGTGGTCAATCTTAAGCTGCCGATGAAGCAGCGCTATGCCGAAGTGCGGCGCCTGCTCGATCGCATCGAATCCGGGTTGGCCGAGCGCGGTCTGAAGGTCAGCATTGGCTGCAAGCAGCTGTATCACGACCGTGAAGAAGTGACCTGCCATCTGCGTCGGCACGGCAAGTGATGGTCTGCGCGTAGGTGACCTGAAGGTCAGCTTTGCGCGACAATGTGTGCCTGTCTGTGGAGCCCCTTATGTCCGAAGCCCTGACCCTCAATCACGATGACCTGCTCGACGCCAGCGGCCTGAATTGCCCTGAGCCGGTGATGATGCTGCACAACAAGGTGCGCGATCTTTCGCCGGGCGGCCTGCTCAAGGTGATCGCCACCGATCCCTCCACCCGCCGTGATATTCCCAAGTTTTGCGTGTTTCTCGGTCACGAGCTGCTCGGTCAGGCCGAAGAAGACGGCACCTACCTGTACTGGATTCGCAAGAAGGCCGACTAGCAGGCTGTTGAAAAACTACCTGCGTTGCCATTGCTGCGTTAAAAACAGGCTCAAAATGCTCATTTACAACTCGTAAACTGCGCTTTTTCGCCTGTTTTTGCCTTGCACTGGCTGCCTCGCCTACGTTTTTCAACGGCCTGCTAGACAGTTATCTCGTAGGGCGGGTGCAACCCGCCAAATAGCGGATGCTGTTGGTCGCGATGGCGGGTTACACCCGCCCTGCGGTTTGCTAGCTTTCGCTGCTCCATCCCGCCTGCCCTGGCGCCAGGTCGCAGCTGTTCAGTAGTGTTTGCCAAGCCTTGACGTGACGCGCCGTGGCGGCGCGGAAATCCTGCCATAACGAATCCTGCTCGCCGGCCAGCCGCTGCAGGTGCTCGCGGGTGGCGGAGGGAATGCCGTCGATGCGCTGCAATTGCAGCAGCGCCGCCTGCCACTGCTGGCCGCGCTGGTCGACCTGTGCCAGATAAGGCTGCAGGCCGCCGGCGTAGAACTTGACGAAGATGTTCTGCAGGATGCGCCCGCGCGGCGTCGCCTGGCCCAGTGGGCAAAGGGGGCGGTCCTGCTGGCGTTGCTCCAGCATCTCGCTGCCAGCGTCGAGGTTGTGGCGCAGGCTGGCCAGGCTGGTGATCAACTGGCTGCCCTGTTCGCTGGCATAGAGGGCGAAGAACAGCGGCTCCAGCTCGTCAGTACTCGGCGGCAGCTGTGCAGGCAAACCGGCGCCGATGCTGGCCAGTCGCTGCAATGCGTCCAGTGCGGCGCTGTCTTCCAGCGTATCCACCGGCAAGGCCTGATCGGCAAAACGCAGATAGTTCTCGAACTCCGGGCTGCCGTTCAGGGCATTCCAAAACACCGCTTGCAGTTGCTGGCGCTTGTCGCTGGCCAGGCGTTGCAGCGTGGCCTTCAGTCTGGAATCTTCCTGCAGATGGGGCAGGCAGGCATCGATGGCTCGCAGCAGATCGCCTTCGTAGCCCAGGCGCTGGCTGGGCATCAACTGTTTGCCCAGGCTGCTGTTGCGTTGGCTGATCAACTGCTGCAAATGAGGACAGCGCCGCGCATCGATCACCAGATCGAGCAGGCCGATACGCAGCTCGGGAATCTCGCTAAGCCGCTCACGCCGCGCCGGCAGGCGGTACTGGCTGACACTGCGATTGTCGAAGGCGTTGACGTCAGCAGTATCGAGTGAGCGTTGCAGGCGTTGCAGGTAATCGCTCTGCAGGGCCAGGCCGTCGTTGGCCGGGCTGCATGCAGCGAGCAGAAGCAGGCAGAGGAGCAGGGCTGGTCGAATCATGCGCTCAGTCTAGAGCTGATCTCCTGCCTATCCAATGCCTCAGGCGGCCCGGCGAATGCGCTTGCGTGCGCTGCGCGCCAGGCGCACGGTGAGCATCGCGGCAGCGCAGGTCAGCCCGACCACCAGCCCCTGCCACAGGCCACTGGGGCCGCTGGGTTCGCCGAACAGGTCGGACAGCCCCAGCGCATACCCCACCGGCAGGCCTATGCCCCAGTAGGCGAACAGGGTCAGCAGCATGGTGATGCGCGTGTCCTGGTAGCCGCGCAGCGCGCCGGCCGCGGTCACCTGAATGGCATCGGAGAACTGGAACAGCGCCGCATAGACGATCAGTGTTGCCGCCACGGCGATCACCGTTTGGTCCGGCGTGTAGATCTGCGCGATCTGTTCGCGCAGCAGGAACATCAGGCTGGCCGATACGCAGGCATAGCCCAGCGCTGCCGCCATGCTCACCCCGGCGGCGAAGCGCGCCTCGCGCGGCTGACCACGGCCCAGCGCCTGGCCGACGCGCACGGTGGCGGCCATGGCCAGCGAGTAGGGGATCATGAACACCATGGAGCTGAAGTTGAGCGCGATCTGGTGCCCGGCCACCACGGTAGCGCCAAGGCCGCCGATCAGCAGAGCGATCACCGCGAAGATGCTCGACTCGGCGAACACCGCGATGCCGATCGGGACGCCAATGCTCAGCAGGCGTTTGATCACCGTCCACTGCGGCCATTCGAAGTAGGTGAACAGCGCGCTGCTGCGGTAGTAGGGCGCCCACTTCACCCAGACCAGCATGCCGATCAGCATGAAGCCCATCACCAGCGCGGTTGCCCAGCCGCAGCCAACGCCACCCATGGCCGGCAGGCCGAACTTGCCGTAGATGAAGATGTAGTTGGCAGGAATGTTCAGCAGCAGGCCGATAATGCCCAGAACCATGGCCGGGCGGGTGTGACCAAGGCCGTCGCTGAAACAGCGCAGCACGTGATACAGCGCCACCGCCGGGAAACCCAGGGCCACAGCGCGCAAATAGCCCATCGCCGGAGTGATCAGCGCCGGGTCGACATTCATGATGCGCAGGATGAATTCGGCGTTCCACAGCAGGGCGGCGGCACCGCCACCGACTGCCAGCGCCAGCCACAGCGCCTGACGCACCAGTGGGCCGATGGCGGCTTCCTCGCCGGCGCCGAAGCGCTGCGCCACCTTGGGGGTGGTGGCCAGCAGGATGCCGGTCATCAGCAGGAACACCGGCACCCAGATCGAGTTGCCCAGTGCCACGGCTGCCAGATCCTGCGGGCTGACGCGCCCGGCCATCAGCGTGTCGACGAAGCCCATGGCGGTGTGCGCTAACTGAGCGATGATGATGGGGGTGGCCAGGAGCAAGAGGCTGCGCAGCTCCGTGCGCACGCGGCCAAGACGGCTGTCGGTGGACATTTCGACTCTTCGGGATAACAGGAAACCGCGTAGTCTACGCCTTGACGTAGCGGTCAGGAAAGTTCGATTTGCCCTTCTGTCTGGCGGCCTGTGGGCCTAAAGTGCCGGCTGATTTAGCAGGCTGTTGAAAAGCGTAGGCGAGGCAGCCAGTGCAAGGCAAAAACAGTCGAAAAAGCGCAGTTTACGTGCTGTAAATGAGCATTTTGAGGCTGTTTTTAACGTAGCAATGGCAACGCAGGTAGTTTTTCAACGGACTGTTAGAATGGCGACCTACCTGATGGAGCCCAACATGCACATAGTCGCCGACGAAAACATTCCCCTGCTCGATGAGTTCTTCGCCGCGTTCGGCAGCATCCGTCGCCTGTCGGGGCGCGGCATCACAGCGACCGATGTGCGTGATGCCGATTTGTTGCTGGTGCGTTCGGTGACGCAGGTGAATCGCGCCTTGCTCGAAGGCAGCCGGGTGCGCTTCGTCGGCACCTGCACCATCGGCACCGACCATCTGGATCTCGATTACTTCGCCGAGGCTGGCATCGCCTGGAGCAGTGCGCCTGGTTGCAATGCCCGTGGCGTGGTGGATTACGTGCTGGGCAGCGTGCTGACTCTTGCCGAGCGTGAGGGCGTCGATCCGGCGGCGCGGATTTATGGCGTGGTCGGGGCGGGGCAGGTTGGCGGGCGTCTGGTCAATTTGCTGCATGGTCTCGGTTGGCAGGTACGGGTATGCGACCCGCCGCGCCAGGCCGCAGAGGGAGGCGACTTCGTCAGCCTGGAGCAGATCATCGACGAATGCGATGTGATCAGCCTGCACACGCCGCTGGACGCTTCGACGCGCCATCTGTTCGATACGACGCGGCTGGCCGCACTCAAACCCGGCACCTGGTTGATCAACGCCAGTCGTGGCGCCGTGGTCGATAACGCCGCGCTACGCAGCTTGCTGCCACAGCGGCCTGATCTGAAGGCGGTACTGGACGTCTGGGAAGGCGAGCCGCAGGCCGATATCGAGCTGGCCGCCCTGTGCCAATTGGCGACGCCGCATATTGCCGGCTACAGCCTGGACGGCAAGTTGCGCGGTACAGCGCAGATCTACCAGGCCTGCTGTCGGGCGTTGGGCGTGGCTGAGCAGGTGAGTCTGGCCGATCTGCTGCCGGCGCCCTGGTTGAGTGAGCTGAGCATCGACGGCAGCGCCGATCCTGCCTGGGCGCTGGCCAGTATTTGCCGCTCGGTGTACGACCCACGCCGCGACGATGCGGATTTTCGCCGTAGTCTGGTCGGCGGTGCCGATGCCCGTCGCGCCGGCTTCGACCGCCTGCGCAAGCATTACCCCATGCGCCGCGAAATCGATGGTCTGCATGTGCGCATCCAGGGTGACTCATTACCACTGGCCGCGCTGGTGCGAGCCCTGGGCGCGACCCTTGTGTAGGGTGCGCTGTGCGCACCGGCTGATATCGCAGAGCCCCGAGGTGCGCAAAGCCTAGGTGGTCCCGCGACACCCTACGATAAGGCGCTATCCATGCGCCTTATTTTGCATTAATTGAATTGTATGCAATTTAATTGCTCGCTAACTTGTTCGTCACTTTCAGCCCATTCAGGACGATTCCCCATGAGCAACGCGCTTTTCGATATCCCGGTCACCACCATCAAGGGCGAGCAGAAGACCCTGGCTGACTTCGGCGGCAAAGCCGTGCTGGTGGTCAACACCGCCAGCAAGTGCGGCTTCACCCCGCAGTACAAGGGCCTGGAAAACGTCTGGCAGCAATACAAGGACAAGGGCCTGGTGGTGCTGGGCTTTCCCTGCAACCAGTTCGGCAAGCAGGAGCCGGGTGACGAGGGCGCGATTTCCGAGTTCTGTGAGCTGAACTTCGGCGTCAGCTTCCCGCTGTTCAAGAAAGTCGACGTCAATGGCAGCGATGCTCATCCGTTGTTCGTGCAGTTGAAGAAGCGCGCACCGGGCCTGCTGGGCAGCCAGGGCATCAAGTGGAATTTCACCAAGTTCCTGATTGGCGAGGATGGCCAGGTGGTCAAGCGTTTCGCCCCGACCACCAAGCCCGAAGAGCTGAGCAGCGAGATCGAAGCTCTGCTGAAATGAGTGCTTTCGATACCGCTGGGCTGCAGTTGGACAACCAGCTGTGCTTCAAGCTCTACGCCGCTTCACGCGCGGTGATCCGCGCCTACAAACCGATGCTCGACGGCCTCGGCCTGACCTACCCGCAATATCTGGTGATGCTGGTGCTGTGGGAGTGGCAGGAGCGGGCGCCCGAGCAGCCGACGCTCAAGGCGCTCGGGCGACGCCTGCAACTGGACTCCGGGACCCTGACGCCGCTGCTCAAGCGTTTGGAGCAGATGGGGCTGGTGCAGCGCCGTCGCGCGCAGGTGGACGAACGCGAGGTGCATCTGGCGCTGAGCGATGCTGGCAGGGCGCTTCAGGCGCAGGTCTTGCCGCTGAAGGCGCAGTTGCTTTGCCAGTTCGACGATCAGGACCTGTTGGATATGGAGGGGCTGCGACGCAGCCTGGATCGCCTGTTGGCCAGGCTCAGCGAGTGAGGTCGGCGGGCAGCCAAGTATCCAGAATGGCTGCCAGTTCCTCGCGGCGGAAGGGTTTGGCCAGGTAGTCGTTCATGCCGGCGGCGCGGCAGCGTTCGCGTTCGTCGGACAGCGCATTGGCGGTCAGGGCGACAATGGGCAACTCCGGCCAGCGCCCGTTGCTGCGAATGCGCCGGCTGGCCTCGTAGCCATCCATCACCGGCATATTGCAGTCCATCAGGATCAGGTCGACAGGTTCCTGCTCCAGAACCTCCAGCGCTTCACCACCATGGCCGGCTACCAGCACCTGATAGCCGAGCTTGGCCAGCATGCCCTTGGCGACCATCTGGTTGACCGGGTTGTCCTCGACCAGCAGTACGCGTGCACTGCTTTCCCGCACAGGCTGAGCCTGGGCGCTGCTGTGAACGTCGCCGTCGTGGCTGTGCAGGACGTGCCGCAGCACCTGTAGCAGGCCATTGCGCGAGAGTGGGCGGGCGATCTGCAGCAGCGGCATAAGGCGTTGTGCCTGCTCATGCGGCAGGAAGTTGCCGTAGGCGGTGACCAGCAACACCGGTGTGCTCATCGCCGGACGAATGCCGAACAGACATTCCGGGCAATCGCTGATCAGCAGGTCGGCCTCCACGCCGTGTAGGTTGGCATCGGTATCCAGGCGCTGATAACTCAGGCCCCAGGCGGGCAGCCACTGGCTGAGCATCTGTTGCAGGCCGCTGCTGGCCGGGGTCAGCGCGACGATGCGGCCCTCAAGCGCCGGTTGTGAGCTGGCGTATACATGGGCAGGCAGCGGTAGCTCGGCGCAGAACTCACTGCCGAAGCCTTCTTTCGATTTCAGGCTCAGCTTGCCGTGCATTGCCTCGCACAGGCGCCGCGTCAGTGCCAGGCCGAGCCCGGTGCCGCCGTACTCACGGGTGATGCCCACTTCTGCCTGGGCGAAGGGCTGGAAGATACGCGCCTGGGCGTCTTCGGCGATGCCGATGCCGGTATCGCGCACGCGAATGCTGATGCCGTCCACAGCGCAGGCGACGATCAGGTCGACGCGACCGAAGCGGGTGAATTTGAGCGCATTGGACAGCAGGTTGCTGACGATCTGGCGAACCCGCGTTGGGTCGCCCAGCACCTGCGCCGGCAGTGCCGGATCGATCAGGCAGGTCAGCTCCACGGCGTTGGCGGCGTTCTGCGACAGCAAGCTGGCGGTTTCTTCGGCCAGGGCGCCGAGGTCGAAGGGGATTTCCTCCAGTTCGAGCTGACCAGCTTCGAATTTGGACAGGTCGAGAATGTCGTTGAGCAGCTCCACCAACACCTTGCCGGAGTCGTGTGCGATACCCAGCTGCTGACGCTGTTCGGCGCTGAGCGGGCCGTCCAGGGCCAGGGCGAGCATGCCCAGCAGGCCGTTGAGCGGGGTGCGGATCTCATGGCTCATGTTGGCCAGGAAGGCCGAGCGCGCCTGCGCCATGTTCAGGGCGGTGGTGCGCGCCGTTTCCAGCTCGGCGTTGGACTGGCTGAGGCGCACGTTGGTCGCCTTGAGTTCGGCGGTACGGGCCGAGACGATGTTTTCCAGTTCACTCAGGTACTGGGTCAGCCGGTCTTCGGCGTTGCGTCTTTGCTCGATCTCCTGGGCGATGCTCGACAGCTGGCGGTTGGTGACCTCGACCAGGATGCCGATTTCATCGCGCTCATGGCCCTTGGGGCAGGGCACCGGTCGGTGCTGCGGCGCTTGCGGATTACGTTGGCTGAGTGCGCGAATCACGCCGGTCAGGGGTTTGGTCAGCATGAAGTAGAACAGCACCAGCAGGATCAGCGATAGCAGCAGGCTGCGCGCGAACCCGGTGAGCAAGGTCAGTAGCGAGCGCCGCAGGAAGTGACTGCCGAACGCGTAGGTATCGATCTCCAGACGCAGGAAGCCCAGGGGCTCGTGGGGTGCATGGGATACGAACAGCGGGTCCTGAAATGCACGTTCGGCACCAAACAGGCTGTCACTCAGGAAACGGTAGCGACTCTCGCTGCGTGGACGGCTGACGCTGGCAAGCACCAGGCCGCTGTTGTCGATCAGTTCAGCGCGGGTCACCGCAGGGGAGCGCAGCAGGCCGAGTACCAGTTCCTGCGCTAGTTCGGCGTCGATGTTGTAGGCGATACGGGCGGCGGGATTGTGGCTGATTTCCAGCAGAGCACGAATCTCGCGGTTGATGGAGGCCTCTTCGCTGGCATAATCGATCGCCACCTGGGTGACGCTGAGCAGCGTGCCAAGGATAAACGCCACCAGCACAGTTAGACCGGCCTGTTTGAACGACAGACGATTGGTGAGCGAAATATCCATAAATGCGTGCGTCGTCTCTGATCCTTGGCGCCTTGCCAAGCATAGCTGATAGCGACCTTGTACCGGCAGAGCCTGCAACGTGCTGCTCTGCGCAAAAGGAGTACTAGACCGTGGATTCCCGATTGCTGGATTTTCTCGCCCGCGCCGAGCAGGTGCTGGAGCGTCTCGAGCCCTTGCTGCCTGCGCTGCGCCCGCAGGTGGACTGGAATAAATGCGTGGCCGCGCGCTGGGTGCGTGATGGCCGCAGTGGCTACCTGATGCCGCTGGAGGTCAGCCTCGACCTGTCGTTGAGCGACCTGCTGGGCGTGGACGTCCAGCGCGAGCAACTGGCACGCAATACCCGCCAGTTCGTCAGCGGCATGCCGGCCAACCATGCGCTGCTCTGGGGCGCGCGCGGTACAGGCAAATCTTCCCTGGTGCGTGCCTTGCTCGCCGAGCACGCCAAGGCCGGCCTGCGCCTGATCGAGATCGAACGCGATCACCTGGCCGATCTGCCGCGCGTGGTCGAGTTGCTGGCCGGCTTGCCGCAACGTTTCGTGTTGTTCTGTGATGACCTGTCGTTCGAGGCGGGTGAGGGCGACTACCGTGTGCTCAAGAGCGTGCTCGATGGCTCGCTGGAACAGGCGCCGGACAACGTGCTGCTGTACGCCACGTCCAACCGCCGCCATCTGGTGCCCGAGCATCAGAGCGACAACGAGAACTGGAAGAGGGTCGACGGCGAGCTGCACCCCAACGAGGCAGTAGAGGACAAGATCGCGCTGTCCGACCGTTTTGGCCTGTGGCTGTCGTTCTATCCCTTCACTCAGGATCACTTCCTGATCGTCGTGCGCCACTGGGTGGACGTGCAGGCGCGTCAGGTTGGGCTGAACTGGAGCTGGGACGAGGCGCTGGAAAAGGCTGCCATCCGCTGGGCGCTGGGTCGCGGTAACCGCAATGGCCGCTGCGCCTATCAATTCGCCCGCCACTGGGTCGGGCTGCAACTGCTGGAGCAACAGGCATGATCGATCTTTCTCAGACTGGTGGCGATCTCAACGGTTACCCGCTGCTGAGTGCACAATTGCAGGCATTGCTTAGCGGCGAACGTGATTTCATTGCCAATGCCGCGCAGTTTTCCGCCTTCCTGTTTCACGAGCTGGCCGACCTGAACTGGGCTGGCTTCTATCTGGTCAAGGATGGCGAGCTGGTGCTTGGCCCGTTTCAGGGCAAGGTGGCCTGTGTGCGTATTGCCTTCGGTCGTGGCGTCTGTGGCGCGGCGGCGGCCAGCCTGCAGACGCAACGAGTCGAGGATGTGCATGCCTTCCCAGGGCACATTGCCTGCGACAGTGCATCGAACAGTGAACTGGTGGTGCCTCTGGTCAAGGAAGGGCGCCTGATCGGCGTGCTGGATCTGGACAGCCCGTCGGTAGGGCGTTTCACCGAGGTGGATCAGGCTGGCATCGAAGCGCTGGCAGCGGTATTTCTGGCTGCCAGCGACTGCTGAATACGCCCATGGTGCCTACGGCGGTTTGAGCTCGATCCGGTAGGGTGTGCCACGCGCACCGCCGGTTGAGGTGTCACGCAAGCTTATGTCGGAATTGGTGCGCACTGCGCACCCTACGAGGCGGGCTCAGCGCTTAGCGCCGATCTTCTCCAGCGTACGCAGTTCACGCGGTAGCAGTTGCTGTGTGGATGCACGGTTCTTGATGCGCTCGTAGTGCGCCATCAGGTTCGGCCAGCGACTGGCATCCAGGGTTTCCCCGCCATGCTCCATGTTGATCAGCTGGCTGGCCAGCGCCAGGTCGGCCATGGAAAGCTGCTCACCGAGGAAATAGGGCGCATCACCCAGCGTGGTCTCGAAGTAGTCGAGGTGCTTGGGCAGTTTGTCCCTGAGCGTCTGCTGCACCTTTTCCTCGTCGCAGGGCTGACCCATGGTGGCTTTCAGCACGCGGTTGCGGAACACGGTGAAGGTGCACAGTGGCGCCAGCTCGTAGTCGGCGTATTTTTCCAGCCAGCGCACCTTGGCGCGTTGCTCTGCATCGGCGCCATACAGCGGTGTGTGCTCGGGGTAGCGTTCTTCCAGGTACTGGCAGATGACGCTGGAGTCAGCCAGCTTGAGGTCGCCGTCGCGAAAGGCGGGAATTCGGCCTAGCGGGTCGAGTTCGCGAAACCAATCGGGCTGGCCGAAGGGCATGACCACCTCGAGCTCGTAATCCAGGCCCTTTTCGATCAGGCACAGGCAGAGTTTGCGGACGAAGGGAGATAGCGGTGCCCCGTAAACGGTCAGGCTCATTGCAACTCCTAGCGGCGGTCCGCGTGCTCGACTGAGCGAGGGCGCGCGAACGGGTTGCTCAGTCGTAGATGTTCTTCTTCTTCCAGTCGTCTTCCAGGTCCTTCAGACCTTCGGTCAACTGACTCGGTTCTTCCGCCCTTGGAGCATTGTTGTTGAGCACCATGGCATTGGCACGTGCCAACTGCTCCTCGAATCGTTTGAGCTGCGCCTGGTAGGGCGCGGGATCTGGCTGCTTGCGCAGGTACTGAACACCGCGCTCGAAGGCCAGGCGGGCCTGGCCGGGTTGTTTCTGCTGCATGGCCGCCTGGCCCAGGGTGCTGAAGAACTCGATATGCACCAGCACCAGCATCTGCCGAATCTGCTTGAGCCAATGCTTGCCGTCGCCCGCGGGTAGCAGGCCGGCCTGAACCGAACCGGTGATCAGGGCATGCAGATTTTCCAGCAGGAAACGCACGTCCTTGGCTTTGGCTTCGTTGGCGATGGGTTGAGGCGGATTCTTCACGGCAATGGATTCGCCCTGAGCGACCTGCGCTTTTAGCGTGTCGATATCGGCCCGAAGGCTGGCGTTCTGTTTCTCCAGTGGCAGTAAACGTTCGCTGGCCTGCAACTGTAACTGGCTCAGCAGTAGCTTCAGCTGCGGCGTCATCAATTGGCCAGGTATACGCTCGGAGATGTCCTGACAGCGACGAATTCGGTCGAGCAGGTCGGCGCGCTGGCGCGCTTTCTCCAGCTTGCTGTTCTCGACGGCGTGGTTGATGTAAGCAATCACCATCAACAGGGCGATGCCGCCGACGATCAGCATGGTTATCACGAGTGCGGACACTGCTTGGGACCTCTCGAGAATCGACTTTTCGACCGAGTGTAGTGGCTTGCTCGCATGGCTCCTAGTGGCATATCGATTTCTGGGCTGAAGTCTTTGATTTTAAAAATTTTTTAGAGAGTGGTTGACGACCTTTAAAAGCCTCCATAGAATGCGCGCCACTTCCAGCGCAAAGCCCAAAGCGAAGCGAAGGAAGCCGGAAAGTTGCTTGATGTTCCGGGGTGTGTCCCCTTCGTCTAGTGGCCTAGGACACCGCCCTTTCACGGCGGTAACAGGGGTTCGAGTCCCCTAGGGGACGCCACTTTCAAGCTGTAATGCGGGAATAGCTCAGTTGGTAGAGCACGACCTTGCCAAGGTCGGGGTCGCGAGTTCGAGTCTCGTTTCCCGCTCCAAATTTTGGAAATGCTGCTTCGGCAGGGTTTCAAACGAAGTTCCAAGGTCCCCTTCGTCTAGTGGCCTAGGACACCGCCCTTTCACGGCGGTAACAGGGGTTCGAGTCCCCTAGGGGACGCCATTTCAAGTTGTACTGCGGGAATAGCTCAGTTGGTAGAGCACGACCTTGCCAAGGTCGGGGTCGCGAGTTCGAGTCTCGTTTCCCGCTCCAAATAAACGAAAACGCCGCTCAATCGAGCGGCGTTTTCGTTTCTGTCGTTTGCGTTCAGGCCGTTCGTGCCAGATACAGCAGGGTATAGCCCAGCCCGCACAATCCCCAGCCCAACCAGGGTGAGAATATGGCGCGCCACAGCCAGTGGCGCGGGGCGAAGCCGACGCCGTGGATGAAGGCGTTGGATACGCCCCACATCACCAGCATCAGCAGCGAATGGCTGTAGCGGCCCTGGCTGTCGAGCATGGCGCCGGGGTGGATCAGCAGCAGCAGCGCCAGGGGCGTGGCCAGCAGCCAGGAGAGCACGCGCAACGGCGCGCGCTCGCTCAGGGTGGTGTCACTCATGCTCGCTCTCGGTGTCGAGATCCTGCGTGGTTTCCAGCCATAGTGCGTTGATGATGCCGAAGCTGCAGGCCAGCAGCACGCCAAGAATCCAGGTGAAGTACCACATCGCGTTTCTCCTCAATACAGGCCGTGGGGGTTGGCTTCGATGCTGCGGTCGTTGAGCTTGCCCCACATCTTCACGTAGCCCCAAAGGGTGTAGATGAGGATGATCGGTACGAAGATGCAGGCGACGACGAACATGATCCCGAGGGTCTTTTGGCTCGATACCGCGTCCCACACCGTCAGGCTGGAGGCCGCATCAAGGCTCGACGGGAAGACGAAGGGGAATAGGGCGAAGCCGGCGGTGCAGATGGTGCCGACGATCATCAGGCTACTGCCGATGAAGGTCAGGCCGGCGCGACGCCAGGTGCTGGCGAGGATGGCCAGCAGTGCTCCGACCACACCCAGCACGGGGGCGCCCATTGTCAGTGGGTAGCGACTGTAATTGCCGAGCCAGCCGGCATTGTCGGCGAGCACCTGCTTGTGCAGCGGGTTCAGTGCCGCGCCAGCATCGAACGCACCCGCCAGACTCATGCCCTTGATACCCAGTGCCAGCCAACTGCCGGCCAGCAGGAAACCGATCAGGAATACCAGCGCACTGAGGTAAGTGGCCGTGCGCGAGCGTGCGGCCAGGTCACCTTCGGTGCGCATCATCAGCCAGGCGCCGCCGTGGGCGCAGAGCATGCTCAGGCTGACCACGCCGCAGAGCAGGGCGAAGGGGTTGAGCAGGGCGAAGAAGGAGCCGTGGTAGCTCGAGCGCATCATGTCATCGAGCTGGAACGGCAGGCCGAGGAACAGGTTGCCGAAGGCCACGCCGAAAACCAGCGCCGGTACCGCGCCGCCAACGAACAGGGCCCAGTCCCAGGCGTTGCGCCAGCGGGTGTTTTCCAGTTTGCTGCGGTAGTCGAAACCCACCGGGCGGCAGAACAGGGCGAACAGCACCAGTAACATGGCCCAGTACAGCCCGGAGAAGGCCACCGCGTAGACCATCGGCCAGGCGGCGAACAGCGCGCCGCCGGCAGTGATGAACCACACCTGGTTGCCGTCCCAGTGCGGGGCGATGGTGTTGATGGCGACGCGGCGCTCGTTGTCGGTCCTGCCGACGAAGGGCATCAGCGCCATGGCGCCCATGTCGAAGCCATCGGTGAGGGCGAAGCCAATCAGCAGCACGCCGATCAGCACCCACCAGACGAGTTTCAGGGTTTCGTAGTCGAACATGGTGAAGTCCTCAGGCGTGGGCAGGCTGCTGTTGCTCGAAGTGGTAGCGTCCGCTGTGCAGGCTCGACGGGCCGAGGCGGGCGAACTTGATCATCAGGTACATCTCCACCACCAGCAGCAGGCTGTAGAAGGCGATCAACGCAATCAATGAGCCCCAGACGTCACCGGCCGACAGGCTGGAGGCGGAAAGATGGGTCGGCAGCACTTCACCGATGGACCAGGGCTGGCGTCCGTGTTCAGCGACGTACCAGCCGGTCTGTGCGGCGATCCAGGGCAGTGGCAGACTCCACAGCGCCCACTTGAGCAGCCAGGGTTTGCTTTCTTCGTTCTTCTTCGCCGAGGCCCAGAAGGCGCAGGCGAACAGCGCCAGCATGAGGAAGCCGCTGGCGACCATGATGCGGAAGCTCCAGAACAGGCTGAACACGTTGGGAATGGTGTCCAGCGCGGCCTGCTTGATCTGTGCCTCGCTGGCATCGACCACATTGGTGGTGTATTTCTTCAGCAGCAGGCCATAGCCCAGGTCATTCTTCACTTCGTTGAAGGCAGCGACGGTTTCGGCCGACTTGTCGCCGTTACGCAGGCGCTCCAGCAGCCCGTAGGCGGTCATGCCGGTGCGGATGCGCGCCTCGTGCTCGATGAGCAGGTCCTTGATGCCCTTTACCTCCTTATCCAGCGAGCGGGTGGCTATCAGCCCCAGGGCGTAGGGGATCTTCACCGCGTAGTCGGTGCGCTGCTCGTCCTGGTTGGGCAGGCCGAACAGGGTGAAGCCCGCCGGTGCTGGGTGGGTTTCCCACTCGGCCTCGATGGCCGCCAGCTTGGTCTTCTGCACATCGCCGATCTCGTAGCCAGACTCGTCACCGAGGACGATCACCGAGAGAATCGAGGCCAGACCGAAGGCCGAGGCGATGGCGAAGGAGCGACGGGCGAAACCCTGATCGCGTTTCTTCAGCAGGTAATAGCTGGAGATGGCCAGGACGAAGATCGAACCGGTGACATAGCCCGCCGCCACGGTATGCACGAACTTGACCTGCGCCACCGGGTTGAACAGCAGGGCACCGAAATCGGTCAGTTCCATGCGCATGGTCTCGAAGTTGAACTCGGCACCCACCGGGTTCTGCATCCAGCCGTTGGCGATGAGGATCCACAGCGCCGAAAGGTTCGAGCCAATTGCCACCAGCCAGGTCACGGTCAGGTGCTGCAGCTTGCTTAGGCGGTCCCAGCCGAAGAAGAACAGGCCGATGAAGGTGGATTCGAGGAAGAAGGCCATCAGTCCTTCGATGGCCAGCGGCGCACCGAAGATGTCACCGACATAGTGGCTGTAGTAGGCCCAGTTGGTGCCGAACTGGAACTCCATGGTCAGCCCGGTGGTGACGCCCAGGGCGAAGTTGATGCCGAACAGCTTGCCCCAGAACTTGACCATGTCCTTGTAGACCTGTTTGCCGGTCATCACGTAGACCGACTCCATGATCGCCAGCAGGAAGGCCAGGCCCAGGGTCAGGGGGACGAAGATGAAGTGATACATCGCTGTCATGGCGAACTGCAGGCGTGAAAGGTCGACGACTGATTCCGAGATCATCTCGGTGTCTCCTCGGTGTTTATAGAAAGTGGGGCAGGCTGACCAAACAGGTGATGCTCGACGCGCTGCTGGCCGTCCTCGGGGACTGTCGGTTCGTTGAACCAGATGGCCTTGATACTCAGCAGCAGGGTCAGCTTGATCAGCAAGATCACGGCGATTTCGCGTACTAGCGGAATGCGCCAGGGGGAGGAAGGTTCGCGTTCGGGCATCTCGATGCTCCGCGTGTGCCGGTGCGGGCGGTGAGGCCGCACCGGCAGAGTGGATGTGTCCTAATGTTACAGAGTACTCGTGGGGGTGTGTAGCGATGGAGATTGATGCAGGTCAGGGGAATGTCGATTAGCGGACCAATGCCTGCAGTGGCAGCCGCCAATAACTCAGTCGAACGCCGGCAGGGTGGGCGTCAGCAGTTCTCGACCGGCCGCTTGCCAGGCCTCGATACCGCCGGCCAGAGACAGCACATTGCGATAGCCCATCTCCCGCAGCGCGTCGGCAGCCAGCGCCGAGCGACCGCTGTTCTTGCAATAGAGAACCAGCTTGAGCGTGCGCTCGGCCAGTTGCGCATCGTTGCTCAGCTTGAACTCCAGCAGACCGCGTGGAATGTTGATGGCGCCGGGAATGTGTGCGGCGCTGTATTCATCCGCCTCGCGCACGTCGATCAGCAGGTCGGCATCGCGGATGGCTGCTTCGGCCTGCGACAGATCGACTTCAGTGATGCGAGTCTTGGCGGCGAGGACCAGATCATGAGCGCTTTTCATGAGTATTTCCTTGCATGGAAAGTGGCTGAGAAGTTGGCGATGGAGGCGCGGGGGCGAGCTGCTTGAGCGCCTCGAACTGACTGATGAATACCTGGCCGCCGAAGCGCTCCAGGAAGTCGGAGCGGCGTAGCTGATCCATTACTGGCCCCTTGACCTCGGACAGGTGCAGTTGCACACCGGCGGTATGCAGGCGCTCGACGATGGCGTGCAGCGAATCCAGGGCGCTGGCGTCTATCAGGTTGACTCCCGAGCACATCAGCACCAGGTGACGTACCTGCGGCCGACTGGCGATCAGCTCGCCGATGCGGTCTTCCAGATAGCGGGCATTGGGGAAATACAGGCTCTCGTCGACACGCAGCGACAACACGCTGGGTCTCTCGATCACGGCGAAGCGTTCGACGTTGCGAAAATGCTCGCTACCCGGTACCTGGCCGACCACGGCGATATGTGGCTGGCTGGTGCGCCAGAGAAACAGCAGCAGCGACAGGCCGACGCCAAGCAGGATACCGGCCTCGACGCCGATCAGCAGCACACCGAGGAGGGTGGCAATCTGCGCGGCGCCGTCCTGGCGCGAATAACGCCAGGTGTGCTGCAGCGACTTGAGGTCGACCAGGCTGAGCACTGCGACGATGATGGTCGCCGCCAGCACGGCTTGTGGCAGGTCGTGCAGCAGAGGCGTCAGCAGCATCACGCTGAGGCCGATACCGAGGGCGGTGAATACGCCGGCCATGGGCGTGCGGGCGCCGGCATCGTAATTGACCACCGAGCGGGCGAAACCGCCGGTGACGGGGAAGCCGCCACTGAAGGATGCGGCGATGTTCGCCGCGCCAAGGCCGAGCAGCTCGTTGTCCGGCTGGATGCGCTGGCGGCGTTTGGCCGCCAGGGTCTGGCCGACCGAGACCGATTCGACGAAGCCCACCAGGCTGATCAGCAGCGCCGCTGGCAGCAGTTGTATGGCCAGGTCGAGATCCATTGTCGGCAGCGTCAGCCCTGGCAGCCCTTGCGGCACCAGGCCAACCACCTTGACCCCGGCTTGCTCCAGTTGCAGCAGTGCGACAGCGGCAATGGCGACGATGATCGCCAGTACCGGCCCGGCCTTGGCCAGGTTACTGGCCAGTTGCGGCGACAGGCCAAGGCCTTGCAGTAGTTGCTTCAGTCGGCTTCTGGCCCACCACAGCCATGCCAGGCTGAGCACGCCGATCAGCAGCGTCGGTCCGTGTGTGCCAGGTAGCGCCTGGATCAGTTGTGGCAGCAACTGCGGCAGATTTTCGCCGGACGCCGAGACGCCGAGCAGGTGCTTGAGCTGGCCGAGAGCGATGAGAATGCCCGAGGCGCTGATAAAGCCGGACACCACCGGATGGCTGAGAAAGTTGGCGATAAAGCCCAGGCGCAGCATGGCCATGGCTGCCAGCAGCAGTCCCGAGAGCAGGGCCAGGAGCATGGCGGCGCCGACGTATTCGGCGCTACCGGCCGGAAACAGTGGCGCCAGGGTGGCGGCGGTCATCAATGAAACCACGGCCACCGGACCAACCGCCAGAGTGCGGCTGGAGCCGAACAGGGCGTAGGCCAGCAGCGGCAGGATGCTGGCGTAGAGGCCGGTCACCGGTGGCAGACCCGCGAGCATGGCATAGGCCAGGCTCTGCGGAATCAGCATCAGGGTGACGATCAGTGCGGCGAGTCCATCCTGCGTTGCGCTGCCTCGGTCGTAGCGTCTGCCCCAGTCCAGGCAGGGCAGCCAGTGGCTCAGTTTCATTTCTTTTCCTGCCGCTCTACAGCACATCCAAAGGGATTTTCAGATAGCGGGTGCCATTGGCTTCGGCCGGTGGCAGTTGCCCTGCACGCATGTTGACCTGCACCGACGGCAGAATCAGGGTGGGCATGTCCAGGGTGGCGTCGCGCTGGCGGCGCATGGCGACGAAGTCGGCTTCGGCGATGCCCTGATGAACGTGGACGTTGTGCGCACGTTCTTCGGCGATGGTGGTCTGGAAGCGAAAATCCTCGCGCCCCGGCGCTTTGTAGTCATGGCACATGAACAGGCGGGTTTCGTCGGGCAGGGTGAAGAGTCGCTGGATCGACTGGTAGAGGATGTGCGCGTCGCCGCCGGGGAAGTCGCAGCGCGCAGTGCCGTAGTCGGGCATGAACAGAGTGTCGCCAACGAAACCAGCGTCACCGATCAGGTAGGTCATACAGGCCGGGGTATGGCCAGGAGTGTGGATGGCTCTACCGTGCAGCTCGCCAATATGGAAGGTATCGCCATCGTGGAGCAGCCGGTCGAACTGGCTGCCATCGGTGGCGAACTCGGTGCCGGCGTTGAACAGCTTGCCGAAAGTGTTCTGCACTACGGTGATGTGCTCACCGATGGCCAGCTTGCCGCCCAGTTCGCGCTTGAGGTAAGGCGCGGCGGACAGGTGGTCGGCGTGCACATGGGTTTCCAGCAACCACTCAACGTGCAGATCGCGCTCCTTGACGAAGGCGATGATGCGGTCTGCGCTGGCGTGTGAGGTGCGCCCGGAGGCCGGGTCGTAGTCCAGCACCGAGTCGACGATGGCGCAGTGTTGCGTGGCAGGATCGATGATCACGTAGCTGTAGGTATAGGTGACAGGATCAAAGAATTCGACGACATCAGGGCGCATGGTCAGGCTCCTCTCATATACCCATGGGAGTATTTAATTAAGATTTAGCTTAACTGTGTTTTGGTTCTATGCATAGATTGTTAAGTAATAAGATGTCGCAACCTTGTTCAGGTCGGCCATAACCGGTTTGTGCGTTTTTTGAGGTGCCGGGCACTGGCAGAGGCAGGCGCGCGCGAGCGGCGCGCCAGAGGGGGCGTGTGTCAGGTGTACTTGGTGAAAATCTCGCGCACTCGCTGCAGTGAGGCCTCGGTATCCTGCTCGGGGTCGAGCATGGCTTCTTCGATCAGGCAGGTGAGCATCAGGCGGTAGGATTTGTCCAGGGCGCTACGGGCTGCCGAGAACTGCTGGGCGATGGCGGCGCAATCCTCGCCACGCTTGATCATCGCCTGGATGCCACGGATCTGGCCTTCGACACGGGCCAGGCGCTTGAGCATCGCTTGCTGCTGTTCGAGCATGCGTAAATGCAGGTCGGTAGTCTCGGTCATGGCGTTTCCTGTGCGAGGGGGCGAGTCAGGGTAAAGGCGCCGCGCAGTTCGCCGATCTGATAGCCGCGGGCCTGATCATGCGGATAGTACTGATCAATGGCCTCTTGTACCTCTGCTTTGATCGCGGTGCCGTGACAGGCCATGCAAGGCTCGCCTACGGCAATGGCCTGCATGTAGCGATATTCGCCGTCGACCTCTTCGCCGTAGCGTAATTCCTTGACCGGCGTTCCGGCTATCGCGGCTTCCGCAAAACGTTCCAGTACGCTGCGCTCCCAGGCATCGGGGGTGTTGCCCGGGTTGCGTACCTTGAGCGATGTGCGGCCCAGTTGCCACGCTTGCTGGCTATGCTCGCTGGCGATCTGTGGCGCCAATGCCTGGCAGGCCTGTACTGCTGCAATTGGCCCGCCATCGGTGACGGCCTGGCGTACCGTACCCAGCAAGTGCTCGGCGAATGGTGGGATCTGCGCCGCCGCCTCGTCTTGCCAGGGGGCGGTTGCTTGTGCGGCGGTGCTAACGAGCAGGGTAGCGAGCAGAAATGGGCGCATGGTCGAACCTCATAAATACTGGTGGGGGTATTTATGCATGAAAGATGACGGCTGTCACCGCCGTCATCTGCGACATTCTGACCAATAGGGGTTAGCGGTGGATCAGTGCTTGGCGCCGTCAGTGGGCAGGGCCAGCAGCTGTTTTTCCAGGTTCCAGTCGAAGGGCTCGTCGTTCTCTTCGGCTTCGAAACGGCGCTCGTCGAGAGCCTGGTACAGGGTGATTTCTTCGTCGGGCATGAAGTGCAGGCAGTCGCCACCGAAGAACCACAGCAGATCACGGGGTACCAGGTGGGCGATCTGTGGGTAGCGGTGGAACACCTGGCTGATCAGATCCTGGCCCAGGTATTGGCTGGAAACCGGGTCGCGCGGCAATTCGGCGAGCAGTTCGTCGTAGCGCTCGAGGAACAGGGCGTGGCTGTCGTCGAGCACCTGTTCGGCTTCGCCCAGGGCGACGAGGATGCCGCGCAGGTGATTGAGCAGGGCGAGGTGGTGTTCGATATGGCTGGCCATGGTGCAGGTTCCTGAAGGGTAAAACGGGCGCAGGAGTATAGAGTTCCTGACGCCCGCTGTCCTGCATGGCTGGCTTTCGTGAGAGGAGCTTTCGGCTCGGGCATCCTGCTTCGCTCTACCTCCTGCATCCCTGCAGTCGTAGTCGCGACGCATGAAGCTCGCAGCTAAAGCCCCTCCCACAGGTGGCTCGAGTCAACGCACCTTGCCGCTCTCCAACATGAGCTCTTCCTTGGCGAAGTCGTCGACGTCGATCACTCGACGCCGAGCCGCTTCGGCCGCTTGCAGGCGCTGGCCCTGTTCGCCGTCGAGGATGCCGGCAGCGATCGCCGCTTCGATGGCGTCCTGGCCCGGCGCTGGTTGCAGACTGCCGTCCTTGAGTGCCTGATGCAGGCGCTTGCGCGCGTCCTGGCTGGCCTGCACCAGGTTCAGCGCATGCTGCAGGGCGCCAACCGAATCCTGATCGGCCTGTGGGCGGTAGCAACCTTCCAGCACCGACTCCAGAGCAGGATCGCCGGCTTGGCGGCCGATGATCGCCGCCACTTCGGCGTCCAGGGCGTCGCTCGGACCCTGGTGGCGGCGGCCCAGCGGGAACACCAGCGCTTTGAGCAGGCAGCCGAACAGGCGGTTGGGGAAGTTGCTCAGCAGGTCATCCAGCGCTTGTTCGGCGTGGTAGAGGTTTTCCTCCATGGCCCAGCGCAGCAGCGGACGAATCGCTTCCGGGTAGTCCAGGTCGTGGTAGCGCTTGAGCGCGGCCGAACCCAGGTAGAGGTGGCTGAGCACGTCGCCGAGGCGCGCGGACAGACGCTCGCGGCGTTTCAGGTCACCGCCGAGCAGCATCATGCTGCTGTCGGCGCATAGGGCGAAGGCTGCTGCCAGGCGATTGAGGGCGCGGTAGTAGGGCTGGCTGAGTTCGTCACCCGGCACAGTGCCCAGGCGGTTCAGTGTCAGGCCGAGAAGGAAGCTGCTGGCAGCGTTGCCGACGGCGAAGCCGATATGGCTCATCAGCAGCGAGTCGAACTCGATCAGTGCCTGGTCCTTGTCCTCGCGGTCGGCCAGGGACATTTCCTTGAGCACGTACGGATGGCAGCGGATGGCACCCTGACCGAAGATCATCAGGTTGCGCGAGAGGATGTTGGCACCCTCGACGGTTATGAAGATCGGCGCGCCCTGCCAGGAGCGGGCCAGGTAGTTGTTCGGGCCCATGATGATGCCCTTGCCGCCGTGCACGTCCATGGCGTGGCCGATGCACTCGCGGCCGCGCTCGGTCAGGTGGTACTTGAGAATCGCCGACAGTACCGAGGGCTTCTCGCCCAGATCGACGGCGTTGGCAGTGAGGATGCGCGCGCTGTCCATCAGCCAGGCATTGCCGCCGATGCGCGCCAAGGCCTCCTGAATGCCCTCGAAGGCCGCCAGCGGCACGTTGAACTGCTCACGCAGCTGGGCGTACTGGCCGGTGGCGAGGCTGGTGAACTTGGCCGCGCCGGTGCCGACTGCCGGCAGGGAGATGGAGCGGCCGACCGACAGGCAGTTCATCAACATCATCCAGCCCTTGCCGAGGTACTCCTGACCGCCGATCAGGTACTCCAGCGGAATGAACACGTCCTTGCCGGAGTTCGGACCATTCATGAAAGCAGCGCCGAGAGGCAGGTGACGACGGCCGATTTCCACGCCGGGGGTATCGGTGGGAATCAGCGCCAGGCTGATGCCGAGGTCTTCCTTGTCGCCCAGCAGGTGATCCGGGTCGTAGGCCTTGAAGGCCAGGCCGAGCAGGGTCGCCACCGGGCCGAGGGTGATGTAACGCTTCTCCCAATTCAGGCGCAGGCCGATCACTTCTTCGCCGTTGTACTGGCCCTTGCAGATGATCCCGGTGTCCGGCATGGCGCCGGCGTCGGAGCCGGCCAGCGGGCCGGTGAGGGCGAAGCAGGGAATGTCATCACCGCGCGCCAGGCGCGGCAGGTAGTGCTGGCGCTGCTCATCGGTGCCGTAGTGCAGCAGCAGCTCGGCCGGGCCGAGGGAGTTGGGCACCATCACGGTGGAGGCCAGGTCGCCGCTGCGGGTCGCCAGCTTCATCGCCACCTGCGAGTGGGCGTAGGCCGAGAAGCCCTTGCCGCCGTACTCCTTGGGAATGATCAGGGCGAAGAAACCATGCTGCTTGATGTGCTCCCAGGCTTTCTCTGGCAGATCCATCTGCTGGCCAACCTGCCAGTCGCTGATCATGGCGCAGAGTTCTTCGGTAGGGCCGTCGATGAACGCTTGTTCTTCGTCGGTCAGCTTGGCCTTGGGGTAGGCCAGCAGCTTGTCCCAGTCAGGCTTGCCGCTGAACAGCTCGCCATCCCACCACACCGTGCCGGCTTCGATAGCGTCGCGCTCGGTGGCCGACATTGGCGGCAGTACGCGCTGGAACCAGGCGAACAGCGGGCTGGTGAACAATTGCCGGCGCAGATCACCGAGCAGGATGAACGCGGCGACGGCGCCGGTGACGATCCACAGCAGCAGTTGCAACCACCCCGGTACCGGGCTGAACAATGCCATGGCCACCAGATAGGCTGCGGTGATGCCGAGGGCGGGTAGGGCGGCGGTACGGCTATGGGCCAGGTAGGCGACCCCGAGCAGCAGAACCAGCAACCAGATGACGTGCATGTGCATTCCTCCATGATTCGAGCGGGCGACGCCCCGAGCATAGCCATAAATGGCGGCAGGGGCGGTGAGCTTGGCCGGATCGTCGTGAACGTGGCGCAATTGACGGGATTAGACTGAAGCAAACTTCAGGAGCCCTCGCCATGCAGACCTATCTACGTCCCGGCCGCTTCATTGACAGTGACCATTGCGCGGTAGTCGAGTTCGCTGAACGTTGGCGTGGTGCGTCACGAGAACCGACCAGTCAGGCCGTGGCCTTGTATCTGGCGGTACGTGACGAGGTTCGCTACAACCCCTATGCCTTCAGCCTCGACGCGCAGACATTGAAGGCCAGTCACGCGCTGGCGGCAGGTGAGTCCTACTGTGTGCCCAAGGCCAATCTGCTCGCTGCCTGTGCCCGGCATTGCGGGATTCCCGCGCGTATCG
This sequence comes from Pseudomonas sp. NY15364, assembly GCF_048068235.1. NCBI lineage: Bacteria > Pseudomonadati > Pseudomonadota > Gammaproteobacteria > Pseudomonadales > Pseudomonadaceae > Pseudomonas > Pseudomonas sp. NY15364. The sequence continues at coordinate 7,626 of NZ_JBLUPX010000010.1, read as the reverse complement.
GCCTGGCCGACGTGCGCAATCACCTGTCGACGCCGCGTCTGCTGGAGCTGCTGCGTAGCGAGGTGTTCGCCATGCACGGCTATACCGAACTGTATCTGGATGGGCGCTGGGTCAAGGCCACGCCGGCGTTCAACGAGGCGCTGTGCCGGGTATTCAAGGTGGCGCCGCTGGAATTCGACGGCGTGCATGACAGCGTCTTCCACCCTTACAACGACCAGGGGGAGCGCTACATGGAATACCTGCACGATCACGGTCAGTTCGAGGATCTGCCCGAGCAACTGTTCTTCGACCATCTGCGCGGGTGTTATCCGCATCTGTTCGAGGCCGGTGCGCTGGAATTGAGCGGCGATATGCAACGTGAGGCCAGTGTTATCGACTGAGTCGATAATCAAGATTGGCATGACGGTCTTTTATCTGCGCGCCGGGGTCGGTAGGGTGCATGCCAGAAAGAAATGGGCGAAACACCCGGTTGCAATCGGGGCCCTTCGTACCCATCTATAACGACCTCACTCTCGCGCGGGAAACCCCATCTTCATGAGCTCCGCCCTGACCATTCGCCAGTTGACCAAGACCTACGGAAACGGCTTCCAGGCCCTGCACGGCATCGATCTGGACGTTGCCGAAGGTGACTTCTTCGCCTTGCTTGGCCCCAATGGCGCCGGCAAATCCACCACCATCGGCGTGCTTTCCACGCTGGTGAACAAGAGCAGCGGCACGGTCAGCGTGTTCGGCCATGACCTTGACCGCGAACCCTACGCGCTCAAGCGCTGCCTCGGTGTTGTGCCGCAGGAATTCAACTTCAACCAATTCGAGAAGGTGTTCGACATCGTCGTCACCCAGGCCGGCTACTACGGTATTCCGCGTTCCGTCGCCAAGGAGCGCGCCGAGCAGTACCTGACCCAGCTCGGCCTTTGGGACAAGCGCGACGTCGCCTCCCGCGAACTGTCCGGCGGCATGAAGCGCCGCCTGATGATCGCCCGCGCTCTGGTGCACCAGCCGCGCCTGCTGATCCTCGATGAACCGACTGCCGGGGTGGATATCGAGCTGCGCCGTTCGATGTGGAGCTTCCTCACCGAGCTGAACAAGCAGGGCACCACCATCATCCTGACGACCCACTACCTGGAAGAGGCCGAGCAGCTCTGCCGCAACATCGGCATCATCGACCACGGCCGTATCGTGGAGCTGAGCAGCATGAAGGATCTGCTGAAGAAGCTGCATGTGGAGACCTTTCTCTTCGACCTCAAGGACTCCTACAGCTCAGTGCCGCTGCTGCAGGGCTATCCGGCGCGCCTGGTCGATCATCACACCCTGGAAGTGCAGGTGGAGAAGAGTCAGGGCCTCAACGCGCTGTTCCAGCAACTGGCCCAGCAGCAGGTCGAGGTGCTCAGCCTGCGTAACAAGAGCAATCGCCTGGAGGAGCTGTTCGTCTCCCTGGTGGAAAAGAACCTGGCCAAGGTGGCGCAATGACCTCTCAGTACCTCAGCAGCGAATTCGCCGCCAACCTGGTGGCCCTGCGTACCATCGTTCACCGTGAGGTCCGTCGCTTCGTGCGTATCTGGCCGCAAACCCTGCTACCGCCAGCGATCACCATGGTCCTGTACTTCGTTATCTTCGGTAACCTGATCGGCCGGCAGATCGGCGACATGGGCGGCTTCAGCTACATGGAATACATCGTGCCGGGGCTGATCATGATGTCGGTGATCACCAACAGCTACGGCAACGTGGTGTCGAGCTTCTTCGGTAGCAAGTTCCAGCGCAACGTCGAGGAACTGCTGGTCTCGCCGGTCTCGCCGCACACCATCCTCATCGGTTTCGTCGTCGGTGGCGTGCTGCGTGGGTTGGCGGTGGGCTTCATCGTCACGCTACTGTCGTTGTTCTTCACCCACCTGCAGGTACATCACCTGGGCGTGACCGTGCTGGTGGTGCTGCTGACAGCGACCATCTTCTCCCTGGGCGGCTTCGTCAACGCGGTGTATGCGCGCAACTTCGACGACATTTCGATCATCCCGACCTTCGTGCTGACGCCGCTGACCTACCTGGGTGGCGTGTTCTATTCCATCACGCTGTTGCCGCCGTTCTGGCAGACGGTGTCGCTGGGCAACCCCATCCTGCACATGGTCAACGCCTTCCGTTACGGCATTCTCGGGGTATCCGACATCCGTATTGGCGTAGCCATCGGCTTCATGCTGCTGGCCACAGCTGCGCTCTACACCCTGTGCATCCGCCTGCTGATCAGCGGTCGCGGCATGCGTCAGTGACGCTTTTGTGGGAGCGGATTCATCCGCGATCTCGCGGCTAAAGTCGCTCCTACAGGCGTGGTGGCGAGAGAAAAAACATAGCGAAATAACTTGCGCACCTGTCAGTAACGCAGCAGCCGGTTAGACTCCGCCTCTACCAAGAAGAAGGGGCTGATCATGACCGTGCTGTTGCGTGCTCTTCCATTGCTGTGGCTGGGTGTATTTGCGCTGCCTGCGGTTGCTGCAGAAGGGCCAATGGTCGAGACCGTGCCGGTGCGGCAGATGGAGGTGCGTGACGAGCTGATCACCTTCGGTTCGCTGCGCTCCGACGAATCGGTGATGATCCGTCCGGAAGTGGAAGGGCGCCTGGCCACCCTGCATTTTCGCGAGGGCCAGGCGGTAACCGCCGGCGATCTACTGATCAGCCTTGACGACGCCATTGCGCGCGCCGAATTCGCCCAGGCCCGGGCCAATCTCGATCTCGCCGAGAAGAACCATCAGCGGGCGCAGATGCTGTTCCAGCGCGGTGCCAGCAACGCCCAGGCACTGGATGAGGCGCAGAGCCAGCTGCAGGCTGCGCGCGCCAGCCAGGCCCTGGCCCAGGCACGGCTCGACAAGACTCAGATCAAGGCCCCTCACGACGGCACGCTGGGCCTGCGTCAGGCCAGCGCCGGTGACTACCTCAGTTCCGGGCAAAACATCGTCAATCTGGAGGTGCTCGACCCGCTCAAGGTCGACTTCCGTATTCCACAGAAGGCCGTGGCCCAGGTGCGCCTCGGTCAGACCGTGGAAATTACCCTCGATACCTACCCGGGCGAACGTTTTCGAGGGGAGATCTACGCCATCAACCCGCGCCTGGATGAAGCGGGGCGCAGCCAGGCTATCCGCGCGCATATCGGCAACGATGATCGGCGCCTGCGTCCAGGTCAGTTCGTCCGTGTTTCGGTGATTCTCGAAGAGCGGCCGCAGGCGCTGGTGATCCCTGAAGAGGCGGTGATGCCGCAGGGCGACAAGTTGCTGGTCAACCTGGTGGTCGATGGCAAGGTCGAGCGCCGTGAGGTGACCCTGGGCAAGCGTTTCGACGGCCTGGTCGAGGTGCGTGAAGGCCTGCAGGGTGACGAAACTATCATCAGCGCCGGTTGGCAGCGTGTGCGTGAAGGGCTGGTCGTGCGTACCAAGAGCGGGGAGCGTCAGCCGTGACGCTTTCCGACGTCTGCATTCGCCGGCCGGTATTCGCCACTGTTTTGTCGCTGATCGTGGTGCTGCTGGGGCTGATGGCCTACGACCGCCTCAACGTGCGCGAATACCCCAATATCGACGTGCCCATCGTCACCGTGCAGGTCACCTATCCCGGCGCCAGTCCGGAAATCATGGAGTCGCAGGTGGCGCAGCCGGTGGAGGACGTGCTCTCCGGTATCGAGGGCCTGGACTTTGTCACCTCCATCAGTCGCGCGGAAAACACCCAGATCACCGCACAGTTTCGCCTCGGGCGCAGCGCAGATGAGGCGGCCAACGACGTACGTGACCGTCTCGGGCGGGTGCGCAACCTGCTGCCGGACGAAGTGGACGAGCCCATCGTGCAGAAGGTCGAGGCCGATGCTCAGCCGGTGGTGTGGATCGCCTTTCACAGCCAGCAGCACAGTGCCATGGAGATCACCGATCTGCTGGAGCGGGTAGTCAAGGATCGCCTGCAGACTATTCCCGGTGTGTCCGAAGTGCAGGTGCGTGGGGCGCGTACCTTCTCCATGCGCATCTGGCTCGACCCGGAAAAGCTCGCTGCGCACAACCTGACCGTGCAGGACGTGGAAGACGCCCTGCGTCGGCAGAACGTGGAGATTCCGGCCGGACGCATCGAGTCGCGCGAGCGTGAGTTCAGCGTGCTGTCGGAAACCGATCTGCGTACCCCGGAGCAGTTCAGCGAGCTGATTCTCGACGATTCGCAAGGCTACCTGCTGCGTCTGTCCGATGTTGGCCGCGCCGAGGTGGGGCCTCGCGACGAGCGCACCGTCGTGCGTTTCAACGGTTTGCCAGCGGTGACCCTGGGCCTGGTCAAGCAAGCCACGGCCAACCCGCTGGATATCTCCGATGGCCTCGAAGCGGCCTGGGATGACGTTCAGGCATTGCTGCCCGACGGCATGAACATGACTGTGGCCAACGACAACTCGCAGTTCATCCGCGAGTCCATCGATAACGTCTTTACCACCATCTGGGAAGCCGTGGCGCTGGTCATCCTGATCATCTTCATTTTCCTGCGCTCGCTGCGTGCGACGCTGATTCCGCTGGTGACCATCCCGGTCTCGTTGATCGGCGCCTTCGCTCTGATGTCGCTGATGGGCTTCACCATCAACACCCTGACATTGCTGGCGATGGTTCTGGCCATCGGCCTGGTGGTGGACGACGCCATCGTCATGCTGGAGAACATCCATCGCCACATCGAGGCCGGGATGAAGCCGATGCAGGCGGCCTTCAAGGGCAGTCGCGAGATTGCCTTCGCGGTGATCGCCATGACCTTGACCCTGGCTGCGGTGTTCGCCCCCATCGGCTTTATGCAGGGCACCACCGGCAAGCTGTTTACCGAGTTCGCCTGGACCCTGGCCGGCGCCGTGCTGGTTTCCGGTTTCGTGGCGCTGACGCTGACGCCGATGATGTGCGCGGTGATGCTCAAACCGCATCAGCACGAGCAGCGCCATGGCCGCGTGTACAACCTGATCGAAGGCTTCCTCAACGGCCTGACCTATAGCTACAAACACAGCCTGGACCGTGCGCTGCGTGCCTGGCCGCTGGTGCTTGGCGTGCTGCTCGGTGCCTTTGTGATGTGCGCCTGGTTGTTCGGCGGCTTGCGTTCGGAGCTGGCGCCTACCGAGGACACCGGCACCATCGTCGGCGTGTTCAATGGCCCGGACGGCGCCACCATCGATTACACGGCGCGCTACGGCCGTGAGGTCGAAGCTGCTTACGCGAGCATTCCGGAGACCAATCGCTATCTGATGATCGCTGGTTTCCCCACGGTGGCGCAGGGCATCTCCTTCATGAAACTGGAGGACTGGGGCGACCGCTCGCGTACCCAGTTCGAGATTCGCAATGAACTGCTACCGCAGTTGCAGGACATCGCCGGTATGCGCGTGACCCCGGTCAACCGCCCGCCGCTGGGGCAGAGCGCGCGCAACCAGCCGATCAACTTCGTCGTGCGCTCGTCCATGGAATACGCCGAGCTGCAGGTTTATGTCGATCAACTGATGGAGCGCATGCGTGATTATCCGGGCCTGGAGGGGCTGGATAGCGACCTCAAGCTCAATTCGCCGCAGCTCAAGATCACCGTCAATCGTGAGCAGGCAACGGCGGTTGGCACCGATGTATCGGTGATCGGCCGCAGCCTGGAAAGCCTGTTTGGCAGCCGCCAGGTGACCCGCTTCAAGCAGAACGGCGAGCAGTACGACGTCATGGTGCAGCTGCAGGATATCGACCGCAGCAACCCGCAGGACCTGGATCGGGTGTACGTGCGTGATCGCGATGGCGGCATGGTGCAGTTGTCCAACCTGATCGAGGTGCGCGAGACGGTCGCGCCGCGTGAGCTCAATCACTTCAACCAGCTGCGTGCGGTGACCATCAGTGCCAACGTCGGCACCGGATACACCCTGGGCGAGGCGCTCAACAACCTGGAGACCGCTGCGCGTGAGGTGTTCCCGCCCGAGACGCAGTACGACTACACCGGCACTTCGCGTGATTTCAAGGAATCCAGCTCGGGCATTCTGCTGATCTTCGCCCTGGCCCTGGCGTTCATCTTCCTGGTGCTGGCGGCGCAGTTCGAGAGCTTCAGCGACCCGCTGATCATTCTGTTCAGCGTGCCCTTGTCGATGGCCGGTGCCTTGCTGGCACTGAAGCTGTTCGGAGGGACCTGGAACATTTATTCGCAGATCGGCCTGGTGACTCTCATCGGCCTGATCACCAAGCACGGCATCCTTATCGTCGAGTTCGCCAACCACCTGCTGCGCGAGGGCAAGGCGCTACGTGAGGCGGTGATCGAGGCGTCGGTGCAGCGCCTGCGGCCGATCCTGATGACCACCGGCGCCATGGTGCTGGGTTCGCTGCCGTTGGCCATCGCCACGGGTGCGGGTGCCGAAAGCCGTCAGCAGATAGGCCTGGTGATTGTTGGCGGATTGCTGGTGGGGACCTTCTTCACCCTCTACGTGATTCCGACGCTGTACCTGCTGCTGCGCCGTTGGGCACCATTGCGCAGGATCGAGGAGGAGCCAGTGGCGGTCTGAGTTCTGTAGGAGGCGCTTTAGCGGCGAGCTTTTGAAACTGTCGCAGCGACGACTGCATTGAGCGACTGATTGTCGTGGTTTGCGTGGTGCTTCGCGGGTGCGACTTGGCGCTCAACCCGCTAAACTCGCGCGGTTTTCGCCACCCTGGATTGCCTGCCATGCAGCACCCCGCCGAACATTCCCCGCTGGGCAAGTCCAGCCAGTACATCGCCGAGTACAGCCCCGAGCTGCTGTTTCCCATCTCGCGTACCACCAAATGGGCGGAGCTGGGTCTGGATGGCGCCAGCCTGCCGTATCAGGGCGTGGACTACTGGAACTGCTACGAGCTGTCCTGGCTGCTGCCCTCCGGCAAGCCGGTGGTGGCCATCGGTGAGTTCGCCATCCCTGCAGACTCGCCGAACATCATCGAGTCGAAATCCTTCAAGCTGTACCTCAATTCCCTGAACCAGTCTGCTTTCGCCAGTTGGGATGAGCTGCAAGCGACGCTGGTGCGCGATCTGTCGGCGGTGGCTGGCAAGCCAGTGGCGGTGCGTTTGCGCTCGCTGACTGAGGTTGCTGAAGAAGGCGTGGCGACGCTGCCCGGTCAGTGCATCGATGAGCTGGATATCAGCGTCAGCCAGTACGATCACCCGCAACCCGAGCTGCTGCGCTGCGACGCCGGTCACGTGGTGGAGGAGAGCCTGCACAGTCATCTGCTCAAATCCAACTGCCCGGTTACCGGTCAGCCGGATTGGGGCAGCCTGGTCGTCGAGTATCGCGGTGCCGCGCTGGATCATGCCAGCCTGCTGGCCTATCTGGTGAGCTTCCGTCAGCACGCGGATTTTCACGAGCAGTGCGTCGAACGCATCTTCCTAGATCTGCAGCGCCTGCTGCAGCCGCAGTCGCTGACTGTCTATGCACGCTACGTGCGCCGTGGCGGGCTGGACATCAACCCCTACCGCAGCACCGAGGCGATCAAGCCGGAAAATGGTCGCCTGGCGCGGCAGTAATCCATGAAAAATGCCGCCAAACCACAGACTGTGTGAAAACCTAGCAGTCTGAGTGCAAGGTGAAGACAATGCCTCTATCGGTCGATAGGGGCATTGTCGTTTATGGGCTATATCCAAGGTGAAGATCGGCAACAA
>NZ_JBLUPX010000009.1:0-169941 GCF_048068235.1 Pseudomonas sp. NY15364 | reverse complement strand
GATGACTCGAACTAGATGATCCTCAGGAACCAGCTCTTCCAATGTCGGCGGAAACAGGCTGCTTTGTTGCCGATCTTCACCTTGGATATAGCCCATAAACGACAATGCCCCCATCGACTGATGGAGGCATTGTCTTCAGCTTGCACTCAGACTGCTAGGTTTTCACACAGTCTGTTGAGCCGGTTTTTTTATGCCCGCCATTCCCTTCGGGATTTAGGCAAGGCAAGACGCGGAGCGAACTTCGCGCCTGTCAGCCCACGAAGCTGAGCAACACCCCCGCCGCCACGGCCGAGCCGATCACACCGGCCACGTTCGGCCCCATGGCATGCATCAGCAGGAAGTTCTGCGGGTTGGCCTCCAGGCCGACCTTGTTCGATACCCGAGCCGCCATCGGCACGGCCGACACACCCGCCGAACCGATCAACGGATTGACCTTGTTGCTGCTGAACAGGTTCATCAGCTTGGCCATCAATACACCGGCCGCCGTACCCGCGCAAAACGCCACCATGCCCAGCATCAGAATGCCCAGGGTCTTGAGCTGCAGGAAGGCCTCGGCCGACAGCTTCGAACCCACGGTCAGACCGAGGAAAATGGTGACGATATTGATCAGCGCATTGCGCGAGGTGTCGGCCAGACGCTCGACCACCCCAGCCTCACGCAGCAGGTTGCCGAGGGCGAACATGCTGATTAGCGGCGCGGCGTCAGGCAGCAGCATCCCGATCAGAATGCACAGCACGATGGGGAAAATGATTTTCTCGGTCTGCCCCACCGGACGCAGCTGCTGCATGACGATGGCGCGCTCTTCCTTGGTGGTCAGGGCGCGCATGATCGGTGGCTGAATCAAGGGCACCAACGCCATGTAGGCATAGGCCGCAACTGCAATAGGACCAAGTAGATGCGGCGCCAGCTTGGAGGTCACGAAGATCGAGGTCGGGCCGTCAGCACCGCCAATGATGGCAATGGAGGCAGCCTCCTTGAGGGTGAACTCCATACCGGGAATACCCAACGCAGTCAGTGCCAAGGCGCCGAGCAGCGTACCGAAAATACCGAACTGCGCAGCAGCACCCAACAGCAGTGTTTTGGGGTTGGCCAGCATCGGACCGAAATCGGTCATGGCGCCGACGCCGAGGAAGATCAGCAACGGGAAGATGCTGGTCGGCAGCCCCACTTCATAGATCAGGTGCAGAAAACCCGCACCCTCCGCCATGTTGGCCACCGGAATGTTCGACATCAGCCCGCCGAAGCCGATAGGAATCAACAGCAAAGGCTCGAAGCCTTTCTTGATCGCCAGGTAGATCAGCAGTATGCACACCGCGATCATGAACGCCTGACCGGGTTCCAGGTGATACAGGCCGGTGCTCTGCCAGAGCTTGAGCAGCTTTTCCATTATGCGCCCCTCAGCCGATGGTCAGCAGGCTAGCGCCTACTACCACGGTATCGCCGACCTTGACGTTGACAGCACCGACAGTACCGGCCTTGAAGGCGCGGATCTCGGTTTCCATCTTCATCGCCTCGAGAATGATCACCAACTCGCCCTCCTCCACGGCCTGGCCTGGCTGCACCAGCACCTTGAAGATATTGCCAGCCAGCGGTGCCGCCTGCGGCTCGCCGCCATCCACTGCAGCCGAAGTAGCCGCCGGTGCAGCGCTCGCCGCGCCACCGACGGGCTTGATTCCCTCGATATCACCGCCGTCGCTCACCTGCACGACGAACGACTTGCCATTGACCTCGACGGTGTAGACCTCAGGCTTGCCAGCCTCGCGAGCAGGCATTTCCTTACCAGTCGGAGCGGGTTCGAAGGCCGCCGGATTGCCGCGATTCTCCAGGAATTTCAAACCGATCTGCGGGAATAGCGCGTAGGTCAGGACGTCGTCGATTTCGTCGGCGGCCAACTTGATGCCTTTCTCCTGAGCGATGCCCTTGAGTTCGGCGGTCAGCTTGTCCATCTCGGCGTCGAGCAGGTCGGCCGGACGACAGGTGATGGCCTCGGCACCATCGAGCACACGGGCCTGCAGTTCGGCATTGAAGGGAGCAGGAGCTGCGCCATACTCGCCCTTGAGTACGCCGGCGGTTTCCTTGGTGATCGACTTGTAACGCTCGCCGGTGAGCACGTTGATCACTGCCTGGGTACCGACGATCTGCGAAGTGGGCGTCACCAGCGGGATGAAACCCAGGTCTTCGCGCACGCGTGGAATCTCAGCCAGCACCTGGTCGAACTTGTCCTGGGCGCCCTGCTCTTTCAGTTGGCTTTCCATGTTGGTGAGCATACCGCCCGGCACCTGGGCGACCAGGATGCGCGAGTCGACGCCCTTGAGGTTACCTTCGAACTTCGCGTACTTCTTGCGCACCTCGCGGAAGTACGCAGCGATTTCTTCCAGTAGCTCCAGGTTGAGCCCGGTGTCGCGCTCGGTGTTCTGGAACATCGCCACCACCGACTCGGTCGGCGAATGACCGTAGGTCATCGACAGCGAGGAAATCGCGGTGTCGACGTTGTCGATGCCAGCTTCCACCGCCTTCAGGATGGCCACCGACGACAGCCCAGCCGTTGCGTGGCACTGCATATGGATCGGAATGGCCAGACTGGCCTTCAGACGTGAGACCAGCTCGAAGGCGGTATAGGGCGTGAGAATCCCGGCCATGTCCTTGATGGCCACCGAATCGGCGCCCATGTCTTCGATCTGCTTGGCCAGATCGACCCACATGTCCAGCGTATGCACCGGGCTGGTGGTGTAGGAGATGGTGCCCTGGGCATGCTTACCCTGCTGCTTGACGGCCTTGAGCGCCGTTTCCAGATTGCGCGGATCGTTCATCGCGTCGAATACGCGAAACACATCGACGCCGTTGACGGCGGCACGCTCGACGAATTTTTCCACTACGTCATCTGCGTAGTGGCGGTAGCCCAACAGGTTCTGCCCGCGCAACAGCATCTGCTGGCGGGTATTGGGCATGGCCTTCTTCAGTTCACGGATGCGCTCCCAGGGATCTTCGCCGAGATAACGAATGCAGGCATCGAAGGTCGCGCCACCCCAGGACTCCACCGACCAGAAGCCCACCTGATCGAGCTTGGGCGCGATCGGCAGCATATCTTCAAGACGAACACGCGTCGCCAGGATCGACTGATGCGCATCACGCAGCACCACATCGGTGATTCCGAGTGCTTGTTTCACGGCAGTCATGCAGGTACTCCCTCTGAACCTGATCAACCGCGGCGTGCGCGGTGCTGGGCAATGGCGGATTGGATGGCGGCCAGTGTTGCTGCGTCCGGCTCATGGCTGGCGGACCTGGCACTAGGTGCTGGAGAAGAAATGGCCGGGCTCGGCGCGGGCGGTGCGAAGGTCGCGATCAGCCCTGACATCAGACTGACCACACCCACCAGCAACACCAGAAAGACAAAGACGAAGCCCATGCCGAACAGCATGAGTTCGACACCCTCGAGCAGCAGTTCACTGGGGGTCATCTTGGCTCCTTTGGCCAGCAGCTCGCGGGCTGCGTTCATTATTGAATAGGAGCGCCCAGCGTCAGCGCCTGGGCAAAGCTGGCGAACCTTAGCGTGAAACGAGCGTTTGAAGCAAATGCCAAAAGGGCCGGACGGGCTATTTATGTAGTGGTTTATCGGCATCCACTACCAAAGAAGCAGAAAGGCCCTGCGAGGGAAGTATCAGGATGCGGAGCGCGCCACGCCGGCAACGGCAGGAGCAAGCCTCAGCAGGGTCTTGAAGTGACGCGTCTCATCGCCAGGGGTACGCCCGAACAGGCGCTTGAACTCTCGACTGAACTGCGACGGACTTTCATACCCGACACGCAGCGCCACACCCAGCATCGGCTCTTCGGCGCTGGCCTCGGTCTCGATGGAAAATGGCAAAGGCAGCGCCAGCACCAGATAGTGCTGCGCGTCGTATACGTACAGGTTGCCGTCGTGCAGCCCGCTCTTGCGCCCCTGGATCACGATCACGATGCTCGGCTCATACAGTGCCGGGGTAACCGGGAGCGCATCAAGGTAACGCCGTCGAGCTGCGCCGCGGTGTACCCCTCCTCGGGGACCAAGCGCAGCATCAGCTCGACCATACGCTGCTTGATGCTCTCAGGACTCATGCTCATGCGCCGCTTTCGACTCGTTATCAATACCCGGACATTGCAGGAAGCATTCAATAGAAACAGGCAATATCGAAAGAGTAACGAGACTTAGCAACCGGCCTACCCCTGCCTAGCATGGACTCTCCAGAACGCAATGGAGATCGACATGAGCAAAGTCATCCTAGTCACCGGCGCCAGTAGCGGTATCGGCGAAGCCATCGCCAGACATCTGGCAAGCCTGGGCCATCACGTGGTACTCGGCGCCCGGCGCATCGAGCGCCTGCAGGTACTGGTGGAAGAACTGCAAGCACAAGGTCAACACGCCTCCTGCCTCACCCTCGACGTCAGCCAACTGCATGAGATGCAGGCCTTCGTCGAATATGCCGAAGCGCAGCACGGCCCCGTCGACGTGATCATCAACAATGCCGGAGTCATGCCGCTGTCGCCGCTCAACGCCCTGAAGGTGGACGAGTGGGACCGCATGATCGACGTCAACATCAGGGGCGTGCTGCATGGTATTGCCGCCGTACTACCAGGCATGGAAGAGCGCGGGCGCGGCCAGGTCATCAATATCGCCTCCATCGGCGCCCACGCCGTATCGCCGACAGCAGCGGTCTACTGCGCCACCAAGTATGCCGTCTGGGCGACTTCCGACGGCCTGCGCCAGGAAAGCGAGCGTATACGCGTCACGACCATCTGCCCCGGCGTGGTCGAGTCCGAACTGGCCGACAGCATCTCCGATGCCAGTGCGCGCGAGGCGATGAAAGCGTTCCGTCGCGTCGCCATCACCCCAGACGCCATCGCCCGCGCCGTGGCCTATGCAGTCGAACAACCCGATGACGTCGACGTCAGCGAGCTGATCGTGCGCCCCACCGCCAGCCCTTATTGATGGAGAACACCATGTCAGCGAAGAGCACCGTCGCGGCAATGCTGATCAGCGGCGCCCTGCTACCCGACGCGGTAATGGCAGCACCCGAGCCTTTACATCCTTATGTAGGCATGTGGGTAACGGACGACGGCCATGTTCGCCATGAGCTATTGGCCAACGGCCGTTATGACGAGGCACGCGGGAATCGCGAGAGCGCCTACCAGGGCAACTACCACGTCACCGGCAACCACATCGACTATGTCGACGACACCGGCTTTACCGCCGACGGGGAATTCATCGACGACGTGCTCTATCACGGCGGCATGGTGCTGCGCCGCAAGAACACCTCAACTGACGAGTAACGCCCCCATCAGCCAAGGAAAAAACCATGAACACGCAAAAAATCGTCATTGCACTGCTACTGAGCGCCTCACTCTGCTTCCCGGCCTGGGCAAACGACAACACCGCGGCCAATCAGGCCCTGATTCAGAAAGCCTTCGATGATTGGCGCGCCGGCCAGGGCGGCATCTTCCAGTTGCTCGCCGATGACGCCGTCTGGGTCGTGGCCGGTAGCAGCCCGTCCTCCGGGACTTACCGCACGCGTGAGGCGTTCATGGAAGATGCGGTCAAACCCATCACTGACAAACTGGCCACGCCCATCGTACCCACCGTCCGCCAGATAGTGGCGCAAGGGCCTTACGTGGTCGTGCACTGGGATGGCGAGGCGACTGCCAGGACGGCAGCCGCTACGAGAACAGCTACTCCTGGCACATGCAGCTGGAGAATGGCCGGATCACTCGGGTCACGGCCTTTCTCGATACCTGGCGGCTGGTCGAGCTGATGAACTGATTACAGCAGGAAGATCGACGCCAGCCCCAGGAAGATGAAGAAACCACCGCTGTCGGTCATGGCGGTGATCATCACACTGGCCCCCATGGCCGGATCACGCCCCAGGCGTGCCAGGGTCATGGGGATCAGCACCCCCATCAACGCCGCCAGTAACAGGTTGAGGGTCATTGCCGCGGTCATCACCACGCCCAGCGACCAACTACCGTAAAGCCCATAGGCAACGGCGCCGATCACACCACCCCAGAGGATGCCATTGATCAGGGAAACACCCAGTTCCTTGCGTACCAGGCGCTTGGTATTGCCTGTGCTGACCTGATCCAGCGCCATGGCGCGTACGATCATGGTGATGGTCTGGTTGCCCGAGTTGCCGCCGATACCGGCAACGATGGGCATCAGCGCCGCCAGCGCCACCAGCTTCTCGATCGAGCCTTCGAACAGGCCGATCACGCGCGACGCCAGGAACGCGGTGACCAGGTTGATCGCCAGCCAGGCCCAGCGGTTGCGCACCGACTTCCACACCGAGGCGAAGATGTCTTCCTCCTCGCGCAGACCGGCCATGTTCAGCACTTCGCTTTCACTTTCCTCACGGATCAGGTCGACCATCTCGTCGATGGTCAGACGGCCGATCAGCTTGCCGTTCTTGTCCACCACCGGGGCGGAAATCAGGTCGTAACGCTCGAACGCCTGAGCGGCGTCGTAGCCGTCCTCGTCCGGGTGGAAACTCACCGGATCGTCGGCCATGACCTCGCCGACCTGCTTATCCGGATCGTTGACCAGCAAACGCTTGATCGGCAACACACCCTTGAGCACGCCGTCGTAATCGACCACGAACAGCTTGTCGGTATGGCCCGGCAGCTCCTTCAGGCGGCGCAGGTAACGCAGAACCACTTCCAGGCTGACGTCTTCGCGGATGGTGACCATCTCGAAGTCCATTAGCGCGCCGACCTGATCCTCTTCGTAGGACAGGGCCGAGCGCACACGCTCACGCTGCTGAGCGTCGAGCGACTCCATCAGCTCATGAACGACGTCGCGCGGCAGTTCCGGGGCCAGGTCAGCGAGTTCGTCGGCGTCCATGTCCTTGGCTGCAGCGAGAATCTCGTGATCGTCCATGTCGGCGATCAGGGTTTCTCGTACCGCGTCGGAGACTTCCAGCAGGATGTCGCCATCTCGCTCGGCCTTGACCAGTTGCCAGACGGTCAGACGCTCATCGAGCGGCAGGGCTTCGAGGATGTGGGCGATATCCGCAGGGTGCAGATCTTCGAGCTTGCGCTGCAGCTCGACGAGATTCTGACGATGCACCAGGTTCTCGACCCGGTCGTGATGCTGGCCTTCCTGACGGTGAGTCAGATCTTCGACCAGTTTGTGCCGATGCAGCAGTTCGATCACCTGGGCCAGGCGATCCTGCAAGCTCTCTTGCGGCTTTTTGGCTTCTACTTCTGTCATAGCGCGCTCCACCCCCAGCTGGCGGGCACGCCAAAGGGGATCAATCAGGTCTTACACGATTGTGCGAGGGGAGTATTGAGTAACTACTGGGTAAGTCCATGGTGGTATTCCACAAGCCCCGGCGGGGCTGACGCGGCGAATCATAACACCGCAAAACAGCTTTGTACGTGACAAAAGCGCGGCAAGAACAATTGCTTGCATCACAAACTTCGATCTCGCATGAAAACCTAGCTATGCGACGCCAGCCATCCGCACCAGGACACCCTGGCGAGTACGAAAAAATGGTCTAACCTGAAGCAGGTAAACGTCAGGGAGGACGACCCATGCGAGGACTGCACTTCGCAGCGCTATTGGCCGCTGCATTTCTCTACCCTATTGCAGACAGCTCAGCGGCCAGTGTGTTCCGCTGCGTGAGTGCAAATGGCCATGTCACCTTCACCCGCCACGGCTGCGCCGACGATCAAGAGCCGCACCTGCAGGATACGCGCAACCACACCCCCAGCAGCGGCAAGGCAATCCCTCTCGCGGACCCAAGCCGGCGCGCAGCAACCACCTCGACCGGCAGTGGCGAGCTGGTCATCGTTGGCCAACAGGACGATGGTTGCGACAACCTGCTGACCAGCCGCGAGAGACGCCAGGCGATCATCCGCAAGGAAGTCCGCCCCGGCATGAGCCGCGCCGACGTGGAAAGCAGCCTGGGCAAGCCAGATAGAGTCACCAGCAGCAATGGGCAGCAGCGCTACCATTACCGAGAGAAACGCAAAGGCGGGAACAGCCGACAGATCAGCTTCGACGAAGCCGGCTGCGTGAAGAAATAACGCACAAATAAAAAGGGCCTGCATTGCTGCAGGCCCTTTCGGTATGGCGGACTCAGGAGGATTCGAACCTCCGACCGCTCGGTTCGTAGCCGAGTACTCTATCCAGCTGAGCTATGAGTCCATTTGGCGCTTTTTGACCAGATCACCGCTGGCTGAAACATGACCTTGCATCGCTGCAGTGCCATTTAATATGGCGGACTCAGGAGGATTCGAACCTCCGACCGCTCGGTTCGTAGCCGAGTACTCTATCCAGCTGAGCTATGAGTCCGTTACAGATCACCCGAAAGCTACTGCGCTTGGTTATGCTTCGTTGAAACCGAACTCAGAATGCTCATTTAGAAAACTAAACTGCGCTTCTTCGTTCGCTTTCGCCTCGCCTACCCTTCGCTCGCTACGCTTTCGTGCGACCTTATGGCGCTTTTAGACCAGATCACCGCTGGTTGAAACAAAATGGCTTGCAGCGATGCAAGCCATTTGAATATGGCGGACTCAGGAGGATTCGAACCTCCGACCGCTCGGTTCGTAGCCGAGTACTCTATCCAGCTGAGCTATGAGTCCACTTACTTGGTGCTTTTATACCAGATCACCTCTGGTGATTCGCCAGCCCGACTTACGCCCGACTCGCTGAATAATGGCGGAGAAGGGGGGATTCGAACCCCCGACACCCTTTTGAGGTGTACTCCCTTAGCAGGGGAGCGCCTTCGGCCACTCGGCCACCTCTCCGCAACACGGGGCGCATGATAAACATGTTTTCCCCGTTTGCAAACAAAAATTTGTAGAAAAATTAGTGGCTTGGTTCGTCACCCTTCTCTTTCTGGATGCGCTGGTAGATTTCTTCACGGTGTACGGCAACCTCTTTCGGCGCATTGACACCAATGCGCACCTGGTTACCTTTCACACCCAACACGGTGACAGTCACATCATCACCGACCATCAGGGTCTCTCCGACCCGGCGAGTCAGAATCAGCATTCCTTTCTCCTCAACGGATTACATTTCTCAGGACAACAGTCTGCAAAAAGAAAATGGTGCCGGCTTCCTGCTAAATCAAGCATGAAAGCCTCCACCCAAGTATTGACCAGCCTGCGTAGAAAGAAAGTTCCCGCATACCAGTCAAAAAGACGAAAGGCGCGGAACCAGCCGCGCCTTTCAAATCAGTGGAATTACTCGCCCTGCCGGGCCGGAGCATCCAGCTCGAAGGCGGTATGCAGTGCGCGTACCGCCAGCTCCAGGTACTTCTCTTCGATCACCACGGACACCTTGATCTCGGAGGTGGAGATCATCTGGATATTGATGGTCTCCTTGGCCAGGGCCTCGAACATGCGACTGGCGACACCGGCGTGGGAACGCATACCGACACCGACGATGGACACCTTGGCAATGTTGGTGTCGCCGACCACTTCACGAGCGCCCAGCTCGTCTGCGGTCTTCTGCAGCACGCTTAGGGCGTTGTTGTAGTCGTTGCGATGCACGGTGAAGGTGAAATCGGTGGTGTTATCGTGCGAAACGTTCTGCACGATCATGTCCACTTCGATGTTGCCGGCGCTGATCGGGCCGAGAATCTTGAAGGCGATGCCTGGGATATCCGGCACCCCACGGATGGTCAGCTTGGCTTCGTCGCGATTGAAAGCGATGCCGGAAATGATCGGCTGTTCCATGGATTCCTCTTCATCAAGGGTAATGAGGGTGCCCGGGCCCTCCTGGAAGCTGTGCAGAACGCGCAGCGGGACGTTGTACTTGCCGGCGAATTCCACCGAACGAATCTGCAGCACCTTGGAACCTAGGCTGGCCATTTCCAGCATTTCTTCGAAGGTGATCTTTTCCAGACGCTGGGCCTTGGGCACCACGCGCGGGTCGGTGGTGTAGACACCATCGACGTCGGTGTAGATCTGGCACTCCTCGGCTTTCAGCGCTGCGGCCAGAGCCACACCGGTGGTATCGGAGCCGCCACGACCCAGGGTAGTGATGTTGCCGTGCTCGTCGACGCCCTGGAAACCCGCGACCACGACGACGCGGCCGGCCTTGAGGTCGGCACGAATCTTCTGGTCATCGATCTGCAGAATTCGCGCCTTGTTGTGCGCGCTGTCGGTGAGGATGCGCACCTGGTTGCCGGTGTAGGACACCGCCGGCACGCCGCGCTTGATCAGCGCCATGGCCAACAGGGCAATGGTCACCTGCTCACCGGTGGACACCATCACATCCAGCTCACGCGCAACCGGCTCGCCATCGGTGATCTGTTTGGCCAGATCGATCAGGCGGTTGGTTTCGCCGCTCATAGCGGAAACCACGACGACGATGTCGTCACCGTTCTCGCGGAACTTCTTCACCTTATCGGCCACCTGCGCGATGCGCTCGATGGTGCCGACGGAGGTGCCCCCAAACTTCTGTACGATCAAAGCCATTTCAAAAAGCCGCCTGATTCCTCGAAGGGCGCCCATTAAACCCGCATCGGGTCATACTGCCAAGGCCCGCCGGACGCACTGCGGGCCCCGCTTTCTCGCTCGTTACGAAGCTTGTTCGACCAAGGTTGCGGCCAGGGCCAGGGCTTCATCCAGCTTGCCGGCATCAACGCCGCCACCCTGGGCCATGTCCGGGCGACCACCGCCCTTGCCGCCCACTGCTGCGGCGGCCTGTTTCATCAGGTCACCGGCCTTGATTTTGGAGGTCAGGTCCTGGGTTACACCAGCGACCAGTACCACCTTCTCGTCGAACACGCCGCCGAGCAGGATCACAGCGCTGCCCAGCTTGTTCTTCAGTTGGTCGACCAGCGCCAGCAGCGCCTTGCCGTCCAGACCATCGAGACGCGCAGCCAGCACCTTGGTGCCCTTCACGTCCACGGCCGAACCAGCCAGGTCATTGCCAGCAGCGCTGGCGGCCTTGGCCTTGAGCTGCTCCAGCTCCTTTTCCAGCTGACGGTTGCGCTCGATCAGAGCCGAGAGCTTGTCCAGCACGTTGTCGCGGCTGCCCTTGACCAGGGAGGCGGCTTCCTTGAGCTGTTCCTCGGCACCGTTGAGCCAGGCCAGCGCAGCGGCGCCAGTGACCGCTTCGATACGACGCACGCCAGCGGCCACGCCGCCTTCGCTGGTGATCTTGAACAGACCGATGTCGCCGGTACGCGATACGTGGGTACCGCCGCACAGTTCGACGGAGAAGTCGCCGCCCATGCTCAGCACACGTACCTGATCACCGTACTTCTCGCCGAACAGGGCCATGGCGCCCTTGGCCTTGGCAGTCTCGATATCGGTTTCTTCGGTCTCGACCTCGGAGTTCTTGCGAATCTCGGCGTTGACGATGTCTTCCAGCTGCTTCAGTTGCTCGGGCTTGATCGCCTCGAAGTGGCTGAAGTCGAAACGCAGGCGCTGACTGTCGACCAGCGAACCTTTCTGCTGGACGTGATCGCCCAGCACCTGACGCAGCGCGGCGTGCAGCAGGTGAGTCGCGGAGTGGTTCAGCGCGGTGGCCTGACGCACGCTGGCTTCGGCTTCAGCCTTGACGCTGGTGCCGACACTCAGGCCGCCCTTGGCCACCACACCGTGGTGCAGGAAGGCGCCGCCGGCCTTGGTGGTGTCGCGCACATCGAAGCGCACGCCGGCGCTCTCTAGATAACCGCAGTCTCCGATCTGGCCACCGGACTCAGCGTAGAACGGGGTCTGATCCAGCACCACCACGCCCTCTTCGCCTTCGGCGAGGCTGTCGACCGCAGCACCGGCCTTGAACAGGGCAATGATCTTGCCGCTGCCGCTGGTGCCTTCGTAACCGAGGAAGCGGGTGTCGCTGTCGACCTTGACCAGGGCGTTGTAGTCCATGCCGAAGGCGCTGGCGGAACGAGCGCGCTCACGCTGCGCTTCCATTTCACGCTCGAAGCCCTCTTCGTCCACAGACAGCTCGCGCTCGCGGGCGATGTCGGCAGTCAGGTCGACCGGGAAGCCGTAGGTGTCGTACAGCTTGAACACCACGTCGCCCGGGATTACCGAGCCCTGCAGGCCGGCCAGATCCTGCTCGAGAATCTTCAGGCCCTGCTCCAGGGTCTTGGCGAACTGCTCTTCTTCGGTTTTCAGCACGCGTTCGATATGCGCCTGCTGCTGTTTGAGCTCGGGGAAGGCTTCACCCATCTCGGCCACCAGGGCGGCGACGATCTGGTAGAAGAAGCTGCCCTTGGCACCCAGCTTGTTACCGTGACGGCAGGCGCGACGCACGATACGGCGCAGCACGTAGCCACGGCCTTCGTTGGACGGGGTCACGCCGTCGGCGATCAGGAAGCTGCAGGAACGGATGTGGTCAGCCACCACTTTCAGCGAGGCCTGGCCTTCGTTGCTGCAGCCGATGGCCTTGGCCGAGGCAGCCAGCAGGTTCTGGAACAGGTCGATCTCGTAGTTCGAGTTGACGTGCTGCAGCACGGCACTGATGCGCTCCAGGCCCATGCCGGTATCCACACTCGGCGCCGGCAGCGGGTGCAGCACACCATCTGCAGTGCGGTTGAACTGCATGAACACGTTGTTCCAGATCTCGATGTAGCGGTCGCCATCTTCTTCCGGGCTGCCGGGTGGGCCGCCCCAGATGTGTTCGCCGTGGTCGAAGAAGATCTCGGTGCAAGGGCCGCACGGACCGGTATCGCCCATCGCCCAGAAGTTGTCGGAGGCGTACGGCGCGCCCTTGTTGTCGCCGATGCGAATCATGCGCTCGGCCGGAACACCGATTTCCTTGTTCCAGATCTCATAGGCCTCGTCATCGGTGGCGTAGACGGTGACCCAGAGCTTTTCCTTGGGCAGGTTCAGCCACTTGTCGGAGGTCAGGAATTCCCAGGCGTAATGAATGGCATCGCGCTTGAAATAGTCGCCGAAGCTGAAGTTGCCCAGCATTTCGAAGAAGGTGTGGTGACGCGCGGTGTAGCCGACGTTTTCCAGGTCGTTGTGCTTACCGCCGGCACGCACGCACTTCTGGCTGGTGGTGGCACGGGTGTAGGCGCGCTTTTCCAGGCCCAGGAAGCAGTCCTTGAACTGGTTCATACCCGCGTTGGTGAACAGCAGGGTTGGGTCGTTCGCCGGAATCAGCGAGCTGGAAGCGACACGGGTGTGCCCTTTTTCTTCGAAGAAGCTCAGGAAGGCTTCACGGATTTCTGCGCTTTTCATAGGGATATCCACGGAATCAGGCGGCCACGGCAAAAGCCGGCAAAGGGCCGCATTATATCGGGCCTGTCGCCTGCGGCTAGTACCTTGTTGATAGCCGACAGCTATGAACTGCCGGCATCTTGCTCAATGAGAGCGGAAAGCGGCGAATGCCTCGATCACTCGCTCGATGCCTTCGCTGCCCACATCCAGATGGGTTACCAGGCGCAGGCGCGGCGCCGCAGTGACGGCGATGCCGTGTTCGGCCATAAAGGCCTTGATTGCGCCGGCGCGTTCACAGAGCTGCACATAGACCATGTTGGTCTGTACCGGCTCGACGCTGTAACCCAGCTCACTCAGCGCCTCGCCCAGATGTGCGGCCTTGGCGTGATCCTCGGCCAGGCGCTCGACCTGATGCTGCAGCGCATACAAGCCTGCTGCCGCCAGCACGCCGGCCTGACGCATGCCACCCCCGACCATCTTGCGCAAACGGCGTGCTTTGGCGATCAACGCCGTACTGCCACAGAGCACCGAACCGACCGGCGCACCGAGCCCCTTGGACAGGCACACCGAGACCGAATCGAAGTGTTGGGTGATCTCGCGCGCCGGCACACCGAGCTTGACCGCCGCGTTATACAGGCGGGCGCCATCGAGGTGCAGGCTCAAACCACGACGGCGAGTCATTTCGCGGGCGGCAGCCAGGTAATCGAGCGGCAGCACCTTGCCCTGCATGGTGTTTTCCAGGGCCAGCAGGCGGGTGCGGGCGAAGTGGAAGTCGTCTTGCTTGATCGCCGCCTCGACCTTGGCCAGGTCCAGCGAGCCGTCGGCTTCACCCTCGATCGGTTGCGGCTGGATGGAGCCGAGCACGGCGGCGCCGCCGCCCTCGTACTTATAGGTATGCGCCTGCTGGCCGACGATGTACTCGTCACCGCGTTCGCAGTGAGCCATCAGGCCAAGCAGGTTGCTCATGGTGCCGGTGGGGACGAACAGCGCCGCCTCGAAACCCAGTTCATTGGCCAGCCAGACCTCCAGACGATTGACCGTGGGGTCTTCGCCATACACGTCATCGCCCAGCTCGGCAGCCATCATGGCTTCGCGCATGGCAGCAGTGGGTTGGGTAACGGTGTCGCTACGCAGGTCGATCAAGGGCATGACAGGCTTTCCCGGCAATTGGCGAAAGGCCCATGCTAAAGAGGTCGCTCGGACGGTGAAAGATACAGTTGAGGGCAAAATCGCGGACTGCCGTGGTAGGCACTTTAGCGGCGATCAATACGACGCAACGTCGCGGCTGAAGCCCTGCAACATACGCCGCTATGCCAAACCGGCGCCATCGTCGGGGACGATCAGAATGGCAGCGCGGTGGCCGTTCTTGACCTTGGGATTGGGGAAGATGATGCGCGCGCCCTGCTCTTCCACGATCCAGCGGGTATCGGCGATATCCTCGGCAAGCAGGTAGCCGGGCTCCAGCTCGGTGAAGTTCTCGATATCCGCAGGCACATGCAGTTGAAAACTATCGCTGTGCTTGATCACCTCGCGCGACACGGCGAACAGCTGCATGTCATCGAGGGTCGGCTCACCACTGATTACCTCGCGCCCTTCGATCAGCGCGTGCAGCGCGTTCTCCAGCAGATCGAGGTTGACCAGTTCGTTCTGGCCGAAAGCACGCGCCTTGCCCAGCTCCAGGGTGAAGGCCTCGGCGCCGAGTTGCGCGTAGGTATAGGCGCTGAAGGTAATCGACGATTTGTTCTGCAGCAGTACCGCCTCGATGCCAGCAGCACGCAGACGCTCCAGCTCGCGACGGGAATGTGCACGCCCCTCCTGCCACGGATAGAGAGCGAACTGCTCGATTTTGGACGCGCGGATGGCGGTATGCAGGTCGTAGTGCAGGCGCGTGCGACCGGTGTCCTTGCCGAAGAAATTGACGGCCAGGTGCTCGAGGTCGCAGGCCCTGATGGCCTCGAAGCCACTGGACTGCTCGTGACGGCCGCTGAACAGACGATTGAGGTCCTGCTCGACGTAACGCTCGCCACGGCGCATGGCCTCAGGGTTGCCAAACAGAAAGAGAATGCGCGCCGCCGGATGCAGCTCGTTGCGCGCGATGCCGCGCAACAGACGATCAAGCAGCTCGATTGGCGCGGTTTCGTTACCATGGACGCCGGCCGACAGCAGCAGGTCGAGGCCGTTGTCGCGCGCTGCAGGCGGGGTCACCTCCAGCGCGCCTTCATCGAGCCAGCGCAGACGCGTGCCATCGGGCGTCAGTTGAATCTTCGCCGACGGCTCGTGGCCGGCCAGGGTCAGTTCAAGCAGTTTGCCGAGGGCAAGCATGGGGACTCCTTGGTTCGCAGCATTTTGGTAGAAGCGAGCGTCGCGAGCGAACAAGCGTTTTCGCGAGCAGAGCTCGCTCCTACAAGGTTCGATCAGTGATTGCAGTCCGGGCCATGAACATGATCATCCTCGTCGACAATCATCGGCTCCATCTCCAGCTGCAGGCTGACCAGGTTGGTGGCCTGCGGACGCAACAGCAGGTTGACGTACTCGGTATCGCCCTCCTCCACGTCGACACCGATCAGCAACTGATCGCCAACTGCCTGGACCCACAGTTCCTTGCCCTGCCAGACCACAGCAAAGCGGCTGCAGGAGGTTTCCAGCTGAGTGCCATCGTTGTCTTCAAGAATCAGTTGCAGCGCGTCGCTCATACAATCTCCGGGAATCGAGGTCAGGTTCAGGCTATCTGAAAAGGATAGACCGAGCCCAGTTTAAGGATCTGCGTCAGTTCATCCAATGCCGTGCGGCATTCGGTCAGCAATTGCGGGTCGGCCAGGTCGGCTTCGCTCAAGCGGTCGCGGTAATGCTTGTCGACCCAGGCCACCAAGGTATCGTGCAACGCGTCGCTCATCACCACGCCAGGATTGACCGCCGCCAGCTCCTGCTCGTTGAGCGCCACGCGCAGGCGCAGGCACGCCGGGCCACCACCATTCTGCATGCTCTGCTTGAGGTCGAACACGCGCACCTCGCGGATCGGCCCGCCGCTGGCCGTCAGCTGCTGCAAATAGCGCCAGACGCTGGCATTGTTCCGGCACTCCTCCGGCACCACCAGCAGCATGCTGCCGTCGGCACGGCTCAGCAGTTGGCTGTTGAACAGGTAGGAGCGCACCGCGTCCTGCACGCTGACGGCAGAGCCTGGCACGCATACGGCTTGGAAGTTGCCGCCACGACGAGCCAGCTTGTCACCCAGCTCGGCCAGCACCTTGTCTGTTTCGAGGAAAGCATCCTGGTGATAGAACAGCACCTCGCTGTTACCCACAGCGATCACGTCGTTGTGGAACACGCCCTGATCGATCACCGCCGGATTCTGCTGGGCGTAGACCACACCCGCCTCGCTTAGCCCATGCAGACGGGCTACCGCCTGGCTGGCCTCCAGGGTCTGTCGCGCCGGATAGCGCGCCGGCGCCGGATAGCGAGCGTCGAAGGCGCTGCGCCCGTAGACGAAGAACTCCACCCCGGCGTCGCCA
This sequence comes from Pseudomonas sp. NY15364, assembly GCF_048068235.1. Classification (NCBI taxonomy): domain Bacteria; kingdom Pseudomonadati; phylum Pseudomonadota; class Gammaproteobacteria; order Pseudomonadales; family Pseudomonadaceae; genus Pseudomonas; species Pseudomonas sp. NY15364. The sequence continues at coordinate 153,274 of NZ_JBLUPX010000009.1, read as the reverse complement.
TAACCCTTGCAGAAACGCGTGTGGTTGGCTGCGCCCTCGTCACCGAACTGCGCCACTGCCGGCAGCGCCGGGTGGTGAGCGAAGTGCGCCGGGTTGGCGAACATCGCCTGCAGCACACGACTGGTGGTCGGGTGCTCGATGCTACGGTGGAACTTGCAGTTGAGGTTAGCCGCGGTGAAGTGCACACGCCCGTCCGCCGTGTCGGCGCTAGGGCTGACGGTGCAGGCATTGGCCGTCCACATGCTCGAAGCCGAGCAACTCGCCACCAGCAGTGGCATGGCCTCACGTGCAGCGCGCTGGATCACCTCGACATCGCTGCCGGTGAAACCCAGGCGGCGCAACGCCGCGACATCCGGGCGCTCCTGCGGGGCCAGTACGCCCTGCTTGAAGCCCATGTCCATCAGCGCCTTCATCTTCGCCAAGCCCTGCTTGGCAGCCTCCTTGGGATTGGATGCCGCCTGACTGTTGCTCTGCGAAGCCACGTTGCCGTAGGACAGCCCGCCGTAGTTGTGAGTCGGCCCGACCAGGCCGTCAAAGTTCATCTCATAGGCAGCCATTACAGAGTCACTCCCGGAGTCAGGGTCGCGGGCAGGCTCAGGCTGTCGCTTTCCAGCCCGGCCACCGGGTAGGCGCAGTAATCCGCCGCGTAGTAGGCACTGGCGCGATGGTTGCCCGACGCGCCGATACCACCGAACGGCGCGGTACTGGCAGCACCGGTGAGCTGCTTGTTCCAGTTGACGATGCCGGCGCGACTATGCAGCCAGAACTGCTCGAAGCGCGCCTTCGAGTCGGACAGCAGGCCAGCGGCCAGACCATAAGCCGTGGCATTGGCCTCGGCGATGGCCGATTCGAAGCTGTCGTAACGAATCACCTGCAACAGCGGGCCGAAGAATTCTTCGTCAGGACGGTCGCTCACGGCCGTGACATCGAGAATTCCGGGCGTCAGCAGCGCAGCATCGACCTGCGGTTGCGTCATCGCCAGTAATGCCGTAGCGCCTTTGGCGAGCAAGTCCTGCTGGGCCTGCATCAGCTGCGCGGCGGCCAGTAGGGAAATCACCGAACCCATGAACGGCGCCGGCTGCTCGTCGAAGCGACCGACCTTGATCTGTCCGGCAACCTGTACCAGTCGCGACAGCAGCGCATCGCCCCACTCCCCTTGCGGCACCAGCAGACGGCGCGCGCAGGTGCAGCGCTGGCCGGCAGAGATGAATGCGGACTGGACGATGGTGTAGACCGCCGCGTCGACATCCGCGACCTGATCGACGATCAGTGGGTTGTTACCGCCCATCTCCAGCGCCAGGATCTTGTCTGGGCGCCCGGCGAACTGGGCGTGCAGCAGATTGCCGGTGCGGCTGGAGCCGGTGAAAAACAGCCCGTCGATGCCGGGGTGGCCAGCCAGGGCGACGCCGGTTTCGCGGCCGCCCTGCAACAGGTTGAGCACGCCCTCGGGCAGCCCGGCCTCGATCCAGCATTGCACGGTCAGCTCAGCCACCTTCGGCGTCAGCTCGCTGGGCTTGAACAGTACGCAGTTACCGGCCAACAGCGCCGGCACGATATGCCCATTGGGCAGGTGACCCGGGAAGTTGTAGGGACCGAACACCGCCACCACCCCATGTGGCTTATGCCGCAACACCGCAGTGGCATCGCCCAGCGGGCCGCTCTTCTCGCCAGTGCGCTCACGGTAGCTCTGAATGGAAATGGCGACCTTGCCCACCATGCTGTTCACTTCGGTGGCGGCTTCCCATAGCGGCTTGCCGGTCTCCTCACCAATCGCTTGGGCGACTTCGTCGGCACGTGACTTCAAACAGGCGGCGAAACGCTCCAGCACGGCGATACGGCCGTCCAGCGAGTGCGCGGCCCACAGCGAGAACGCGCCCCGTGCAGCGCTTACGGCGGCATCGACCTGCGCCGCCGTGGCGCCCTGGCCCTGCCACAGCACGGCCTGGCTGACCGGGTCGAGCGATTGCAGCGACTCGCCCTGCCCGGGCAGCCACTGACCTGCGATGTAATGAGTGTTCATCTTGTTCTACCACTCCCAGCATTTTCCGGCGGCCGGCTTGGGCCGCCGCGCAAAACCAATAACTCAGCGGTGCGCCGACAGCGTCACAGCACGCACCTGATCACCCGCGGAAAGGCGCAGACGCTTGGCGGTCAGTGGATCGACCACCAGGGTGCCGGCCGCCAGACGCGCAGGCGCAGCGGTGATGCGACAATCCTGGCGCTTGCGGTTGTGTATCAGGAAAGGCTCGGCGTCATCGCCTGGCGTGCCGATGGCCAGCACCAGGTTCTGGCTGCCGTGTACGGCGCGGATCTTCGCGGTTTCCGCCTCGATAGCCTGGCCGGCATCGAAGATGTCGACATAGCCCTGGTAGCTGAAGCCCTCGGCCTTGAGCATGGCCAGCGCCGGCTCGGTGTCCGGGTGTACCCGACCGATCACGGCGCGTGCATCTTCGGACAGGAAGCAGGTATAGAGCGGAAACTTGGGCATCAGCTCGGCGATGAAAGCCTTGTTGCCAACGCCGGTGAGGTAGTCCGCCTGGGAGAACTCCATCTTGAAGAAATGCCGACCAAGACTTTCCCAGAACGGCGAACGCCCGCGGTCATCGGACATGCCGCGCATCTCGGCGATCACCTTGTCGCCGAACAGCTCGCGAAACTCGGCGATGAACAGAAAGCGCGCCTTAGACAGCAGGCGGCCGTTGAGGCCGCTGCGGTGATCGGCATGCAGGAACAGCGAGCACAACTCGGAATTGCCGGTCAGGTCGTTGGCCATGAACAGCGTCGGCACCTGGCGATGGATGTTCAGCTCCTGCGAAGCACTGACCGTGAGGCCGACGCGGTAGTTGTACCAAGGCTCACGCAGGCCGACAGCACCGGCCACCGCAGAAATGCCCACCACCTTGCCGGCATCGTCTTCGAGTACGAACAGGTAGTCGGCATCGGCACGTTCGGCCTCGCCGCGAAAGGCCTTCTCCGCCCAGCCGACCCGATGCGCCAGGCGCTCCTCGTTGGCCGGCAGCGTGGTCAGGCCGGCGCCGGTACTGCGAGCCAGGTCGATCAGGGCCGGCAAGTCGGCGCTGCGCACGGGACGAACGATCATAAATCCTCCAGATTCCTCAAGAGTACCGTCGGCACTCTCATCCGCCCTCAAAGGGGCGCCCGCTCCAGCCGGAGCAGAGCCTGTTAAACAGCGACCAACCTGACGCTGGCACCTTCCCCGACCCCCAACACCTCGGCCGCCTGCACACTGAGCACCACGGGCTTGCCCGGCACCCAGTCGAGATCGGCAACGATGGCGCGGAAGTCCTGCAACTGACCGTTGCTGACCAGATACTGGCGTCCGCCGGCCTCGGCCTCGCCGATCTTCACCGGCACCAGGCGACTCTGCGCGATGCTGCGAATGCCCGAGGTGCGCGCATGCAGGGTCGGGCCGCCATCGAAGATGTCGATGTAATGGTCGGTCTCGAAGCCTTCGCGCATGAGGATGTCGAAGGTGATCTGCGCACGCGGATGCACCTGGCCCATGGCCTCCTGCGCCTCGTCCGAGAGCAGCGGCACATAGATCGGGTAATGCGGCATCAGCTCGGCGAGAAAGGTGCGGCTCTTGAGGCCGCACAGGCGTTCGGCCTCGGCGTAGGTCATGTCGAAGAAATTGCGCCCCAGCGCGTCCCAGAACGGCGAATCACCGTTCTCGTCGCTGTGACCGACGATCTCCACCACCACGGCATCGGCGAAGCGCTCCGGGTGCCCGGCCATGAACAGCAGGCGCCCGCGCGAATTGAGCTCGGCGAATACGCTGCTGACCAGCGGGCGCTCGACGTAGAAGCTGGTGAGCAGGCTGTTGCCGGTCAGGTCATGACACAGCGACAGCACGTGAATCTTGTTGTGGATCTTCAGCTCGCGCGAGTTGTGCACGAAGGTTTCGTTGCGAAAGCTGTAGAAGGGCTCGGAGTAGCCCGCCGAGGCAACGATGCCGGAACAGCCGACCAGGCGGCCGCTCTCGGTGTCCTCGAGGACGAAGAAGTAGCTCTCCTCGCCATTGAAACTGACTTCGGCAGCGAACGACGCATCCGATGCGGCGATCTTGTCACCCAGCCGACCTGCATCGTCCGGCAAGGAAGTGACACCCACCGGGCTGTCAGCGGCCAGTCGCTGCACATCCGCCAGGTCCGCCATTTGCGCAGGGCGCATCACCAGCATGGGTCACTCCTTCTAAAACACGGAATCTATAGGACTCGCAGCAAGGGTCAGGCGGACAACCGTGGGAGGCGCTTCAGCGGCGATTGTCGCGGCTAAAGCCCCTCCCACAGTCAGTCAGCAAGAGCTCAGGCCGCAGTCAGTTTGCTCAGCGCACGCTCGAAACGGGCCAGGCCTTCTTCGATATCGGCATCTTCGACCACCAGGCTCGGGGCGAAACGCACCACATCCGGGCCGGCCTGCAGAATCATCAGACCCTCGGCAGTAGCGGCATCGAGCACCTGCTTGGCCTTGCCCATCCACGCCTCGTTGAGTACGCAGCCAAGCAGCAGGCCCATGCCACGTACCTGCTCGAACAGGCCGTACTGCTTGCCCAGCGCCAGCAGGCGGGTCTTGAACTGTTCGCTCTTGGCTTTGACGCCGTTCAGCGTCTCGGCAGTGTTGACGATATCCAGTACCGCCTCGCCCACCGCACAGGCCAGCGGGTTGCCACCGTAGGTGGTGCCATGGGTACCAGGCGAGAAATGCTTGGCCAGATCGGTGGTGGTGAGCATCGCCGCGATGGGGAAACCACCGCCCAGGCTCTTGGCACTGGAGAGGATGTCCGGCACCACGCCGTAATTCATGTAGGCGAACAGCTCGCCAGTACGGCCCATACCGCTCTGCACTTCATCGAATACCAGCAGCGCGTTGTGCGCATTACACAGCTCGCGGGCACCTTGCAGATAGGCCTTGTCCGCCGGCAGCACGCCGCCCTCGCCCTGCACGGGCTCCAGCACCACCGCGCAGGTCTTGTCGGAGATGGCGACTTTCAGCGCCTCCAGATCGTTGTACGGCACATGGGTGATGCCCTGGATCTTCGGCCCGAAACCGTCGGAGTACTTCGGCTGGCCACCGACGCTGACGGTGAAAAGGGTACGACCGTGGAAACTGTTGGTCGCCGCGATGATCTCGTGCTTCTCCGGCCCGAAACGGTCATGAGCGACACGCCGCGCCAGCTTGAACGCAGCCTCGTTGGCCTCGGCGCCGGAGTTGCAGAAGAACACGCGCTCGGCGAAGGTCGCCTCGACCAGCTTCTTGCCCAGGCGCAGGGTCGGCTCGTTGGTGAACACGTTGGAGATGTGCCACAGGGTATTGGCCTGCTCGGTCAGCGCCGCGACCAGCGCCGGGTGGCAATGGCCAAGCACGTTGACGGCGATGCCGCCAGCGAAGTCGATCAGCTCTCGACCGCTCTGATCCCAGACTCGCGAACCCAGGCCGCGCACGGGTACGAAGGCAGCAGGGGCGTAGTTGGGGACCATGAACTGGTCGAAATCGGCGCGTTGCACCGCATCGTGCTGAACGGACATCAAAGCTCTCCTGATGAGAAATACCGGCCGCTGGCAGGCGGCAAAGCGCCCGAAACGACAGGGAATGCAAGGATTGTAGGGACTGAATCGGGGCCGGCATTGTCGCCATGCGACAACTTCTTATAGCGCCACCCCAGGTTTTCCGCGGGTTTTCGTCCAAGCGACAGAAAGCGTCGGAAAGGCGCAGTTTAATCGCAGATCGCCGCCTGGAGCACGCTGCCAGAAAAAATCTCCGCAGGCTGACCGGGCGGTATCGAAACCCGTGTTTGCGTAACCATGCACGACCTACTCCCTCTCCCATTTATGGGAGAGGGCTGGGGAGAGGGTGGCTCAGGCAACTCGGAGTGTCGGACAGCCCCTCTCCCCCGCCCCTCTCCCGCAAGCGGGAGAGGGGAGACAAGCTTGTAGAAGACGCCGCCTCAACCGCGCTCGACCGGCGTCGACGTCAGCTCGAAGGGGCTGTTGCTGCGACGCTGGTTGCGATCATCGCGCGGCGTGGCGCCGAAGAAGTTGCGGTAGGCACTGGAGAAATGCGGCCCCGAGGAAAATCCGCAGGACAGGCCGATCTGGATGATCGACTTGCTGGTCTGCATCAGCAGCTGGCGCGCCTTGCTCAAGCGCAGCTCCAGGTAATACTGGCTGGGCACGCGATTGAGGTACTGCTTGAAGATGCGCTCGAGCTGGCGACGCGACACGCACACGTGCTGGGCGATCTCGTCGGTGGTCAGCGGCTCCTCGATGTTGGCTTCCATCAGCAGCACTGCCTGGGTCAGCTTGGGATGGCTGGAGCCGAGGCGATTCTGCAGCGGAATACGCTGACGCTCACCGCCCTCGCGAATGCGCTCGACCACCAACTCCTCGCTCACCGCACCGGCCAGTTCGGCACCGTGATCGCGCGCCAGCACTGCTAGCAGCAGATCGAGCACGGCCAAGCCACCACAGGCAGTCAGCCGGTCGCGATCCCAGTCGAACAGATGGCTGGTGGCGATTACCTTGGGGAAACGCTCGGCGAAGTCGTCCTGCCAGCGCCAGTGCACCGCCGCGCGATAACCATCGAGCAAACCGAGCTGAGCCAGCGGATAGACCCCGGCAGACAGCCCGCCGATCACGCAACCGCTGCGCACCTGCTGCTTGAGCGCCGCCGCCAGGCCGGCGGAAACCTGCGCCGGCGGCGTATCAGCGAGCAGGAACAGCTTGTCCAACCCTTCCAGATGCCCGACCCAGGGCTCGCCCGGCAGACGCCAGTCACCCGCAGCCAGCGGCTCGGCCTGGAGGAACACCAGCTCGTACACCACTTCCGGATGCACGCGCTGGGCAACACGCAGGGCTTCCTCCGCCAGAGACAAGGTCAGGGCTTTGGTGCCAGGCCAATACAAAAAGCCGATTCGATGAGGCGTCATTAGTGTCTGTTCAGGTCCGCTGTGCACCGGTTCAGTGCGCAGTCTAGCTTCTTATTATTTGAGACTGCCGGAAAGAAACTGCTGCAGTCGCTCGGATTGCGGATTGGCCAGCACTTCCTTGGGGCAACCGCGCTCTTCCACCAGCCCCTTGTGCAGGAATACCAGCTGGTTCGACACTTCGCGGGCAAAACCCATTTCGTGGGTCACCACCACCATGGTGCGACCTTCGGTGGCCAGGTCCTGCATCACCTTGAGCACCTCGCCGACCAGTTCCGGGTCAAGCGCCGAAGTCGGTTCGTCGAACAGCATCACCTCCGGCTCCATGGCCAGGGCACGGGCGATGGCCACGCGCTGCTGCTCACCACCGCTCATGTGCGCCGGGTAGGCATCCTTGCGGTGCGCGACGCCGACCTTGGCCAGGTAATGTTCAGCCTTGTCGCGGGCCTCGGCCTTGCTCACGCCGAGCACATGCACCGGCGCTTCTATGACGTTTTCCAGGGCGCTCATGTGCGACCACAGGTTGAAGTGCTGGAACACCATGGCCAGGCGCGAGCGCATGCGCTGCAGTTGCTTGGCATCGGCGGCACGCAGCGAACCGTCCTTGGCCGGCACCAGCTTCAGCTCTTCGTTGTTAAGCAGAATCTTGCCGGCATGCGGCTGTTCGAGCAGGTTCAGGCAGCGCAGGAAGGTACTCTTGCCCGAGCCGCTGGAGCCGATGATGCTGATCACGTCGCCCGCCTTGGCTGCCATCGACACGCCCTTGATCACCTCATGGCTGCCGTAGCGCTTGTGCAGGTCCTGAACTTCGAGTTTGTACATGTTCGGGTTCTCTTGAATCGTCATGGCATCAGCCCTTGCGCGGGGCCATGTAGGCCAACCAGCGGCGTTCGGCCAGCTTGAACAGGCGCACCAGGATGAAGGTCAGCGCCAAGTAGAACAGGCCGGCGGTGATGAAGGCCTCGAACGGCATGTAGTACTGCGAACTGACGGTACGCGCCGCGCCAGTGATGTCGATCAAAGTCACGATCGACGCCAGCGACGTGGTGTGCAGCATCATGATCACTTCGTTGCTGTACTGCGGCAGCGCACGGCGCAGCGCGGACGGCAGCAGGATGCGCCGGTACAGCTTGGCTCGCGACATGCCCATGGCCTTGGCCGCCTCGATCTCACCCGGCGGCGTGGCCTTGAGGCTGCCGGCGAGGATTTCCGCCGTGTAGGCGCTGGTATTGATGGCAAACGCCAGGCAGGCGCAGAAGGTCGCGCTGGAGAAATACGGCCACATGAAGCTGTCACGGATGAACTCGAACTGAGCCAGGCCGTAATAGATCAGAAACAGCTGTACCAGCATCGGCGTGCCGCGAATCACGTAGGTGTAGAGCCAGGCCGGGAAGTTGACCCAGGGCGATTTCGACACCCGCATCAGCGCCAACGGCAGAGCCAGGCTGAGGCCGACCGCCAGGGAGATCAGCAGGATTTTCACGGTAACCAGCACGCCGCCCCAGTACAGCGGCAGGTTCTCCCAGATCATTTGATAGTCGAAGATCATAGGTCAGCCGCCTTGGTACCTACCGAATACCGTTTCTCGAGGAACCGCAGCGCCAGCAAAGACACACTGGTCAGCACCAGGTACAACCCCGCTACCGCCAGATAGAAGGTGAACGGCTCACGCGTCGCGTCGGCCGCGCTCTTGGCCTTGAACATCATGTCCTGCAGGCCGACCACGGAAATCAGCGCGGTGGCCTTGGTCAGCACCAGCCAGTTGTTGGTGAAACCGGGAATGGCGAAACGGATCATCTGCGGCACGAGAATACGGAAGAACACCTGCATCCCGCTCATGCCATAGGCCGCGCCGGCTTCCGCCTGCCCCTTGGGGATCGCCATGAAAGCGCCGCGGAAGGTTTCCGACAGGTAGGCCCCGAAGATGAAGCCCATGGTGAACACGCCAGCGACGAAGGGGTTGATGTCGATGTAATCGTCATAGCCGACCATGGGCGCGATGCGGTTCACCATGTCCTGGCCGCCGTAGAAGATCAGCAGAATCAGCACCAGATCGGGGATGCCACGAATCACCGTGGCATAGGTATCGCCCAACACCGCCAGCCAACGCACCGGTGACAAGCGAAAGGCCGCACCCAGCAGTCCGAGACAGATCGCCACGGCCATCGACGTCAGCGCCAGAAGCAGAGTGAGCCAGGCACCATCGAGAATGGTCGAGCCGTAGCCTTGAAGCATGCGCTAATACCTCTCAGGCACCCCAGGCGCCGCCTAGCACAAAGAAAATTCATGTCGCTCACGCGACGGGTCGCACGGTTGGCATTCAGCCAACGCCAGCAAGAACCAACTCCGCAGAACCAAGAAAAAAGTGGCACCAACCCTTTTCAGGTTGTGCCACTTTTTTTGCCTGGGACGCTTACTCGCCGTAAACGTCGAAGTCGAAGTACTTGTCCTGCACTTCCTTGTACTTGCCGTTGGCACGGATGGCCAGGATGGCAGCACTGATCTTGTCGGCCAGCGCCTGGTCACCCTTGCGCACGGCAATGCCCTGGCCTTCGCCAAAGTACTTCACGTCGGTAAAGTCCGGGCCGGCGAATGCGAAGCCCTTGCCAGCGTCGGTCTTGAGGAAACCGTCGTCGATGTTCACCGAGTCAGCCAGGGTGGCATCCAGACGGCCGGACTGCATGTCCAGGAACACTTCGTTCTGCGAGCTGTAACGGACGATCTCGGCGCCGGCCGGAGCGAAGATGTCGGTGGCGTAACGGTCATACACGGACGAACGCTGCACGCCGATCTTCTTGCCTTTCAGGTCGACCAGCGGGTCCTTGATTTCGGTACCGGCTTTCATCGCCAGCTTGGCGGGGGTGGCGTAGTACTTGCCAGTGAAGTCCACGGACTTCTTGCGGTCTTCGGTGATCGACATGGACGACAGCACGGCGTCGAACTTGCGCACTTTCAGAGCCGGGATCAGACCGTCGAACTCCTGCTCGATCCACTTGCACTCGACCTTCATCTCTTCGCACAGGGCGTTACCGATGTCGTAGTCGAAGCCGGAAATCTGACCATCGGGTGTCTTGAATGCGAAGGGCGGGTAGGCCGCCTCGATGCCAATGCGCAGCGGCTTCTCGGCCATGGCCAAGGGCGACATCAGGGACAGCGCCAGGGCGCCAAGCAGTGTGATCTTCTTCATTCTTTGCTCCTTCGAATTGGGTATGACATCGATGGCAGTGAGGGGCCCGGGCCTTTTATGGATTGTAGAAGGCGGTGCTGCGCTGTCGTGGTGGACAAGCGACAAAGGGGCCTTGGCTGGGTGTGCGGCATTCTAGCGGCAGGCAATGAGGCGATATTTCCTCAATGCGACAACTAATTACAGAAGCACCAGAAGCGCCGGGCGCAGATATTGACAGCCCGCAAAAGGAGTGATCAAGCAAAAAGCATAAACGGATATCTACAGCAATACTCAGGCCATCAATCAGCAAAAGCCCGTTTCATGGGCTTCAACGCCGCTTTCGTGTGTCATCCAGTGCTGCAAATAGCACCGTATCGGCGCACCAACGTTCCCTAACCGCCCAATCGGGTGCGCGCTGTTACCGTGGCGCCACGCAAACCGTAGGGGGCGCATAGGTACACGACCACGCACTGGAATAGCCGTCATTCCCGCGAAGGCGGGAAACCAGGCGTTACGCAACACCTGGGCTCCCGCCTTCGCGGGAGTGACGATCAATAGCGCACGAGTCACTCACCCACACGCAAGCTAAGCCGCGCTATCACATGGTTTTCCTCGGCGCGGGTCAGCCCGGCTTCCTCGACGCGCACGCCCTGCTCTTCCAGCGCCTGAATCCAGCGCAGCAACTGAGCGAACGCCACCGGCTGCAGGTTGACCTGCACCGCACCAAAACCCTCGGTATCCAGGCGCTCGATCACCAGCCCCTGCTGCGCCGCACTCGCCGTGACCACGCCCTGCAGGCGCGCCGGGTCGAGGCTGGCGCGCGGCTGCAGGTCACGCCCCTGCACCTGCGGCGCACGACTCTGCAGATAGGTATAAAGCGCGCGCTGCTCCTCGAACGCGGCGCGCGCGGCCTGGGCATGGCGCTGCGCCGATTGCCACAACGCCAGGTAGAACACCACCAGCAGCAGGAAGATGCTCAACGCCGCCAGCGCCAGGCGATCACGCGCTGGCAGCGCCTGCCAGCGTTGCGCCAGCGGCGAACGCTGCCAGTGCAATTGCAGACTCTCGCTCAACCCTGTTCTCGACATGCTGCTCATCCTCCTATTACCACGCGCGCGCTGACGCCTTCGGCTTCGCGGCTAGCCGAGCCCATTTGCACCGACAACCCTGCCGCCTCCAGGCGCTCACGCAAACGCTCCAGCTCGGCGAAGCCCGGTGCCTGCAACTGCAGCGACATATCGGTACGGGTCGCGCTGTAGTCGAGCTGATTGACCTGTACCTGCGGCGCGCCCTCGGCATGCAGCGCCGCCGCCACTTCGGCCAGCAGGCCGAGCACCGGGCTGGCGCTGCCCGAAGACTGCGCCAGATGCTGGTCGAACTGCGCGCGCAGGTTGATCAGCTTGCTGTCCTGCGGAAACAGCTCGCGGTACAGCGCCTCGCTGGACGCGGCATAGGCATCGGCCTCACGCTGCAAGTACCAGCCCTGCGCGAGATTGAAGCCCCACTGCAGCACGAGACATAGCGCCAGCACCCCGGCCAGCGGCCGCCAACGTAGCCAGCCGTCACCGCTCTGGCGCAGGGCGAACTCCCCTTGCGCGAGGTCGACACTCGCGTGCTGACGCACCAGCCACTGATGCGCATCTTCCAACAGGTGCACTTCATCGACCGATTCGGGCAGCGCCTGCCCCGCCGGCGCACTGGCGATATGTGGCGCGGGGCAGCGCCCTGCCAGCACGGGCCAATCCTCGCGCTGCAGGGCGAGACGCCAAGGTGCTTCGCCGCCGAGCAACCAGCGTGAGTGCAGCCAGAGCAACTGACTGCCCTGGGGCGGCAACAGATCGGCATCGACCCGGATCGCCTGCGGCGGCTGCGCCGCGAACAGCGCCAGGCACTCGCGTAACCAGCTGGCGCGCAGCGCGTAGACGCGGTGACGGCCATCGGCCAGTTGCTCACCCAGGGCCAGATGCATCAGTTCGACATCCTCGGCCAGCAGCTCCTCCACCGCGAACGGCAGCGCCTGGCGCATCCAGCGCGCCTTCTGCGTCGGCAATTGCACGGCGCACGCGGTGACCGCCTCAACCGGCAGCACCAGCTCCCAGTGTGCCGGCAGATCGGCCAGAGCCTCGGCCAGGCTCAAGGCGCAACTGTCATCTGCCGTACCCCGCATGACGGGCAGGTCCACTGACAGGTCGTGGCACGCCTCGGGCGGCAGGAATATCCATGTCGAGTTCATTCTTGTTCTTCCGTAGAGCCGATTCAAAGCATCGCGAGCTAGAGCCATGCAAGGCAAAAACAGGCGAGGACGCGGAGTTTACGAGCTGTAAATGAGCAGTCCGAGCCTGTTTTTAACGCCGCAGGGCCGACGCGCAGCAGGCTTTGAACAGGCTCTCGATGGACTAAGGCGGCATACCGCCCTGCCCCAGATCACGCGCCAGGACACTGACCTGGCCATCATTGCTGCGCTGCAACAGGCTGCGCAAGACCACCCGGCGGTCACCCAGGCTCACTTCGCTGAACACCTCGAAATACTGACTGCCGACCGCCAGCCCCTGCACCACCTGCTCGCCCAGGCCGGCAAGCGCAGGCTGAGCCGCGAAGGCCGCAGCGCTGGGATAGCCTTCGGCGCCGCGCCCGGCTATCAGCGACATGGCCGCATCCGGGCTCAAGCCGTCGGACAGACTGGAGAGCACCATCGCACTGGCCGTGTTGACGTTGAGCAGCGCCTCGCTCGGCAGCGCGCTGACGAAGGGTTGCAGGCGGCGGTAGTCGGCCTCCTCCATCTCCAGCAGCAGGCGCAGTTCGGACACGTCAGTGATCTCGCGATTGGCCGTGCGGTAAGGCGGTGTCACCAACAGGTACTGGCCATCCTCCGCGCCATTGCCGCCCTGCAGCTCGCTGTCGCTATCGAGCCAGTCCAGCAGGCGCTCGGCATAAGGTTTGTCGATCCCCAGGCGCAGCAGCAGGCGACGCAAACGCAGCACCGCCAGCTCGTTCGGTCGGCCCTGGCGCACCAGACTATTGAGATTGAAACGACCGCTGGGGTCGACGATACGCACATGCAGCTCGCCGCCCTCATCCAGCGGGAACGGCGCCAGCGGCCGGGCCCAGGGCTCCAGCGGATGGTCCACCGGCTGGCGCGGATCACCCTGACGCAGATCGCGTTCGAGAATCGCCTTGGCCAGGGTCTCGCCGCCCAGTGCGTAGTGCCAGGCTTGGGTTACGTGCAACTGGTTGGCGCTGCTGCGGATCGACAGCTGCTGGCGAGCGATCAAACCAGCGCAGACCACCGTCACCACGGCGACCACCAGCAGCACAGTGATCAGGGCAACCCCGTTCTGCCGCCTCATGACTGCGGCACCTCATTCGGCTCGTCCGGCGACTCGCCAGCACGGTTCTCTGCCGGCAAATCCGGCAAGCGCAGCAGGCGACGCAGTTCGCCATAACGGCGATGCTGCAGGCGCAGCTCGATGGCGCGCGGCAAGTCGGTGAGCAGGACATCGCCAGAGGCATTGGTCGGCGGCCAGTCGGGCTGCCACTGCCCGTCCTTGTCCAGATAGCGCAGGCTCAGCGATTCGACGCCATCGAGTGCCTGCTGGATTTGCGGTGCGCTGTCCTGCGCGCGGTCCAGCACACGCCAATAACGGCGCTGCCATTGCTCGTCACTGAGCTGCCAACGCACCCGCTGCACCTCGGCTCGCGGTTGGCCCAGCGGATTGCGCCAGCCAGCGCGGGTCAGCTCCAGCGCCGTGGCATCGGTCAGGTCGCTGTGCAGCGCTGGCTGAGCATCGCCGAAACCATCGCGAATCGGCCGCACCGTCACCTGGCGCAGATCGCGCTCGAAGGCTGACAGGGCGTGGGTCAACTCGCGCAACTGACGTTCGTGCTCACGGGTAACGGCATCGGCGCTGAGCACACTGTCGAGCATGCGGTAGGTGGCCAACCCCAGCAGGGCGAAGATGGCGATGGCGATCAGCAGCTCCAGCAGAGTAAAGCCGCGCTGACCAGGTTTTGTAGGAGCGAGCGCTGCTCGCGAATCCAGGTTGAGGCCATTTCGCGAGCAGAGTTCGTTCCTACAGGGCAGACGAGTCACCGCGGCGCCCCCAGGAAACCGCTGAGCGTGACCTGCGCGCGCTCACGCAGATCGCCACTGGCGCCGCGCTCTTCGGCGGCGACCCACAGCGTTACACGGCGCATGGCAGGCTCGCTGGTGGCCTGGATTTCGCTCTGCCACGACCAACGGCGCCCAGCGAATTCCACCTGGCCCTGATCGCGGCCATCGGCGGGCGGGGTCTCGGCGAGTTGCAATTCCGTCATGCGGTTGTCGGCCACCCACATGGCCAGGGTCTTGTCTTCCAGCTGGCTGGCGGTACGCACGCTACGTGCACTGGCGGTCAGCACACTGGCGGCGACCAGGGCAAAGATCGCCAGCGCCACCATCACCTCGAGCAGCGTAAAACCGCGCGCGCCCTTCATCCGGCACGCCCCGCGCCCAACTCCTCGACACGCGGCAAGCTGAAGCCATCACTGGACAATTGCAGGCGCAGGCCTTCGCGGCGGCGCTCGGCCAGGCGCAGGCGAAATGGCGTCAGCTCGCCACTTGAGAGAATCAGCAACTGCGGCGTATCAGCACCAGCCTCGGTCGTCAGGCTCAGGGCCTCGCCCTCCACTTCAAAGGCAAGCTCGGCCCACTCCGGTAGGCGATGAACCTGACGATCCAACGCCTGCCACTCGGCGCGCTGCGGGTCATAGCGCAGGACTCGATAGCCTTCACGGGTGAAGCTCAAGCCGTATTCGCGGTTATCCAGCACCGCCTCGTCGAGCAGCACGCCGATCAAGCCACTGAGGCGTTCGGCCTCGCTGCGCAGCTCGCGCCCCGGCCCGGCGATGCCGGTGCTGAACACCGCCAGACCGATCAGGCTGCCGAGTATGACCAGCACCACCAGCAGTTCGATAAGGGTGAAGCCGCGTTGCGCCTTCAATGTAGGAGCGAGCTCTGCTCGCGAACATGGACGATGTCGAACGCTTCGCGAGCAGAGCTCGCTCCTACAGGCGAACGGCGGCATGGTCGAGTCAGAGATCCCAGTTGCCAATATCGGCGTTCAGGTCGCTGCCACCCTGCTTGCCGTCCGCACCAAGCGAATAAAGGTCGAAGGCGCCCTTGGTGCCAGGCGCCAGGTATTGATAAGGGTTGCCCCAGGGATCGATGGGCAGGCGCTTGAGGTAGCCGTCTTTGTTCCAGTTCTTCGCTTGTGGGTTGCCGCTCGGTTTGCTCACCAGAGCTTCCAAGCCCTGCTGGGTGCTGGGGTAGTTGTGGTTGTCGAGCTTGTACATATCCAGCGCCGCACCGATGGCCCGGATGTCGTTCTGCGCGGCGGTGACCTTGGCCTGATCCGGCCGGCTCATCACCTGCGGCACCACCAGCGCTGCCAGAATGCCGAGAATGACGACAACCACCATGATTTCGATGAGTGTGAAACCTGCTTGTCTGCGTATCACCTAATTACCCCACCATTTGGTTCAAAGAAAGAATCGGCAACAGGATGGCCAGCACGATCACCAGCACCACCGCCCCCATGAAGACCAGCATGAACGGCTCGAAAAGTCCGACCAGCAGGGCGATCTGCGCGCTGAGGTCGTTTTCCTGGTTCTTCGCCGTGCGTGCCAACATCTGATCCAGTTCGCCGGAGCGTTCGCCACTGGCGATCATATGCAACATCATCGGCGGGAACTGCCCGGTGGCCTCCAGAGAACGGGTCAGGCTGCCGCCCTCACGCACCTTCTGTGCCGCCACCTGCACCTCGCCACGGATCACCCGATTGCCGATTACCTCACCAGCAATCGCCAGCGCCTCCACCAGCGGCACGCCACTGCGGGTGAGGATGGCCAGTGTGGAGGCGAAACGCGCGCAATCGGTGGCACGGCCCAGCCGGCCGATCAACGGTATGCGCAGCAGAAAGCGATGCCAGCGCAACTTGAACTCCTCGTCACGCAGGGCTGCGCGCAAGGCGACGACCGCCAGGATCAGCGCCACCAGGGCAACCAGCCCCCAGGCCTTGACCCAGTCGCTCAGGGCGATCAGCCCGCGCGTCAGCGCCGGCAATGTCTGCCCGGAATCGACGAACACCTTGACCACGTCCGGCACCACGTAGCCGAGCAGAAAGCCGACAATCAGCAAGGAAGCGCACATCAGGATGACCGGATAGAGCAACGCCAGTTGCACCTTCTGCCGCGACTGCTGGCGCTGTTCGGTGTAGTCGGCCAATTGCTCCAGCACCGGACCAAGGTGCCCGGCATGCTCACCCGCGGCCACCGTGGCGCGGTACAGCTCGGGAAAAGCGGCGGGGAATTCCTTCAGACTGCCGGCCAAGCTGTGGCCTTCCAGCACGCGGGCGCGCACCGCCAGGAGCATGCCCTGGATAAGCGAACTGGTGGATTGCGCAGCAGCGGCGCGCAGCGCTTCTTCGATGGGCAGCGCCGCCTGGATCAGCGTCGCCAGCTGGCGAGTGACCTGCGCCAGGTCGCGCGCCGACAGGCCACGTACAAAACCCAGGCGCGCCTGCCCGCTGTCCTGCTCGCGGCTGCGTGTGGCCTTGACCTCCAGCGGCGCCAGCTGTCGCTCGCGCAGCAGTTGGCGCACCTGGCGCGCGCTGTCGGCTTCCAGCACACCTTTCTGCTGGCGGCCGCGCCCGTCGAGGGCGATATATTCAAAGGCAGCCATCGGCAAATCGCTCCGGTTGTTCCCGTAGGAACGGCTGGGCGGCATTCCGTTTCAGCCGCGATCTACCCCGACTCACGGGTGAAGCCGCACCTAAAAACATCCCACCTGCCATCATTCCTCTCGCGTCACGCGCAGCACTTCCTCGACCGTGGTCACCCCTTCCAGCACCTTGCGCCGGCCATCGTCACGGATGCTCGGGCCCAGCGTGCGGGCGTGGCGGGTCATGTCCTGCTCGGAAGCGCGGCTGTGCACCAGGGTGCGCATGGTTTCGTCGAACACCACCAGCTCATAGATGCCGGTACGCCCGCGATAGCCCTGCTGATGGCAATGGGCGCAGCCGCGCGCATGGTAGAGCGTCGGCGGCGAGCTGGCCGGCACGCCGAGCAACGCGCATTCGGCCGCATCGGCGGCATAGGGTTCCTTGCACGACGGGCACAGCACGCGCACCAGGCGCTGGGCCAGCACGCCGAGCAGCGATGACGACAGCAGGAAGGGCTCCACGCCCATGTCCACCAGGCGAGTGATGGCGCCGATGGCACTGTTGGTGTGCAGTGTGGACAGCACCAGGTGGCCGGTCAGCGAGGCCTGCACGGCGATCTCGGCGGTTTCCTTGTCGCGAATCTCGCCGACCATCACCACGTCCGGGTCCTGGCGCAGGATGGCGCGCAGGCCACGGGCGAAGGTCATGTCCACCTTGGTGTTGACCTGGGTCTGGCCGATGCCTTCGAGGTGGTACTCGATGGGGTCTTCGACGGTGAGGATGTTGCGCGTATGGTCGTTGAGGCTGACCAGGCTGGCGTACAGCGTGGTGGTCTTGCCCGAACCAGTGGGGCCGGTGACCAGCAGAATGCCGTGCGGCTTGCGCACGGTGTCTTCCATCAGCGCACGATCCTCGGCGCGCATACCCAGGTGCTGCAGCGACAGGCGCCCGGCCTGTTTGTCGAGCAATCGCAGCACCACCCGCTCACCGTTGGCCGAGGGTAGCGTCGACACCCGAATGTCCACTTCGCGCCCGCCCACCTTGAGCGAGATGCGCCCGTCCTGCGGCACGCGCTTCTCGGCGATATCCAGGCGCGCCATGACCTTGACCCGTGACACCAGCAAGGCGGCCAGCTCGCGCTTGGGCTCGAGCACCTCACGCAGGATGCCATCGACGCGAAAGCGCACGACAAGACGTTTCTCGAAGGTTTCCAGGTGGATATCGGAGGCGTTTTCCTTGATCGCTTCGCCGAGAATGGCGTTGATCAGGCGGATGATCGGCGCATCGTCTTCCTGCTCCAGCAGGTCTTCGGTTTCCGGCACCTGATCGGCCAGCGAGGCCAGGTCGAAGCTGCCACCGATATCCTCGGCCAGCTGCATGGAAGCGGAGTCGTGCTGATAGGCAGCGCCCAGCGCCTGGGCGAACGCCTGGGTATCGAGCACCTGCAGCGGCAGGCTGCGCCCGGCGAAACGCTGAGCCTCGGCCAGGGCAGCCAGGTCGCAGTCGGCGCGATGGGCCAAACTGGCGCGCCCGTCATGCATGACGAACACCAGGCCATGACGCTTGGCGAAACTGAAGGGCAAGCGGCGCAATGGGGTTTCCAGCAGCGAAGCGTTCATGCGAGACCTTAGAACAGAACCTTATCCCAGCAGTACAGCCTAACCCGGCTAATTGGCCCAATGGGCCACCTCTGGAACGGTCTTTCTTGTAATGGTTATCTCGTTATCTTTATCACATTGCCTGGAACTGCACACCCACCCTATTTGGGGGATGCCAAGCGCGCGCAGGCTGCTATGATCAGCGCGCGACGCCCTGCATATAAGAAGAATTAGAACGTCGTTTTCGGAGTGACAGTTTGCCCATCTCGGCCCTTCCCCAACGGCTCAAGGACAATGCCCCGAGCCTGATCGGCATGCTCGTGCTGATCGCCCTGAGCGTGAGCCTGGCCTGGCAGAGCGCCGAACTGCTGCGCCTGGTGCGCAGCCCTGTACAGCAAGCGCCCAGCCAAAGCGCGCCCAGCCCCGAACAACGCGCGCAGGCGCCCATCGACCAGCTGTTCGGCACGCCACGCCAAGCCGACAGCGGCCCGCCGCCGGCCACCAACCTGCAACTGACGTTACTTGGCAGCTTCGTGCACAGCGACCCGCAACGCTCCAGCGCGATGATCCAGCGTCAGAGCCAGAGCGCCCAGCGTTTTGCCGTCGGCGCGGACGTGGACAACGGCGTGCGCCTGGATGCCGTCTACGCCGACCGCGTAGAGCTGGTGCGCAACGGCCGCCGCGAAAGCCTCACCTTCCCGCGCCCGAGCAGCAGCCAATACAGCTATACCCCGCCGGTCGAAACGGCAGCGCCAGACTCGCTGCAACAGCTCGATCAACTCGACCAGGACAACCTCGAACAACTGCGCCAGCGCATGCAGGCGCTGCGCGAGCAGATGGAAGCCTCCGGCACCCAGCCTGTGGAAACGCCCCCCGATCAGCCCATGGAAAGCGACTGAACCGATGCATTTTTTCCGTAGCCGACTGACCCTCGCCCTCCTCGCCGCCGGCCTGGCCACCGCACCGCTGCCCCTGCTCGCGCAGATCCAGCAGGTGCCGACCAGCGCTAACCAGCAGGAAGAAAGCTGGACCATCAACCTCAAGGGCGCGGACATCCGCGAGTTCGTCGACCAGATCGCCAGCATCACCGGGCAGACCTTCGTCGTCGACCCGCGCGTGAAAGGCCAGGTCAACGTGGTGTCGAGCACGCCGCTGGGGCTGTCCGAGGTCTACCAGCTGTTCCTCTCGGTCATGGCCACCCACGGTTTCAGCGTGCTGACCCAGGGCGACCAGGCGCGCATCGTGCCCAACGCCGAGGCCAAGGCTGAAGCCGATGCCGGCCGCCCAGCGCCTGATCGCCTGGAAACCCGCCTGATCCAGGTGCAGCACGCGCCCGTGGCCGAGCTGATCCCGCTGATTCGCCCGCTGGTACCGCAATACGGCCACCTGGCCGCCGTCACCTCGGCCAACGCGCTGATCATCAGCGACCGCAGCGCCAACATCGCCCGCATCGAAGACCTGATGCGCCAGCTCGACCAGAGCGGCGCGCAGGACTTCAGTGTGGTCACCCTGCAGAACGCTTGGGTGATGGACGCGGCCGAAGTGCTCAACACCGCCATCGCCCGTGGCCAGGCCAAGGGCACCAGCGCCACCCAGGTGGTGGCCGATGCGCGCACCAATCGCCTGATCCTGCTCGGCCCGCCGGACGCCCGCGCCAAGCTGGCCGACCTCGCCCGCTCACTGGATACGCCCACCAGCCGCTCGGCCAACACACGGGTGATTCGCCTGCGTCACAACGACGCCAAGTCCCTGGCCGAAACCCTCGGAGAAATCTCCGAAGGTCTGAAGAAGCAGCAGAACGGCGAAACCACCGGCAAGCAGTCGAACATCCTCATCCGCGCCGACGAGAGCCTCAACGCCCTGGTGCTGCTGGCCGAACCGGACCTGGTGGCCACTCTCGAAGACATCGTGCGTCAGCTCGATGTACCGCGTGCGCAAGTGATGGTCGAGGCAGCCATCGTCGAGATTTCCGGCGACATCACCGATGCCGTCGGCGTGCAGTGGGCGGTGGACGCACGCGGCAGTACCGGTGGCCTGGGTGGGGTGAATTTCGGTGGCACCGGCCTGTCGGTCGGCACCGTGCTGCAGATTCTGCAGGATGGCGAAATTCCCGACGGCACCACCCTGCCCGACGGCGCCATCATCGGCATCGGCAGCGACCGCTTCGGCGCGCTGATCACTGCTTTGTCGGCCAACAGCAAGAGCAACCTGCTGTCCACGCCGAGCCTGCTGACCCTGGACAACCAGAAGGCGGAAATCCTCGTCGGCCAGAACGTGCCATTCCAGACCGGCTCCTACACCACCGACGCATCCGGTGCCGGCAACCCCTTCACCACCATCGAGCGCCAGGACATCGGCGTCACCCTCAAGGTCACGCCGCACATCAATGAAGGCGCCACCCTGCGCCTGGAGATCGAGCAGGAAATTTCCTCCCTCGCTCCCAGCACCGGGCTCAACGCCCAGGCGGTCGACCTGGTGACCAACAAGCGCTCGATCAAGAGCACCATCCTCGCCGACGACGGCCAGGTGATCGTGCTCGGCGGCCTGATTCAGGACGACGTCACCCAGGCCACCTCCAAGGTGCCGCTGCTCGGTGACATTCCGCTGATTGGCGGGCTGTTCCGCTCGACCCGCGACTCGCACATCAAGCGCAACCTGATGGTGTTCCTGCGGCCCACCGTGGTACGTGACGGCGCCGGCCTGGCTGCGCTGTCCGGCAAGAAGTACAGCGACATCCGCATCCTCGGCGATGGCAGCAACGGCCGCCCGAGCATCCTGCCCAGCACCCCGGGCCAGCTGTTCGATGGCCAGGGCGCACCGGCGGTGGATTTGCGAGAGTAAAGGTAGAGCGCTGGTTGCAACACGCCGAATCGTGGAGCGCCACAAACCGTGGGAGGCGCTTTAGCGGCGACGATCTCCGCAGCCGTCGCGGCTAAAGCCCCTCCCACGGGGGCCGCAGGGGCACCTCACAACGCTGGCGTACGCGGCGGCACCAGTCGCTTGCTGCCGGTGGCCTCATAGGCTGCCGCCAGTTGCAGCAACACCGAGTCGTCATAGGCACGGCCGGCGAAGGTCAGGCCCACCGGCATGCCGATATCGGCCATCACGCCCATCGGCACGGTGACGGTCGGCACGCCCAGGTGACGGATCGCCAGGTTGCCGTTGGCCACCCACACACCGTTGCTCCAGGCAATGTCGGCGGAGGCCGGGTTCACATCGGCATCCGCCGGGCCAACGTCGGCCACGGTGGGGAACAGCACAGCGTCCAGCCCCAGTTGATCCATCCAGTCTTCCAGATCGATCTTGCGGGTGTGCTCCAGGTCACGCAGGCCGTCGGGCAGCGTGGCGATCTGGTCCCAGGGTTTGATGCCGCGCTTGGCCATGTTGACGTATTCGTCCATGCCCGCCGCCAGATCGCCCTCGCGATTCGGCAGGGTGCCGGGGTCGTGCGGGAAGATCTGCGGGCCATCGACATCGGCTAAACGATTGAGCTTGGGATCGCCATTGGCCTGCAGGAAATCGTCGAAGGCCCAGCCACTCAGCTCCCACAGTTCGTCATGCAGAAACTCGGGCGTGACGATGCCGCGATTGAACACGGTCGGCGCACCGGGGCGATCCCCCTCGCAGTTGGACACCAGCGGGAAGTCCACTTCCACTACCTCGGCGCCGGCCGCTTCCAGTGCCTGGCGTGCCGCTTCCCACAGGGCGATCACCGTCGGCCGGGTGTGAATGCGCTGGCCAGTCGGCCCGCCGATACCGGGCGACTCGCTGGTGCCGGCCAACTCGTCCTTGTTGATGAACATCTTCGGCACGCCCAGGCGTTTGCCCTTGAGCGCGTCGGCCTTGGCCGCCAGCGCCAGGTAGGACGCGGGACGCACCTCGGAGGCTTTCGGGATCGGCACCCAGGGCTGCAAACGCCACAGGTCGCCACGGCTGTCGGCATCGTCGGCCACCACCACATCGAGCACTTCCAGCAGGTCGGCCATGGTCCGGGCGTAGGGCACGACCACGTCCATGGTCGGCGTCAGCGGCCAGTTACCGCGTACCGAGATCACCCCGCGCGACGGCGTGTAGGCGCACAGGCCGTTGTTCGACGCCGGGCCACGTCCGCTGGACCAGGTTTCTTCGGCCAGGCCGAAGGCGGAGAAGCTGGCAGCGGTCGCCGTGCCGGCGCCGTTGGACGAGCCCGAAGCGAACGGCGCCGTCAGGTAATCGGCGTTGTACGGGCTTTCGGCACGGCCATAGACGCCGCGCTGCATGCCGCCATTGGCCATCGGCGGCATGTTGGTCTTGCCCAGGCAGATGGCCCCAGCCGCACGCAGGCGCTCGACGGTGAAGGCATCACGCTGCGCCACCAGGTCTTTGAACGCCGGGCTGCCGGAGGCCGCCGTCAGGCCCTTGACCAGATAGCTGTCCTTGGCGGTGTAGGGAATGCCATCAAGTGGGCTCAGCGTCTCGCCGCGAGCGCGGCGTGCATCGGAGGCCTCGGCCTCCTTCAGCGCATCGGGGTTGCGCACCACCACCGCGTTGAGCCGGGTCGGCGTGTCCGCGCCGTCGTAGGCGTCGATACGTGCCAGATAGGCCTTGACCAGTTCGACCGCCGTGGTGCGGCCGGACTCCAGCGCGGCGCGCAGCTCGGCAATGGAAACTTCGGTTACCTCGATCATGGTGTCATCACTCGCAAATGGCGGGCCGCGTCTAAGGCCACGGATACGAAAACAGCGCTTGCACGGCCGACGCTCACGGGCAGATTCAGCCATGCAACCATGTGCCCGATGATACATCCCCCCAGGCCCTCGCAGCAGCCCGCGGCAATGGCCAGGATGCGCGCCAGCCATTACAGTCTCGCCACCGATTACGCTGCATTGGGCAGAACAGGCTTATGACCCGCGAAGAACGCATTCAGCTGTGGTCGGCGCTGTCGGACGTATTCGTCGACACCGAAGTCGACTACGGATATATCGCCCGTCAGGTGGCAGGTTTCGACCGCGCCACCGTACAAGCCGCCTTCTACCAGGACGTCGCGCCCGCGTGCTACTCCAACATGCTCGCGCCCATTCCACCGATCTGGACAGGCTTCGACAGCGCCTGGCTCAGCGCGACCATCGAGCAAGCCCAGGCGGCGCGACAGAGTTCCACCCTGCGCCGCCTGCGCGACCGACTCTTCATCGCCTACCTGCGTCGCGCCCTGAAAGCGGAATGGGCGAAGATCGAGCAGGAGCTGGATCGCAGCCTTACAAAACCGTAGGGGCCCGCTTGCGGGCGATGCTCTTCTCAGGATCGCCCGCAAGCGGACTCCTAGAGAATAAGCCACCTGCTATGTTCTCAGTCCCTGCACACGAAACAGGAGAACATCGCCATGCCCAACCTCACCGGCGGCTGCCTCTGCGGCCAGGTGCGTTTCGAAACCAGCGGCCAGCCTTATCGGGTCGGCGTCTGCCACTGCATGGACTGCCGCAAGCACCACGGCGCCCTCTTCCATACCTCGGCGATATTCCCGCAGGACGCGGTGACGGTAGAGGGCGAAACCGGCCAGTACGCCGGCCGCCACTTCTGCCCGCGTTGCGGCTCGCCGGTGTTCGCGCGCTCGGGGGATGAAGTCGAGGTCAACGTCGGCTCGCTGGATGCACCGAACCTCTTCACCCCCACCTACGAACTCTGGACCATCCGCCGCGAAGCCTGGCTACCGCCCTTGCCCTTCGACCGCCACTACCCAGGCGACCGCGACCGCAGCACGCGTCACGAGTAGTACCACTCAAGCATCAGCTGCGCGCCGACTTACCCAGCCATGCATCAGCCCGGCCTGGAAGAACTGCACCGGTGCCTCGAAACCAGCGGCCTGGATGATGCCCGCCACCTGCTGCGCCGGTAGCACCGCCACATCGCGAGCGTAGGCTGCGCGCACACGCTCCAGCATCTGCGCATCGACCCCGGCCGCTGACATCAGCGTCATCCAGCCAGGCAGCAATACCTCGTAGGCCGGCGACTGGATATCCGCTGCCAGATCAGCACTGGCCAGCAGCCCGCCGGGTTTCAGGCGCTGCGCGATCTGGCCGAAGAACCCGGTACGCACCGCCGGTTCGAGCAGAAACTGCGACACCAGAAAACAGGTCGCGCCATCGTAGGCCGCCCCAGGCGCCAGCGTATCCAGATAGCCCTCATGAAAGTCGCAGCGCTCGGCAAAGCGGCCGTGCTCCGCGCGCTGACGACACACCTCGAGCATCGCCCCGGACGGATCGAGCGCAGTGAAGCGCCAGCCCGTAAAGCGCTCGGCCATGTGCGCGATTTCCGCGCCCGTACCGGTGCCCACGCAGAGTATCCGCGCGTCGGCCGGCAGGTCGATGAACAGCGCATCGAGCAGCAAATACAGCGCCTCGCGAATCGGCGCCATCCCCGCCCATTGCTTGTCGTAGCCCGCCGCCTGTTGGTCGAACAGCGCCTTGATTTCCTCATCACGCATGGCCATGCCTCCGTCTCGAATGATCCCCTCACGCCTTCCAGTATCCCAGAGCTGTCAATCCCCCCAGCGCGCGACTACAAGCCCAATCCAACTTTGTGGGCACTTTGCCAGAACATCAGGGGACTAAGTGGCATGCCTCTTCCAAGCGAACCCAATATGCAGAGCCCGACCTTCGAACAGAAAGCCTTCATCCTCCTGCTCGTACTGGTGACCATCGCCTTCTTCTGGATACTGCTGCCGTTCTATGGCGCGGTGTTCTGGGCCATGGTCCTGGCCGTGGTGTTCGCACCGCTGCAGGAGCGCCTGCTGCGGCGCACTGGCGGCAGAGGCAACCTGGCCGCCCTGCTGACGCTGATCATCTGCTTGCTGGTGGCGATTCTGCCGGTGATCTTCATCACCTCCGCCGTGGTGGCCGAAGGCACCGCCCTGTACCAGAAGCTGGAATCGGGCGAGCTGGATACCGGCGCCTACGTCACCAGTTTCATCCAGATGCTGCCGCCGTCGATCCAGGAACAGCTCGACCGCGTCGGCATAAGCAACCTCGAAGGCCTGCGCGAACAGATCTCCAAGGGCGCCATGGCCGGCAGCCAATACCTGGCGACCAAGGTATTCGCCATAGGCCAGGGCACCTTCGAGTTCTTCATCGGTTTCTTCGTGATGCTCTACCTGCTGTTCTTCCTGCTACGTGACGGCAAGGATCTGGTGCATAGAATCCGAGGCGCCATCCCGCTGGCCGACACAACCAAACGCCGCCTGCAGATCAAATTCACCCGCGTGGTGCGCGCCACGGTGAAAGGCAACGTGGTGGTCGCTGCCGTACAGGGCGCGCTCGGTGGTTTCATATTCTGGGCGCTGGGCCTCTACAGCCCGTTGCTATGGGGCGTACTGATGGCGTTTCTGTCACTGCTGCCGGCAGCCGGCGCCGGCATCATCTGGGCACCGGTAGCCATTTACCTGATGCTTAGTGGCAGCATGGTGCAAGGCATCATCCTCACCGCCTTCGGCGTGCTGGTGATCGGTTTGGTGGACAACATCCTGCGCCCCATCCTGGTCGGCAAGGACACCCGCATGCCCGACTACCTGATCCTCATCTCCACCCTTGGTGGTCTCTCGCTGCTGGGCCTCAACGGCTTCGTGATCGGCCCGCTGGTGGCGGCGCTGTTCGTGGCCAGCTGGAACCTGTTCGGGGCGAAGAAGAAGGTCAGGTTGCCGGCGTGAATCGAGCCCGGTTCATTCCGGGGCTCGAACCCAGAAGGCAATGCGGCAGTTCGCCCTAGCGCGTATTCAGCAAGGTGGTGATAAAAGACCGAGACGCCACTTTGCTCGGAACTAGCGATGGTCTTCAGCGAATACGGAAACCCGGCTGGCAAACCGGTCGTTTACTTCCACGGGGTGCCGGGCTCGCCTTCTGAGGCCTCCGTATTCGACGCGCCGGCCCGAGAACAGGGCCTGCGCATTCTCTGTTTCGACCGATTCGCCATCGACCACGCCATAACCGGCGCTGACTACTACCGACAGATTGCCCAGGCGATCAGCGAGACCGTGCAAGGTGCTCAGGTCGACTTCATCGGTTTTTCCCTCGGCACGCATGCCGCCTTGGAAGTCGCTGCCCTTATGCCAGGCCAGGTTCGCAGCCTGCACCTGGTTTCCGCCGCCGCCCCGCTCGATGGTGGAGACTTCCTCGATCAGATGGCGGGCAAGGCCGTGTTCTCGCTGGCCCAACGCAGCCCAGGTTTGTTCCTGTGGCTGGTGAGGTGGCAGGCGCTACTGGCCAAACGCGCACCGCAGCTGCTGTTTCGCATGTTGTTCGCCAGCGCTCAGGGGCAAGACCGGGAGCTGGTGAAATCACCAGAGTTCAAAGCGCTTATCTGCCAGGTACTGCAACAGTGCTTTGCCCAAGGCACGACCGGCTATACGCGGGACATACAGCAATATCTCGAGCCCTGGTCAGCCGGCGTCTTCGCCAGTGAGGCAAATGCCTGCCTGTGGCATGGTACGGCGGACAATTGGTCGCCCTTCGCTATGTCGACGTATCTGGCTGAGCGCCTCCCAGGCAACGCGCACGTCGAGCGGATGGAGGTGCTTTCTCACTACTCCTGTCTGTATGCGGCAGCGCCAATGATTTGTGAGCGGCTCGCCAGCGGGTGATGTTGGGTGGCTTGGTTACTCGACTGCTGCCATCTGAAGCGATTCTTGACGCGTACCGAGAGCAGCGAAAACAGCCAAAGAGGAAACATCTGATATGGTTTTTCGTGGCCGATCTGAAGCTTTTCTGGCTGGATCAGTGCTCTTATAAAAATGCACCCGATGCGCTAGTCGAAAGTGCTCGATCGCTCACTATTTCAGGCTCTCTGAAGATCGGATGACATCGAGAGTCTTCAAGATCCCGCATGAATACTTGTTCCACGAGCTTTAACAGCAAGACGCTTTCCAAGTCGCAGCGTGACATCCTCGATATGATCGCGACCGACCGTCATCTGGACGAAATACTCTGCGCCATTTGCCAGATGCTCGACGCACAGTCCCCCGAAATCTTCAGCTCGATCCTGCTCGCTGATGCCGAGGGCAAACGCTTGCTCAGCGGTGCGGCGCCCGGTTTGCCGATTGAATACAGCCAGGCGATTCATGGAATGGCCATTGGGCCACAGGAGGGAACCTGCGGTTCTGCAGCGTTCCGGCGTGAGTTGGTGGTCACCGAAGACATCGCCCAAGACCCAAGCTGGGAGCGTTTCCGCAGCCTGGCGCTGGGGCATAACCTGCACTCCTGCTGGTCGATGCCGTTGCTCTCCCATGAAGGACGCGTGTTGGGTACGTTTGCCTTGTATCAGAACCGCGTCCAGGCGCCGGACGAAGCGCAGATTCAGCGACTGAGCTGCGCGGCCCAACTGGCTGCCATTGCGATCCGCCGTGAGTGCGACGGCCGAAGCCTGGAGGAAAGCGAACAACGTTTTCGCTCATTGTTCACCTACAACCCCAACCCGGTGTTTGCTCTCGATCTGGCCGGCAGAATCCAGAGTGTGAATCCCGCAGGTTTGACGCTCAAGCCATGCACCACTGCCGGCCTGATCGGTCTTCACTTCGTCAATCTGGTGGTAGAAGAGGACCAGCAACGGGTAGGTCTACATTTCTCTGCAGCCTGCACCGGACAACCCCAGCGTTTCGAAGCCCGGGTTCGCGACGAGAGCGAAACGTTGTTGACCATGGACATTTCCAACCTGCCGATCAGGGTCGATGGCGAGATCGTCGGGGTATTCGCAGTGGTCAGGGATATCAGCGAGCAGAAGCACTACGAGCGCGAGTTGAGCTTCAACGCCTGTCATGATCGCCTGACAGGTTTGCTTAACCGTGTGACTCTTGAAGATCGGCTTATTGAGGGCTGTCACATCAGTCGCCGGCACAAGCGTCGCATGGCGGTAATGTGCATCGATCTGGATGGATTCAAATCCATCAACGATTCGCTTGGGCACAGTTTCGGCGATCAAGTGCTGATTGAGGTGGCGCAGCGTATGGCCCAGCACGTTCGCCCCGGCGATACCATCGTGCGCATGGGCGGCGACGAATTTATCGTTCTGCTTCCGAACCTGCTGCGTGATGACGATGTTGTATCGGTGGCCGAACGACTGATGGCTGGCATAGCCAGGCCCTACTGCATCCGCGGCATTGACCTGCACGTTAGCGCAAGTGTTGGCCTCACACTGAGCGATGGTTATACCGAGCCACCGATGCTGCTCATTCAGCAGGCTGACATGGCCATGTACAAAGCCAAGCAGCAGGGGCGAAATAATTTTCAGTGGTACACCAGCGATCTTAATGAGCGCGTTTGTGAACACGCGAGACTACGCAACGACCTACAGAAGGCCATCGATACTGAATCGCTCGAGTTGCATTATCAGCCACAGATAGAAATGCGTACGGGGCGAGTATCCGGGATCGAAGCGCTATTGCGCTGGGAGCATCCGCAAAGGGGATTTATCTCACCAGCGGTATTTGTACCAGTGGCGGAGGACAGCGGCCAGATCATCCCGCTAAGCCTTTGGGTACTCGATACGGCTTGCGCTCAACTGCGCCAGTTAGGCGAACAAGGCATCACTGACATCTCGATGGCTGTGAACATTTCGCCAATGCATTTCCAACGTGGTCATTTCGTTCAATTTGTCCAAACCATCCTGGGGAAGTACGGACTCCGTGGTGAGCAGTTGGAACTGGAGATTACCGAATCGCTTTTGCTGCATAACGCTGAACAAGCGATCGAGACATTGCACCGGCTCAAGGCTTTGGGAGTGCGCATTGCGCTCGATGATTTCGGCACCGGATTTTCCAGTCTCAGCTATCTCAAACGCTTGCCGATAGACAAGATCAAGATCGACCGCTCGTTTATCCAGGAGCTCGGCACGGATCGCCACGATGCCGCAATCATTCAGGGCATTATCTCTATGGCGCACCACCTGAGCCTGACAGTGGTCTCCGAAGGTGTTGAAACCGAATCTCAGGCGGCTTTTTTAAAGGGCAGCAGGTGCGATGTGTTGCAGGGGTATTACTTTGCCAAACCGATGAATTACGAAGAACTTGAGGTTTTCTTGAGGAGGTAAAGGACAGGTTTTCTTAGAAGGCAGGCCCCTCGCTGCGCTGCTTCCACGAACTGTCAGCGAGTCTGCCGAAGTGGTCAGACCGATAATTTACGGACCCACTTTCGACCCGTTCTCCTCCGCAGCCCAATTCAGCAAGGAAGCACGAATGACTATGCGCCATCCCTCATTTATGTCCCGCCTCAAACTGCCTGGCGTCCTGCTGGTCGCGGGTCTGATGACGGCCTGCTCCAATTATCAGTACAAGGATCACCAAGGTGACTAGGCGCCGGAGTCGATGACACCTTATGACCTTTCCAGCAGCACGCCTGACGCGCCCGTTGTGTACTTCTCAACCACGCGATATCGCGCGTTGGGTGGGCCTTTTCATCGGCTACTGCTGGCCACGCATGTAGATGGTCAACAACTGCCGGGCGCCGTTCGATCCTCGATGTTTCTGGCAAGCAGGCTCTGCGGCTGACACCTGACAAGCACTCCCTGAGCTGGTGCTGGGTCTCCATGAATGCACTGGGTACAGGCGGAGCGAAGTGCGGCTTCGGTGCGCAGGACATTGAGTTCCGCGCGGAGCAGCGCTACGTGGTGGATATCTCCACTCGCGACGATATCAGCGGGCCTCCGGGACGTGAGGTTTCGACCATTACGATCAAATCGGAAATTCACAATCTGGATACCCACGAAGTGATCTATCCATTACACACTGCCGCAACCCCATAAAACCCGCAGAAGTGACCGTCCAGCCCTAGGCATAACCATGAGAGGGTAAACAAATCCCCAATGGTATGCCCCGGTACAGTCGCACGAGCCTCTATGCCAGGCGTAGAACCAGTGCCAGCGAGGAGAACAACATCAGGCCGGTGGACACGTCGGCGATGATCTTGATCGCGGAGAGAAAGGCGGCCACATCGCGATACCCGACATGCTCACCAGCACGCCAGCACGCCAGCAATACCGGCGATGATCACCGGTTCGCGCAGAAGCAGCCACACCTTGGCGTTGCGCTCGAGCCACTAGGTGGCGACGGCAAAGTGCAGGACGGTTTCCACCAGAAACAGCATCACTCCCGTCCGGTGCTCAGCGGCAGGCCTTCGAGCTGAGCTTTCTCAGCCGCATCCATCAGCGCCTGTGCTCGCCGCTTGGCGGTGAGCATAAGGCCAGGCGCACGGAGTTGCAGTTATAGGCTGGAGGCCTGCATTTGAGTCGTCACTTGCCACAGAGAGAGGCCACTCGTTGATAAGCCGCGAGTTGCATCCCTCTGTATTTACCGTTCGGCAGCTGTGTCGCATTTCCGGCCGCGATGGTTTGCCCCGGCCAATTACGCTGCGTTAGTGTCGGCCGTCCCTGGGGACGGAGCCCTCGTTCATTTCGGCATGGAGGTGTGCATGTTCCCTATCGATACCTGGCTGGCTTATACGGGCGCCTGCATTTTGCTGGTGCTGGCTCCCGGCCCGGACAATCTGCTGGCAGTGGCGCGCGGGCTCGGCCAAGGGCGCCTGGCGGCCATCGTTTCAGGTATGGCGTCGGGCACCGGGATTCTATTTCACGTGTTGGCGGCGTCGCTGGGGCTGACGTTGCTGATGCAGACCTCGGAGCTGGCGTTCTGGCTGATCAAGTGCATCGGCGCTGGTTATCTGCTCTGGCTGGGCATCAAGGTGCTGCGCACGCGCAATCTGATCAGCTTTCGCTCCGTCACCCGGCAGTCGCTGCTAAGCATCTTTCTCACCGGTTTTCTGTCCGCCGCGCTCAACCCCAAGCCGGGCTTTTTCGTGCCGGCGTTCATCCCGCAGTTCGTCGATCCGCAGCGCGGCTCGGTGAGCACGCAGATGCTGGTTTACGGCCTGTGGTTCGCGGTGCTGACGGCTGTGGGCTTCACGCTGATGGGTGTGTTCGCCACTTCGCTGTCGCGCTATCTGCAGGTGCAGCCACGGGTGGTGAAGGGTTTGAACCTGGGGGCCGGGATGACCTTCGTGGCCTCCGGCGTATCAGTGGCGACGCTGAGCCAGCGTTAGGCTCAGCGTCAGCGCTGGCGCCGTTCAGGCATCTGCGCTCAAGGCGGCATGGGTACGCAGTTCTTCCTCGATGAATGCGGCGATCATCGCGCGGTAAACCTGCTCCACGACCGCTGCCGAGGCGCCACGCTCATCGGCGAGCGCACGCACCTTGGCGATGATCTGCTCGACGCGCGCAGGGGCGCGAACGTCTGCACTGTCTTTCTTGAATCGCGCCGCCTGAGCGACGAAACCGCCGCGTTGAGCGATGAGGTCGACCATGGCGCGATCGATCTGGTCGATGCGCTCGCGCACCTCTTCAAGGGAATTGCATTGCACGTCCATATGACGATTTCCTGTGGTGGTTCGAATGGGGCAACCACGTTAGTCAGCATGGCGCCATGCGTCCAGCGCAGCTGCCCACCGTTTTTACGCGGCGGGCATTGGCTGTGACGCGTGTCTCTTACGCCTGATCGAGCCTGGCTGGGCCAGCCCGCGTTAGTGATGCTCGATGCGATTGCGCCCGCCTCGCTTGGCGCAATACAGGGCGATATCGCTACGTGACAGCGCGGCCTCGACGCTGGCATCGCTGGCGTTGAGCGAGGAAATGCCAACGCTGACGGCGAGGAAGATCGGCTCCCCGGCGTGCATGATCGGCGCCTTGGCCAGTTCGTTCTGGATGCGCGTAGCGAAGTGCATGGCCTGGTCCAGATCCGCCTCGCTGAGCACCACGGCGAACTCTTCGCCACCCAGGCGCCCGGCGGTGTCGGTCTTGCGCAACTGGGTGCAGAGAATCGCCGCGAAGTGACGCAGGGCCTGGTCGCCGACGTTGTGGCCCCAGCGGTCGTTGATGGTCTTGAAGTAGTCCAGGTCGAACATCAGAATCGCCGCACTTTGCTCGGGGCTGCGTTGCAGGCGCGCCAGTTCGGCTTCGAGCTGGCGCATGAAATGCCGGCGGTTGGCGAGCTGGGTGAGGAAGTCGGTGGTGGCGAAGGCCTGTAACTCGGCTTCGATCTGCTTGCGCTCGGTGACGTCGGTCATGAAGCCATGCCAGACCACGCTGCCGTCTTCTTCGCGGCGCGGGCAGGCTTCGCCCTGGCACCAGGCGATTTCACGCCCCGGTACCTGCACGCGAAACTCCAGATACCAGTCCGTCAGTTCTTCGGCCGATAGTTGCAGGGAGTCGATGAAGGCCATGCGGTCGTCCGGGTGGACGATGGCCGTCAGCGCCTGAGCGTCCTGCATCAGTTGCATCGCACTGAGCCCGCAGATGGCTTGCGCGCCGGCGCTGACGTAGGTGAAGGCAGAGGTGCCGTCGACCTGCCGGCGGAACTGGAAGACCATGCCGGGGATTTCATTGGTCAGGTCGGTCATCAGGGCCGCGGTCTGCTGTACCTGCTCGGACAGGCGGCGCATGGCGGTGATGTCGGTGGTGGTGCCAATCATGCGCAGCGGTTTGCCGTGCATGCCGCGCTCGACCACCTTGCCGCGGCTGCATACCCATTTGTACTGGCCGTCGCGGCAACGCAGGCGGTGCTCGACTTCATAGGCTTCGGTGCGTTGATCCAGATGCGCCTGGATGGTCGTGCGCACGTAGTCGAGGTCAGCCGGGTGCACGCGGGTATAGCTCTCTTCGATGCGATTGCCGATTTCGTGATCAGCATAGCCAAGCAGCGCCTTCCAGCTGCTGGAGTAATGGATGTCGCCGGTGGTGATGTCGCGGTCCCAAATGCCTGTACCGCTACCGGCGATGGCCAGTGCCATGCGCCGCTCGCTGGCATGCAGGGCGGCGACTTCATGGCGCTGGCGGGCCTCTTGCGCTTCGCGCGCCAGCAGGTCGAGGGCCAGTGCGACGAAGTCCTGCAGGGCTTCGTGCTGCTTGGCGTCGAGCGTGCGGGGCGGGTCGAAATGCAGGTACAGCGTGCCGAGCCTGACGCCCTCTTGCATCTGCAAGGGCCAAACCAGGGAGGTGGGTGAGGTCTCGCGAGTGTCGATGAGCCTTGCCAGACGAGCGTCGCTCAGACCAGGGCTGGCCCATATATGCCGTGCAGCCCCAACGCCGGAGACCAGCGCGGCGGCCGAGTCGAAATAGCGGCTAAGCAGACGCACGAAGCCATCGAGCCGCTCATCATTGGCGCTGGTGGGCGCATTGACCGAACACAGGGGCTGCATAGTGGTTCTGCTTGGATTGAAACGCGGAAGGCGCCTGATATTGATACGCCATTGCTGAGCCGGCGTCTAATCGTTCGTGCACCTAAAGCCACTATTTATCAGCCTTTGCGCCGGATACTCAAC
Organism: Pseudomonas sp. NY15364; assembly: GCF_048068235.1. NCBI lineage: Bacteria > Pseudomonadati > Pseudomonadota > Gammaproteobacteria > Pseudomonadales > Pseudomonadaceae > Pseudomonas > Pseudomonas sp. NY15364. The sequence goes on along the minus strand of NZ_JBLUPX010000009.1, from coordinate 119,543 downwards.
CCCCGATCAGTCTGGCCAGGGCCTGCACTGGCTCTGGTTGCGGGTTTTCAGAGTAGCCGTGCGCCTTAAAATTGTTATGATATAACATATTTCAGATAAATCATTTACCGATACATCCCGCGCTGCCGCCTGGACGTCGCCAGCCACTCCAGTAGGCCAACGCACATCCCTCCCTCACTTAGAAAACGCAACGCTAGGAATACCCATGAAAGCCACTTCGGCCTCCCTCGCCGTCATGACCGCCCTGGTCACGCCTCAGATTCACGCTGCCTCATCCGGCAACTCCACCGTTTCACTCGGTTCGGTCTACGTCACCCCGGAGGCCAGCGGCACGCTGCGCACCGACAGCATTCTGTCCTCGGTCGACATCATGAGCAGCGACAAGATCGAGGATAAGAACGTGATGAACAGCTGGGAGCTGGTGGGCCAGATGCCCGGCATCCAGCTGACCGAGACGCGCATGGGCGCCGAGTCCGGCAAGGTGACCTTCCGTGCGTTCAACGGCGAGGGCTACATCAATGGCATCAAGACGCTGATCGACGGCGTACCGAGCAACGTCAACAGCGGCAACCAGCGCTTCATCGACATGGTCTTCCCGCTGGATCTGGAATACATCGAGGTGGTGCGCGGCACCAATGACCCGCGCTACGGCCTGCACAACATCGGCGGCAACATCAATTTCGTCACCCGCCAGGGCGGCAACTACACCGACGGCCGCCTGACCTACGGCAGCTTCAACACCCGCGAATTCCAGCTGGCCGTCGGCCGCGAGGAAGGCAACTTCGCGCAGAACTACTTTCTGGCCAAGCAGGATTCCGACGGTTTCCGCGACAACAGCAACTCCAACAAATATTCCCTGGGCGGCAAATGGTTCGTCACCGGTGACGAACAGACCATGAAGCTCGGCATAGTCGCTCGCCTCTACCATCACCAGGCCGAGGAGCCGGGTTTTCTCACCGCACAGGAGCTGGCCGCGAGCCGCTCGCAGTCGCCGGAGAAGAACGCCAACGATGGCGACGACCGCGACATGAAGCACCTCAGCGCGCATGCCGATTTCCAGCTCAGCGATGACCTGAGCCTGAGCAACAAGCTGTACTACAACAGCTACGACGATGACCGCACCGTGACTTTCACCAGCTATCCGGTCGGCAACGCTCCGCGTCAGCGCCGCCAGTGGCAGGAACGCCAGACCGGCGTGTTGAGCAACCTGACCTGGCGCGCCCACGAGATGCTGACCCTCGACGGCGGCATCAACTACGAGCAGCAGAACAACGAATACCGCCGCTATCGCTACAACTTCGGTATCCCCACCGATTTCGACGCGCCACCGGCACGCACACAGAACGACGACAGCTACACGCTGTACAACACCGGCGCCTATGCCCAGGCGATCATCCAGCCCATCGAGCAGTTGAAGATCATCCCGGCGTACCGCGTCGACAAATTCTCCGGCAACACCGAGCTGGCCGACGGGACGAAAGCCGAGCTGCAGGACTACGGCTGGATCGAGCAACCCAAGCTCAGCGTGGTGTACAGCATCACCCCGGATCTCAACGTCTACGCCAACTGGGGCCGTACCTTCCAGATCCTTACCGGCTCCACCGCACCGGCCTACATGACCGCTGGCCAGGCGTCGTACAAACCGTCGATCAACACCGGTAAAGAGGTGGGAGTGAAGTTCAAGCCGTTCGCCGGCTCGGAGGCGCGGATCGCCGTATGGCAACAGGAAGCTACCGGCGAAGTGGCCAACATGCCCAGCACCGGCACCACCGTCGGCTTGGGTGAAACCAAGCGTCGCGGCATCGACATGCAGCTCAGTGCGCAGCTGAACGACCAGTGGACGGTGTGGGGCTCGCACGCTATTCAGGAGGCCAAGGTGGTCAGCGCGTTCACCGCGGGCGGCCAGTCTCTGTCGGGCAAGGAAGTGTTCTCCACGCCGCGCTACATCAGCAATGCAGGAGTCGACTATCAGTTCAACGACGCTTGGCGCTTCGGCCTGTCGGCCCGCGCGCAGGGCGACTACTACATCGACGAGCTGAACGAACAAGGCAAGTACGGCGGCTTCGCGGTGCTCGATGCCAACGTGCGCTATCAGCTATCGGCTACCACCAGCCTCGATCTGCAGATGAAGAACCTGACCGACCGCGACTACGAGTACGTATGGTTCGACAACTTCTTCTGGGCCGCTGGCGACGAACAACCGATGTTCTCCCCTGCTCCAGGTCGCTCGGCCTATCTGTCGGTGAACATGAAACTCTAAGCCGCCCGGCTGCAACCTGGCCTGCAGGAGCTCGAAAACGGACTCCTGCACGCACAACATGGTGTGGCCAGCGAACAAGGGTGCGCCGTGCGCACCGCCAGGGCACCTCGACAACATCGGTTGTACACGGCGCAAATCATCAATGAAAAGGCCAGGGACGAACCCTGGCCTTTTTGCGTTCAAGGAGCTGACGGTCAGCACCGGCGTGGTGACGGCTTGCCCCGGTGCGCGCGGCGCACCCTACGACAGAGATTCCTAGAGGTACTTCAGCCAGCGAATGTCGCGGCGCCGCGCCTTGAGCCGAGCGAACCACTGCGTGGGTGGAAACAGCACCAGCGCCAGCAGCACGGTGGTAGCCCAGACCCACTCCATCGAATCGAAGCCGAAGTAGTGCCCCTGGTTCGCGCCCCAGATAGCCAGGGCGGTGATATAGAGCAACTTCAGCACATACAGGTGCAGCAGGTAGAAGAACATCGGCGCACTACCGAATACCGCCAGGGTACGCACCAGGCGCCCGTCGTTGCGGCGCTCGAAGGCTGCCAGCAGCAGCAGGCCGATACCCAGCGTCAGCGCCAGGAACAGCAGCGACGGCGGATACTTGGTGATATTGAACAAGCCCATCAGCGTTTGCAGCGCGGTTTCTTCAACGATCCAGGGCTTCTCGCCATAGCCGTTGAGCAGGCGCAGCAGAACGAACAGCGCCAGCGCAGCAAACCCGACTCGACGCAGCCATTGCAGGCGCTGCTCGGGCGCGCTCGACCCGCGAAACCACGGGCCGATCACATAACCCAGGGCGATCACCCCGATCCACGGCAGCACCGGGTACGACGTGCGCAGGCGTAACGTTTCGGAAAACTCGAGCCAGCCGCGGTCATGCAGGATCGCCCAGGGAATATGCAGCGCGGACTCTGGGCCGAAGTGCAGCCCATCGAGCAGATTGTGCCCGGCCACCAGCGCCAGACCCAGCACGGCCAACAGCGTGCGCGGCAGCCATAGCAGCGCAGCGAGCGCCAGCATGCTCAGGCCGATGGCCCAGATCACCTGCAGGTAGATCACCATGGGCGGGAACTGGAAGGTCCAGGCGAAGTTGACTAGGGTGAACTCCAGCACCACCAGGAACAGCCCGCGCTTGAACAGAAAGGCGCTGGTCGCCGCCCGGCTCATCTGCTTCTCGCCATAGAGAAACGCCGAAAGCCCGGTGAGCAGGATGAATACCGGCGCGCACAGATGCGCCAGGGTACGGCTGAAGAACAGCGCAGGATCGGTGGCGGTCACGTCCATCGGGTCGACGACCTGCTGGTGCAGGTAGAAGGTTTCGCGAACGTGATCGAGCAACATGAAGAGGATGACCAAACCGCGCAGGGCGTCGATCGAGAGCAGACGATTGGAGGACATGGAGGACTTCGAGAAGGGCGCCACTGGAACGTAACACTATAACATAGATAGGTATAACAGCACTCTCTTACGCAGGTATTCCTAACTACCGTTAGCGTGCAACCGAGCTGAACGAAGCGCGGCGAAGGCAGTCGGAAATGCAGGACAATCGTCAAGGAAACCCTGCCCCATGCTGCCCAGCCGCGCCCTCCTTTCCGCTTTCGTCGTGGCCCTGCTCAGCCCTCTTGCCGAGGCGCAGGAACCGTTGCGCATCCAGAGCCTGCAACGCTGCGGCGACCTGCTCGCCAGTGAAAAGCAGGAGTGGTGCATGCAGGCGCGTGGCCTGGGCGCGAAGCTGCCGAAGCTGCACCTCGGCGACGACACCTTGCCTGATTCGGCGGTCAAGCGCACTGGCGATGGCCTGCGTCTGCAACTGAGCAGCGACAAACATCGCAGCGCACCGCTGTGGCTGGAGGACGACTCGCGCGCCAGCAATCCAGTGTGGCTGTCGCTGCACCGCAGCCATGTGCTCGCTGCCGGCCCGGATGAAGTGGCGAAGAACATGGATGGCCTGACCACCTATGTCGACCTGGTCAGCCTGCTGATCGAGGAAAGCCACGACGGCCTCGACGAGGCCAAGCGCCTGGCGAAGAAGTACGACGCCAAGGTAGTCGGCGCCATCCCACCGCTGAACGTCTACCAACTGCGCCTGCCAGTGAAGAACCTGACCGAGCGCGATGCGCTGGTGCTACGTATCGGCAACGAAGTCAGCGTCGATGCTGTGGTGGTGGAAGAAAGCGCACCGGAGCGTGGAGAAGAAAGCGAGGCCGCCCGCAAGTCAGCACATAAACCGGAAAAGAACTCCGAGGAATGGGCCGCGAACCGCTTCATGGATGCGGTCAACTATTACCAGTGGCGCATCCCGGCGGGCGAAACGCCCATCGAAGCCGAGCCGATTCGCGTCGGCGTGATCGAGCGCAATGTCGATTTCGATGCGCCCGACTTCGCCGACTACCTCGGCGCCTGTCCCGATGGCAAGCCGCGCACCTGCGTCTATGCGCGTGATGCCGACGAGCCGGACAACCACGGCAGCACCGTGGCCGGCATTCTCGCCGCGCACTGGGACAAGGGTGGCAACACCGGTTTCCTGCGCGGGCTGGACAAGACCAGCCAGGGCTTCGAGGTGATCGTCGAGCGCAACTCGGACGCCGGCATCACCGCCAACATCGCCGCCTCGGTGAACCTGGTGGAAGACGGCGTGCGCGTACTCAACTGGAGCTGGGGCATCCACCGCGTCGGCACGCGCAATGTCGAAGGTGACGAGATCGATTCGCTGGTGCGCTCCGGCATCGCCATGAGCGGCTACGAAGAGCTGCTGGAGGAGTTCTTTCTCTGGCTGCGCGAGGAACACCCGGACGTGCTGGTGATCAACTCCGCCGGCAACGGTTCGTCCTTCTCCGGCCGGGACGAATACCGCCTGCCCTCCTCGTTCATCACCGAGCAGTTGCTGGTGGTCGGCGGGCATCAGCGCAGCAAGGAAAAGGACTCCGAAATCGACGACCCGACTTACGTGGTCAAACGCGACTCATCGAACGTCGACATGCGCGTCGATATCACCGCCGCCGCCTGTGCCCGCGCTTCCACCCAAGAGGTCGATGCCACCGGCGATGTGCATTGTGGCACCTCCTACGCCACGCCCCTGGTCACTGGCGTGGTCGCCGCCATGCTGTCGATCAATCCGCGCCTGCAGCCGGAACAGGTACGCATGCTGCTACGGCGCAGTGCCATGACCATCGGCGGTGATTACGACTTCGAACCGATGGACGCCGAAGACCTGACCGCGCCGATCCTGCCATCGGAGCGCAATTACAAGATGAGCGACAAGGACGTGGGCCGTTCGGCGCGGCTGGATATGCAGAAGGCGCTGGACCTGGCGGTGCAGAGTCGCGATCGGGTGCGTTGAGGGCCGTTCAGGTCACTCGCCGGAAACCCGCTCGTAGAGCTCGACCGGCTCGACCTTGCCCTGGGCGCCGCACTGGCTGTGGCCCAGGCCCAAGTGACGGAAACCGGCCTTGAACAGCACCCGGCCGGATTGCGGGTTGCGCGCCAGGTGGCTGGCGTGCAGCCGGCGCAGACGAAGCTGGCGGAAGGCGAACTCCACCAGCGCATTGCAGGCCTCACTGGCATAGCCACGGCTCCAGTAAGGCACGCCGATCCAGTAGCCCACTTCGGCCTCGCCTCGGCCAATATCCTTGAGCGCCATACTGCCGACCAGCGTGCCACTGGCCGACTCGGTGATGATGAAGTTGGCTGCCGTGCCACTGGCCCAATCCTGCGCGCAGCGCTCGATCCACTGCTGCGCCAGCTCGGCCGGATAGGGATGGGGAATGCTGCTGGTGACATCGGCAATACGAAAATCACCGGCCAGGCGCTGCACCTCGTCGGCATCCTGCAGCTGCGGTGGGCGCAGCGTCAGCCGTTCGGTTTCGATGCGGTGCTCATCCATATGCGTCTCCTGTCAAATCCATGGGGTGCGCCAGCGCCGCTTGCGCATCGCCCGTTCAGGCCGGAGAAGGCCCGATGGGATAGAACACCCCGGCGCTCCACACACCCAACCAGGGTTCTCCGTCGACCTCGCGCTCCACCGCCAGTTCCACCAGCTGATAGAACACGTTGCGGTGAATCAGCGCTTCGAGGTTACGCCGCACCAGAATGTAGGGCGAGGGCTCGAGTGTCGCAGGGTCGATCTCGACACGGATAGGATGCTCGCCGCCTGCGACCACTTCGTCCTCGACGTTGGTGGTGAAACGCAGCACCTGCGCTTCCCCCTCGCCTTCGACCTGCAGGGTCACGGCGACGAAGGGCGCATCCTCGACCTGGATGCCGACCTTCTCCACCGGCGTGATCAGGAAGTAGTCGTCGCCGTCACGGCGAATGATCGTGGAAAACAGCCGCACCATGGGTTTGCGGCCGATGGGCGTGCCCAGGTAATACCAGGTGCCATCGCGGGCGATTCGCATGTCGATATCGCCACAGAAATCGGGATTCCACAGGTGCACGGGAGGTAGGCCCTTGCCTTCACCCTTGGGGATCTGCGCCAGCAGATCGCCCGCCTTGCCTGGATCGCTCATGGTCTTTCCTCGTCCAGTTCGATTCGAACGGACGAGGATACACCGTGCCACCTGTCGCGGCTAAAGCCCCTCCCACAAGAGCGGCGCGCCGATTGTCCCTATTCTTAGCGCCCCACACCCAACAGGCTACGCGCATAGTCATGCAGCGGCGGGCCGATCAGGTCCTGCGGCTGGGCGTCGTAAAACGTCAGGAATCCGCCACGGCTGCGAATCCGCGCGGTGTCCACCAGATAACGCGTGTTGGTCTCGATCAGCATCAGCTGGATCGAGGCGCGGTCGGTACCAAGGCGATCCACAGCCTCCTGGTCCTCCCACTCCTCCAGGGTGCCGATACGGTCGTCGCTGTAGGCAAAACGGCTGTACAGCAGATAATGCGCGCCGGCGGCACGGGCTTCGGCCATGGCTTCGTCCAGGCCTGCCGGCTCACGTGCGCGGCGCACCAGCGGGAAGTATTCGACGAAGCCCTTGAAGGCCTCCTCGGCCACTACGTTTGGCCGCGGATAGCCGTGGCCCGGCGGCACGAAATGGCCCTGGGCGATGTAGATGAAGGAGTCCTGCTGCAGGCGCCGCGAGGCCATGCGCTCGGTGCGACCGTGATCGAGAAACCCGGCATCTCGCAGGTGGTATTCGGCGCCACTGGCCAGATCACTGACCTTCATGCACCCGGTCAGGCTCAGCAGCGCCACCAGTAGAAGCAGGTTACGCATGAATCCATCCTCCTCGTGCCGGTGACGGAAAACCGGCGGATAAGGGATAGATGCAGGTTCTGCGCCAGCCTCGTCAAAGCCCGCGCTGCCACTCCTGACGCAGATTGGCCTGTTGCGGCCGCTCGATAGCCTCACGTACCTGCGCCAGCAGACGTGCCTTGTCACGCCCCAGGTTGCCCTTCAGCACCAGGTAGTTGGACGCATGATCACTGCGAAACACCGTCTGCTGCAGTTCGAGCCCCTGCAGCAGGCGCTCAACCTCACCGAATAGCTGCAGTTGCGTCAGCGGCTGGTAATCGGCGAATTGCTCGCGAAAGCGACCCTCACCCATGGGGAAACTGACCACCAGAGTAGAGAGGTACTCAGGTTGGGCCTCGTTCATCAGGCGCGCCGAGTTGTCGGCATGCTGATCGCTGAGTACCTGACCACCGAGCCCGTTGAGAATCATCACGGAGCGGGTGATGCCGGCCTGGCCAAGCTTGTCCAGGGCGCTAAGGCTGGATTCGAAAGTCTCACCCTTGTTGACCCGCGCCAGCACCTCGTCATCACCGGATTCGCAGCCGACATAGGCCATCTTCAATCCGGCATCGGCCAGTTCCTTGAGCTCATCCACCGATTTCTTGCGCAGGTTGCGCGGCAGGCAATAGCTCGAAACCCGACGCACCTCGGGCATGTATTCGTGGATGGCTTGCAGGATGGCCAGCAAACGCCGAGTCGGCAGCACCAGCGCGTCACCATCGGCGAGGAACACCCGGTTGACGATCAGTTGCTCACCAGCGCGGCGAATCTCCTCCAGCACCTGCGCCTCATAGCGGGCGCGGAATTTCTTCTGCGGCGCGGTGTACATCTCGCAGAAGGTGCACTGGTTCCAGGAGCAGCCGTTGGTGACCGGCAGAATCAGCGACTGCGCCTCACTCGGCGGGCGAAACACTGGCTCGATGTAAGCGATGGGAAAGGTGGCGGGCATGCAGGCAGTCACTCGGTTGGTTGGCGCCCCGGCAGTTTATCCGGGCCTGGAGTGACTGCCGAGCCACTCTGGGCCTCGACCTGCAACCGTTGCATGCCGCTCAGGTTGCGTTTAACTCAGGTGGGACGGGGCTCTAGAACGGATCGTGGGCTAAAGCTCACCCTGCAGCACTGTCGGCGGTGCGCGTGGCACACCCTACCGTGATCAGCCCACTAGCCGCCGATGATCTTCATCACCGTCACACCACCAGAGAAGGCCAGATCCTGTTTGTCACCCAACGCCTTGACCAGCAATCGCTGCAACGCTGGCAAGGCCTGGTGACGCGGCTTGTCCAACAAGTCACCGACGAAGTGGCGGTTGCTCGACGACAGGCAGCCATGCAGCCAGCCGGTAGACGACAGGCGCAGGCGCGAGCAGGTACGGCAGAACGGCACGCTTTCGTTGGCGATCACGCCGAAATGACCGGCGCCGGGAATGGCGTAGCGCATCGCGGTAGCGTCGACCGGGGCGCTGGCCTGCACGTACTGGTGACGGCTACCGATCAGCTCCAGCAGCTCGGGCAAACCAACGAATTGCTGGTTGAAGGCGTTGGGGTCGCGCGCCAGATGGCCCATGCGCATCAGTTCGATGAAACGCAGCTCGAAACCGCGCTCCAGGCAGTACTCGAGCAGTGGCAGCACCTGGTCGAGGTTCTGCCCGCGCAACGGCACCATGTTGACCTTGATCTTCATCCCGGCTTCACGCGCCGCTTCCATACCCGCCAACACGGTGGCCAGGTCGCCGCCGCGGGCGATGCTGCGAAAAGCGTCGGCGTCGAGAGTATCGAGGGAAACATTGAGACGGCGGATACCGCATTCGACCAGCAGCGGTAGCTTGCGCTCGAGCAACTGGCCGTTGGTGGTGAGGCTGATATCGTCGAGGCCGAGTTGGCTGACCTGGCGCAGGAAAGGCTCCAGGCGCGTGCTGACCAAGGGCTCACCACCGGTGATGCGCAAGCGCTCGATGCCAGCGGCTTCGATCAGGTAAGCGACGCCACGCGCCATGGCGTCGGCGGAGAGTTCGTCCTGAGCGGCGACCAGACGCTTGCCGTTCGGCACACAGTAGGTGCAGGCGTAGTTGCAGGCAGCGGTCAGGCTGACGCGAAGGTTGCGGAAGCGTCTGCCCTGGCGGTCGACGATCATTGGGAGCTCCAGTTCGTTAAGAGCCGGAGTATATCGCTATGTCGGCCACGGCACAGTCCCGTGGCCGACATGCCAGGCGTCAGGCGTCGCGCTTGCGCTTGTTACCCATGCGCACGCCGATATCCATGAGGAACTGGAAGAAGCCTTCCTGATCCTCGAGCACATTGCTCCAGAACGGCGAGTGGTACAGCGCCACGGCGCCATGCACCAGGGCCCAGGCGGCGCAGTAGTGGAAGTATGGCGGCACGTCTTCCAGCTTGCCTTCGGCGATGCGGCCCTTGATCAGCTGGGTCAGACGCTCGAAGTTGGAAGCACGGATCTTGTGCAACTGCTCGACCATTTCCGGCACTTGATTGCCCTTGACCACCTTCTCTTCGAGGCGGTCGAACAGGCGATAGCGTTGCGGATCGCGCATGCGGAATTCGAAGTACGCACGCGACAGCGCTTCCTTGTCACGATCCACATCGGCCGAATGCAGCAGCTCATTGAGATCGCGCTCGTAGTCGAGCATCAGGCGCAGGTAGATCTCCGCCTTGGACTTGAAGTGCTTGTAGATAGTGCCTTTGCCGATACCGACCGCATCAGCGATCATCTCGACGGTAACGCTGTCTTCTCCTTGTTCGAGGAAGAGTTTCAGCGCGGTATCGAGAATTTCTTGCTCGCGGCGACGGAATTCGCGGACCTTACGGGGTTCTTTCTGCATAAAGGGACTACGGGGTCAAAAATCGAAGCCGCTTATTATGCCCAAATGCGGCCAAATTGCACGGATCATCCGACCATGTACGTGTTTCATGATGAGTTCCCCCTGGAAAATGGACTGCGCTATCTGAATCATGCGGCGGTCGCTCCCTGGCCGAAACGCAGTGCTGAAGCGGTTCGACGGTTCTCGGAAGCGAACGTGAGCAGCGGTGCGCGTGACTATCCCGACTGGTTGAAACTTGAGCGTAGCCTACGCGAACGCCTTGTGCGCCTGATGAACGCACCAAGCACCGGTGATATTGCACTGGTCAAGAATACCTCCGAGGCACTCTCCTTCGTGGCCTTCGGCCTGGACTGGCGAGCCGGCGACCAGGTGATCATCAGCGACGAGGAATTCCCTTCCAACCGCATCGTCTGGCTGGCACTGGCGGCCCAGGGCGTCGAGGTAGTCGAAGTCAATCTCAAGGGTGATGATCCGGAAGCGGCCCTGCTCGCCGCCTTCACCCCGCGTACACGCCTGTTGTCGATCAGCGCCGTGCAGTTCGCCAGCGGCCTGCGTCTCGATCTGCCGCGCTTAGGCCGCGGCTGCCGCCAGCATGGCGTGCTGTTCTGCATTGATGCCATCCAGCAACTGGGCGCCCTGCCCTTCGACGTCCAAGCCTACGACTGCGACTTCGCCATGGCCGACGGCCACAAATGGATGCTCGGCCCGGAGGGCCTGGGGGTGTTCTATTGCCGCAGTGCGGTACGCGATCAGCTGAAACTGCACGAGTATGGCTGGCACATGCTGGAGCACGCCGGCGACTACACCCGCCAGGACTGGCAGCCGGCCCGCAGTGCACGACGCTTCGAATGCGGCAGCCCGAACATGCTCGGCGCCTTCGCCCTGGAGGCGAGCCTGTCGCTGCTCGAGGAAGTGGGCATGGAGCGGATCGGCGCGCTGGTGGGAGAGCGGGTTCAGCGCCTGAACGATGGTATTCGCGAATTGCCTGGTGCAGTGATCCATAGCCCGCTCGAGCCTGCGCGTCGTGCCGGTATTCTCAGTTTCAGCCTGGCGGGCTGGGACAATCCGGCGCTGTATCAGCGCTTGCGCGAGGAACAGGTGATCTGTGTACAACGCGGGCCAGGCGTCCGCCTGTCGCCGCATTTCTACACCAGCGAGCAGGTTATCGAAGAGACCTTGGGCCTGCTAACCCAGCTGGCAAAAGGGTGAGGACTCAGCAGCGCCCGTGGTATTCCAAATCCGTTTAAAAAACTCAGACTTTGGCCTGGACGCTCGCGGATCATGGCCAATACTGGAACGTACTGGTGTGCGGCATCTCCCCCCAAGTGCCCCGCCAGCCAAGGTACCGTGGACCGCGTACCTTGATTTACTCCTAATGGTCTTGACCCGGATTCATCCCCCAGAGTCCGGGTTTTTTTTGCTCAGCGGATCGCCGTTCCCAAGGGTGGGTTAGCCGCCTGTCACGGTCGCGGACTGCTTCGCTGGATCTGGGTGCGGCGTAACCCACCATGGCTGCAACGCCTCACATCGCCTGGTGCGCGCGGCGCCCCCTACGGGCTGTTAAGCGTCAGCCACACCAGCCAACGGGAACAAACGCTTGAAGTTGTTCGAGGTCTGCTCAGCCAGCACCTCGTAGCTCACTCCTCGCAGCACCGCCAGGTACTCGGCCACTTCACGTACATATTGCGGCAGGTTGGGCTTGCCGCGATGCGGCACGGGCGCGAGATAAGGCGAGTCGGTTTCCACCAACAGGCGGTCGACCGGCACCTGGCGCGCCACTTCGCGCAACGCCTCGGCATTGCGGAAAGTGACGATACCGGACAATGAGATATAGAAGCCGATATCCAGTGCAGCCTTGGCCATCTCCCAGTCTTCGGTGAAGCAATGCAGCACGCCGGCCTGCGGCAATGCCGCTTCGCGCAGCAATGCCAGCGTATCAGCGCGAGCCTCGCGGGTATGCACGATTACCGGCTTACCCGTGATGCGCGCCGCCTCCAGGTGCAGACGGAAAGAGGCCTGCTGCAACGCAGCAGACTCTGGCTCATAGTGGTAATCTAGGCCGGTTTCACCAATGGCGACCACCTTGGGATGCGCCAGCTCACCCAGCAGCCAGTCCAGTGCGGGTTCGGCGCCCGGTTCCAGATCCAGTGGATGCACGCCCACCGAGCAATCGACGTCGTCATAACGCTCGGCCAGGCCCTTGACCGTGGCGGCGTTGTCGGCGCTTACGCCGATGCACAGGAAGTGGCCTACACCAACGGCGCGCGCCGCATCCAGGGCAGCATCCAGCGAGCCGCCATGGGCAGCGAGGTCGAGACGATCAAGGTGGCAATGGGAGTCGATCAGCACAGCGGGAAAACTCGGGCAAAGGGAAAGCCCGAATTGTAATCGAAAGCAGCAGTTGGCTGGACGCTCTGAGGGCAGAGGCATCGACCGCAAGGGAAAGGTGGCTCGCGGCCGACGAATTACATGGTGTGCGTCGGGCGGTCGGACTTCAGCGCACCAGCGAGGTAGGTTTCAATCTTGTTGCGCGCAGTGTTATCACCATCGTTGAACTGAACGCCGACACCGGCAGCACGGTTGCCCTGCGCGCCCTTCGGGGTGATCCACACCACCTTGCCGGCAACCGGAATCTTCTCCGGCTCATCCATCAGGTTGAGCAGCATGAACACTTCGTCACCGAGCTTATAGCTCTTGTTGGTGGGAATGAAGAGGCCGCCATTCTTGATGAAGGGCATGTAGGCCGCGTACAGCACGGACTTGTCCTTGATGGTCAGGGACAGAATTCCGTTACGGGGACCCAGATTGGGTGGCAGGCTCATCAGCACATTCCTGGCGTTTATTGCTTAATGGCTGATTCTAGGGCCTGTTCATGCTCCGGCGCAAACCACTGGGTGGCAGGCAGCCAGCAGAATGTGACGCCCTGCCGAATCCTGCTCCGACGCGACTCAGCCGCGATCCTGCGCCGGCAGTGCCGCCCATTGCACCAGCAACGCTTCGAGAAGCAGTACACGATTGAGGTTGGCTTTGCCCATCACTTTCTGCCTTTGCGCGAGCAACCATTCCTGAATCGCCAATACCTTGGCCTGCGCGCTCTTGTCTGCGAGGTATTGCACCACCTTGCGCATATCGGCCTGGCCTAGGCCTTCCTCGTCCTTGGTCAGTTGGTAGCGCAGCATCAGCTGCGCCCAGTCGCAGAACCAGTCAAACAGCAGATTCAGCGGCAGTGAGTTCCAGCTTTCGGCCAGTTGGCTCGGCGAGATCTGCTGCTTGAGCAGTTTTTTCACCCCCTCCACGGCCTGGGCACGCTGTTCGCGCACACCCTGAGCCTGCAGGCGCACGGCGGCCAGCGGCGAACCCGCTGCGAGCGTCAGCAGGTCGGCGCGCTCGTCGTCACTCAGTTCGGGCAGTGCCTGGGCCAGCCAAGCCAGGCTCATCGCCTCGCTCGGCAAGGGGCAGGCCTGCTGCACGCAGCGACTCTTGATGGTCGGCAACAAGCGGCTGGGCTGGTGGCTGATAAGCAGCAGCACGGTATTGCCGGACGGCTCTTCCAGGCTTTTCAGTAGCGCGTTGGCGGCGTTGAGGTTCATCGCCTCGGCCGGCTCCAGAAGCACCACCTTGCGCCCACCCAGCTGCGCGGTCTGCACCACGAAATCGACCAGCTCACGCACCTGATCGACCTTGATCGGCTTGTCCGCCTCTTCCGGCTCCAGCACGTAGTTGTCCGGGTGAGTACCGGCGGCCAACAGATGACAGGATTTACAGTTGCCACAGGCATCCAGCCCGTTCGGACTCTGGCACAACAGGCGCGCCATCAGACGCTCGGCAAGCGCACGCTTGCCGATCCCGGCCGGGCCATGTAGCAGATAGGCATGAGCATGTTGAGTGCGCCCGGCCAGTTGCTGCCAGAGCGTTTGTTGCCAGGGATAGACCTCAGCCACGGCAAGCCTCCAGCAGGCTCGGCAGCAAGGCATCGATATCGGCTTGCACCTGCACCAGAGTCTGCCCGGCGTCCAGCACGCGATAGCGTTGCGGCGACTGCGCAGCGCGCTGCAGATAGGCCTGGCGTACGGCCTCGAAGAAGCCACGGCCTTCCTGCTCGAAGCGATCCAGACGCCCGCGTGCCGCCGCGCGTGCCAGACCAACCTCGACCGGCAGATCGAAAATCAGCGTCAGATCTGGACGCAGCTCACCCTGGACGAACTGCTCCAGTTGCGCGATGCGCTCGATGGAAAGACCCCGGCCGCCACCTTGGTATGCGTAGGTGGCATCGGTGAAACGGTCGCACAGCACCACGCTGCCTTTGGCCAGAGCCGGACGAATCACCTGCTGCAAATGCTGGGCACGGGCAGCGAACACCAGCAACAGCTCGGTATCGGCCGCCATCGGCTCGTCGCTGGGGTCGAGCAGCAGCTCACGAATCCGCTCGGCCAGCGGCGTGCCACCGGGTTCACGGGTCAACAGCACATCCACGCCCTGCTCGCGCAGGCGCTCGGCCAGGTACTCTCGGTTGGTGCTCTTGCCTGCGCCTTCCGGGCCTTCCAGGGTAATAAACAGACCGGTCACGGATTGCCCTTATTCAGTTTCGGCCGCCGCGCGCGGCGCGGGGCTGGAGCGGTAGTCGGCGCGACGTTTGAGCTGGTATTCGCGCACGGCGCGATTGTGCTCGGCAAGAGTGTTGGAGAACACATGGCTGCCGTCGCCTCGCGCGACGAAATACAAGGTGGTGCCATCGAGCGGGTTGAGCGCGGCGTGAATAGCCTCACGCCCGACCATGGCGATCGGCGTCGGCGGCATGCCGTCGATGGTGTAGGTGTTGTAGGACGTCGGCGTGCGCAGGTCGGCACGGGTGATACGACCGTTGTAGCGCTCGCCCATGCCGTAGATCACGGTGGGGTCGGTCTGCAGACGCATGCCCATGCGCAGACGGCGGACGAACACGCCAGCAATCTCGCCGCGCTCCTCGGGCACGCCGGTTTCCTTCTCGATCATCGAGGCCATGATCAGCGCGTCATAGGGCTCGCGATAGGGCAAGCCCTCGGCGCGCTTTTGCCATTCTTCGGCAAGCACAGCCTCAAGACGTGCGTTAGCCTGCTTGAGCAAATCCTCGTCGCTCATACCACGAACAAAGCGATAGGTATCGGGGAAGAAACGCCCCTCCGGATTCTGTCCGGCCAGGCCCAGGCGCTCCATCAACTGCGCATCGCTGAGATCGGCCAGACGCTGCTCCAGGCGCTCCTGGCGCGCCAGAGCGGCACGCACCTGACGGAAGTTCCAACCCTCGACCAGAGTGAGGCTGTACTGCACCACCTCACCGCGCTGCCATAGCCCGAGCATATCCCGCGCGGTTTGTTGTGGCAGTAAACGATATTCACCGCTGTGCATGGCAGGCGCATTCAGATTGAAGCGCCAGTAAAGGCGCAGCCAGAAGGCATTGTCGATGACACCTTCTGCTTCCAGACGATTGAGCAGGCCGCTCGGCGTAGCGCCGGACGGCACCTCCAGAAGCATTTCTTCAGCCAGATGCAGAGGCTGCTCCAGCGCTCTTTGCTGCTGCCAGGCAGCACCAACTACCAGTAGAGCAGCCAACAACACGCCGCATTCAAGCAGCACCAGGATCTTGCGTAGCACCAGTTAGTTACTCAGTAGGTCGCAGACGATGGCCTGCAGTTTACGGGTGAGTGGCCCGACCGACCAGTGTCGCTCTTGCAGCGCCCGTACAGGCCAGATGCCGTAAAGGCTGTTGCAGAGAAAGACTTCATCGGCATCCAGCAGTTCGTCGTAGGACACATCGCGTAACTCGACAGACAGTCCGAGCAACTGCGCTTGCTGCAGGATCTCCGCACGCATCACGCCAGCCACGCCACAGCGCGACAGATCAGCCGTCACCAGCCCGCCGCCGACGACGAGGTACAGGTTGCTGTACACGCCCTCGATGACTCGGCCACTGCTGTCGCGCATCAGGCCTTCGGCGCACTCGGCATCCTGCCATTCGGCGCGCGCCAACACCTGCTCCAGGCGATTGAGGTGCTTGAGCCCGGCCAGCAGTGGTTGCTCAGCCAGGCGCGTCTCGCAGGGAAAAAGACGCACACCCTGCTCGGCGTGCGCGGCAGGGTACTGCGGCAACGCAGCAGATTGCAGGATACGCAGCGGCTGACAGGGTTGCGGTGGCGCGTAGCCACGCTGGCCCTCGCCACGGGTGACGATGAGTTTGGCCACACCCTCGCCCAACTGCCCGGCGAACGCCAGCAGCTCGCGTTCCATGAGAAGCAGATCGAGAGGAATGGACAGACGCCGACAGCCATCGGCCAGGCGCGCCATGTGCCGCGCCAGCAGCGGAATGTGCCCGCCGCGCACGGCGATGGTCTCGAACAGACCATCACCGTAAGCCAGGCCACGGTCGCGAACCGACGACTGCTCGCCGGGCACGCCGTTGACCCAGCTCAGCATCAGCCGTTGAACCGACGGAACAGCAGCGAGCCGTTGGTGCCGCCGAAGCCGAAGGAGTTCGACAGAGCGATCTCGATCGGCAAGGCCTTGGCCTGATGCGCGACGAAGTCCAGATCGCAGCCTTCGTCCGGCTCATCCAGGTTGATGGTCGGCGGCGCAACCTGATCGCGCAGCGCCAGCACGCTGAAGATCGCTTCCACAGCGCCTGCAGCACCCAGCAGGTGACCGGTCATGGACTTGGTCGAGCTGACCGACAGCTTGTAGGCGTGATCGCCGAACACGCTTTTCACCGCGGCAACTTCAGCCTTGTCGCCCGCAGGCGTCGAGGTGCCATGCGCGTTGATGTACTGCACCTGATCGGCATTGATACCCGCATCACGCAGGGCGGCAGCCATGCAGCGCGCTGCACCGGCGCCATCTTCGGGTGGCGAGGTCATGTGGAAGGCATCGCCGCTCATACCGAAACCAATCAGCTCGGCATAGATGGTGGCACCACGCGCCTTGGCGTGTTCCAACTCCTCCAGCACCAGGGCGCCGGAACCATCGGAAAGCACGAAGCCATCACGGCCCTTGTCCCACGGACGGCTGGCCTTGGTCGGCTCGTCGTTACGCGTCGACAGCGCACGCGCGGCACCGAAGCCGCCCATGCCCAGGCCGCAAGCCGCCATCTCGGCACCGCCGGCAACCATCACGTCGGCTTCGCCGTAGGCAATGTTGCGCGCGGCCATACCGATACAATGCGTGCCGGTGGTGCACGCCGTGGCGATGGCATAGTTCGGCCCCTGAAGACCCAGGTGAATCGACAGGAAGCCGGAAATCATGTTGATGATCGAGCCCGGCACGAAGAACGGCGAAATACGCCGCGGTCCCTGCTCGTGCAGCGATTTGCAGTTGTTCTCGATATTGGTCAGGCCGCCGATACCGGAGCCCATGGCCACACCGATCCGCTCACGATTGGCGTCGGTGATATCCAGCCCGGAATCACGCACGGCCTGGAAGCAGGCAGCGAGACCATACTGGATGAACAGGTCGAGCTTGCGCGCCTCTTTGGCGGACAGGTATTCCTCGACATTGAAGCCCTTGAGCGATCCGCCAAAACGGGTGGAGTAGGCGGACAGGTCCATATGCTCGATCGGACCGATGCCACTGCGCCCGGCCAAAATGCCCTGCCAGCTGCTCGGCACATCGTTACCCAGCGGCGACAGCATGCCCATACCGGTAACCACGACGCGTCTACGCGACACAGCAATCTCCTCTTGTTCTACTCAGGCGCCACATGCGCCTTGCACGTAAAGAAAAGCCGCACGCCTGATTAGGGCAGTGCGGCTTTTCTCGGTCAGAAAGCTGACGGTGACTTATTGCGCGTGGGCAGTCACGTAGTCGATAGCTTCCTGAACGGTGGTGATCTTCTCAGCTTGCTCGTCCGGGATCTCGGTCTCGAATTCTTCCTCGAGAGCCATCACCAGCTCAACGGTGTCAAGAGAGTCGGCACCCAGGTCTTCAACGAAGGAAGCGCTGTTGGTTACTTCCTCTTCCTTGACGCCAAGTTGCTCAGCAACGATTTTCTTGACGCGTTCTTCGATGGTGCTCATACCTTGTTTTCACTCCTATTGGACAAATCCAGGCAGCTGGTAGCGGCCAAGTGTATAGAAAGGGTTTTTAGCATTTCAAGCTGAATGCCGGGGAGCCCCCAGGAACACTTCAACGATCTGTCTATAAACCTGTTGCAGCTTTATAACGGATTTTAGACAGCCACTATGACAGTTTTCTGATGGCTCGCGTCACATTCGAGAGCCTCCGATCATTCGAAGGCGCCCTTTTTAGCTCATGTACATACCGCCGTTCACCGGAATAGTAGCGCCAGTGACGTAGCCTGCGCCATCGGAAGCCAGGAATCCGACAACTTTGGCAATCTCTTCAGCCTGGCCCAGACGACCCAGCGGAATCTGAGTCAGCAGCGCTTCACGCTGCGCTTCAGGCAGCTCACGGGTCATATCGGTGTCGATGAAACCCGGAGCGACCGAGTTGACCGTAATACCGCGAGAACCCACTTCACGCGCCAGAGCGCGGCTGAAACCTTCGAGACCGGCCTTGGCAGCCGCATAGTTGGCCTGCCCGGCATTGCCCATGGCACCGACCACGGAACCGATGTTGATGATGCGGCCGAAGCGCGCCTTGGTCATGCCACGCAGCACACCCTTGGACAGGCGATAGAGGCTGTTCAGGTTGGTATCGATGACGTCGAACCACTCGTCGTCTTTCATGCGCAGCATGAGGTTGTCGCGCGTGATACCAGCGTTGTTGACCAGAATCGCCGGAGCACCGAACTGCTCGGCAATAGCACCCAGCACAGCCTCGACGGACTCGGCGCTGGTCACATTCAGTTCCATGCCAGTACCACTGACACCATGCTCTTTCAGCGTGGCAGCAATGCGCTCGGCACCGTATGCCGAAGTAGCAGTACCGATTACGGTAGCCCCCTGACGACCCAATTCCAGGGCGATTGCCTGACCGATGCCACGGCTGGCGCCAGTGACCAGCGCGACCTTACCTTGCAGACTCATGTTCGTTCTCCTTTCTCAAGCCAACGCAGCACGAGCAGCGGCGAAAGCATCGGGGGTATCCAGGTTGTAAGTGTTGATGCCTTTGACGCAGCGCTTGTTCAGGCCGCCCAGCACCTTGCCCGGGCCGCACTCGACCAGCTCGGTAACGCCCTGCTCGGACAAACGCACCATGGACTCGACCCAGCGTACCGGGCTGTATAGCTGCGCCAGCAGGTCGGCTTTCAGCGTGGCCAGATCGGACACCACGGCTGCACTGACGTTCTGTACCAGCGGGATCTGCGGCGCCTGCCAGCTCAGCGCTTCCACCGACTCGGCGAAACGCTCGGCGGCCGGTTTCATCAGTGCGCAATGCGACGGCACGCTGACCGGCAGCGCCATGGCGCGCTTGGCGCCACGGGCCTTGCACGCCTCGATGGCGCGCTCGACGGCAGCAGCGCTACCGGCGATCACCACCTGGCCAGGTGCGTTGAAGTTCACTGCGCTGACCACATCACCCTGCGCAGCTTCGGCGCAGGCAGCCAGTACGTCGGCATCTTCCAGACCGAGGATGGCGGCCATACCGCCCTGCCCGGCAGGAACGGCCTGCTGCATCAACTGACCACGGCGCTCCACCAGCTTCACGGCATCGGCAAAGGCGATGCTGCCAGCGGCGACCAGCGCGGAATATTCACCCAGGCTGTGGCCGGCGACGAACGCCGGCTTGGCGCCTTTTTCGGCCTGCCACAGGCGCCACAGGGCGACGGAGGCAGTGAGAATGGCCGGCTGAGTCTTGTCGGTCTGGTTCAGTTGCTCTTCCGGGCCTTGCTGGGTCAGCGCCCAGAGGTCGTAGCCGAGCGCTTCAGAGGCTTCACCGAAGGTATCGATCACCAGCTTCTGCTGAGCACCGTGGTCGGCAAGCATGGCCAGGGCTTGCGAGCCTTGACCGGGGAAGACGAATGCGAGGGATGCAGACATGAATAAGTCCCTTGAGTCGAAAAACCAACGCCAGGCGAGCCTGGCGCAGCAAACTGACAGTTGGATGACAGGCTACGCGCGGCAGTCACATTCCACTGCAGCTCATACCCTGAAAACGTGACGAGTCTACAGCAACAAGTCTTCGAGGCGACCATGCAGTCGCTGCGGCAAATTTTCCTGCACCTCGCGCAACGCACAACGAATGGCGCTCTGGAAACTCTCCTGCCCCGCCGCACCATGGCTCTTGACCACGATGCCCTGCAGCCCGAGGAAACTCGCACCATTGTGCTTGGCGGGCGCTAGGTCGGCCTTGAGGCGACGCAGCAGCGGCATCGCCAGGGCTCCGATGGCCTGCGCGAACAACCCCTCACTGAACAGCGTCTCGACCCGCCCGGTGATCATCTTGGCCAGACCTTCGCTGGACTTGAGCAGGATATTGCCAACGAAGCCATCGCACACCACGACATCGGCCTCACCGCGGTACATGCCGTCGCCCTCGATGTAGCCAATGAAGTTCAACCCTGGCGCCTGCTGCAGCATATTGGCCGCCAGCTTGACCTGCTGATTGCCCTTGATGTCTTCGGTACCGACATTGAGCAAGGCGATCCGCGGCCGAGGGACGCCCAGCGTCTCGGCAGCCACGGCGCCCATGATGGCGAACTGATAGAGGTGCTCGGCACTGCAATCGACGTTGGCGCCCAGATCCAGCAGGTAGCAATGACCGCGCTCGGTAGGAATCGGGCTGACCATGGCCGGCCGGTCGATACCCGGTAGCGTCTTCAGCACATAACGCGACAGCGCCATCAGTGCGCCGGTGTTGCCCGCGCTGACGCAGGCATGCGCCTGACGCTGACGCACCAATTCCAGTGCCACGCGCATCGAGGCATCCGGCTTGCCGCGCAGGGCCTGAGCTGGACGTTCGTCCATGGCAATCACTTCACTGGCGTGATGAACCTGCAGGCGCGAGCGATCGACGCCAGACTGGCGAGCGAGCTGTTCTTCGATAAGGGGAGCTTGACCGACAAGGGCCAGGTGCAGCGAGGGGAATTCGGCCAGCGCAGAAATGCAGGCCGGAACAATGCAGTGGGGACCGAAGTCCCCACCCATTGCATCAATCGCGATGATCGAGGCGGACAAGGATTACTCGTCAGCGCCCTTATCGATCACTTTGCGACCGCGATACACGCCTTCCGGAGAAACGTGGTGGCGCAAGTGAACTTCACCGGTGCTCTTCTCTACGGACAGGGCGCTGGCCTCGAGGGCGTCGTGCGAACGACGCATGTCGCGGGCGGAACGGGATTTTTTGTTCTGCTGAACAGCCATAACTCATTAACTCCTAAACGTTTGGGTCACGCTTTAACTGCGCCAATACACTGAACGGGTTGGACCGCGATACCTCGTCCTCGCCTGGCTCGGGCTCATCGAGACCGTCCGGCTGCTGGCAATCACCTGGGGCATGAGCAGGAACGATTGGCAGGGCGAGAAGTAACTCTTCCTCGACCAGACCAAGAAGCTCCAGCGGCTCTTCGCCCACTTCCAGTATGTCGTAGCCCTTGGGCAAGGACTGAGTGTTCGCTCCAACCCGAACCACGGCGTATTCACATTCGCTGCGGATGGGTAGCGCGACCAGCTCCAGACAACGCTGGCAGACCATTTTGACCTCAACCTCGAGCTCACTGCGGATAACCACAGTTTTCTGCTCGTCACGGGCGAAATGAAATTTCGCCTGCACCGTACCAGCCGTATCGGCAAGCGGGTCGCAGAGACGCGGCAGGCTGGCCAGTTCGAGCAGCCCTTCAAGGGTAGCTTCGCGGTCGGCGAGCTTGCGCGGATCAACGTGAGGTGGAATCGGCCCATTCAACATAGGCGCAGCATTCTAGGGATGCACCCTGTCCATGTCAAAGGAAATTCGGCCTGTTTTCGAGGCGCGGCGGTCAGTAGAATTTCCCACCCACGCTTATAAAGGAAGAGAACATGCCCGCACTGCTGCTCGCCTCCAGCTCCCCCTATCGCCGCGAGCTGCTCGAACGCCTGCAACTACCCTTTACCTGGCAGTCACCGAGCATCGATGAAAGCCGCCGCGAGGGCGAAGCCGCCATCGACCTGGTCAGACGCCTGGCTGAAGAAAAGGCCCGCGCGCTCGCCGCCAACAACCCAGACCACCTGATCATCGGCTCGGACCAGGTCGCCGCACTCAGCGACGGACAGATACTCGGCAAACCCCACGATCTGCCGAGAGCCCAGCAACAGTTGCGCGCCGCCAGCGGCAGCAGCGTCACCTTTCTGACCGGACTGGCACTGCTCAATTCGAGCACCGGCAAATGCCAGGTCGAATGCGCACCCTTCACCGTGCATTTTCGCCCACTGAGCGACGAGCAGATCCTGCGCTACCTGCAACGCGAGCAGCCATTCGATTGCGCCGGCAGCTTCAAGTCCGAAGGTCTGGGCATCAGCCTGTTTCGCAGCACCGAGGGCGAAGACGCCACCAGCCTGGTCGGCCTGCCCCTCATTCGACTGGTGGACATGCTGATCAACGAAGAAATAGAAGTGCCGTAGGGCGGGTGCAACCCGCCAATCTCGGTCGGCGGATTGCACCCGCCCTACGGGGCACGCCCTAACGCAGCGTCGGCCCCTGAAAGCCCATCCACAGCGCAATGCGATCCGCCACACTGGTACCCAGGCGCTTGGCGAAGCGATCGAATGGCGTATCACGCTGAGTGAAGTCGACCATCTCTTTCTGGCCAATTACCTCACGCGCCACATAACTGGCACTACCCAGCGCGTCGACCAAGCCCAACTGCAGTGCCTGCTCGCCGGACCAGACCAACCCCGAGAACAATTCGGGATGCTCGTCAGCCTTGAGGCGATCACCACGCCCCTGCTTCACGCTGTCGATGAACTGACGATGAGTGGTGTCCAGCACGGTTTTCCAGAAGCGAGTTTCCTCTTCCTTCTGCGGCTGGAACGGATCGAGAAACGCCTTGTGCTCACCCGAGGTGTAAACGCGACGCTCGACACCAAGCTTTTCCATGGTTTCAACAAAGCCGAAACTGGCCGCCGTAACACCGATGGAGCCAACCAGACTGGCCTTGTCGGCATAGATCTCATCGGCCGCACTGGCGATGTAATAGGCACCGGATGCACCCAGATCACTGATCACGGCGTAGACCTTGGTCTGCGGATACTCGCCACGCAAGCGCCGAATCTCGTCATAGATGTAGCCGGACTGCACCGGGCTGCCGCCCGGGCTATTGATGCGCAGGATCACGCCCTTGGTATTGGTATCTTCGAAGGCGGCACGCAGACTGCCCACCACCTTGTCGGCACCGGCCTCTTCACGATCAGCGATCATGCCGCGAATTTCGATCAGCGCCGTATGCGCCTCGGTGGTCGAGGCTTTTTTCAGATCGAGCACTGGCAATACCAGCGCCAACGCACCGAACAGGTAGATAAAGGTCAGCAGCTTGAAAAAAATACCCCAGCGACGCGAACGACGCTGCTCCTGAACACTGGACAGCAGCGCCTTTTCCAGCAACTTCCAGCTCTTGGCATCCTCGCCTGACGAAGACGATGACTTCCACTCATCCGACATATTCACTCACCTCTGCTGAACGCTGCGCACGACCGACTTCCAGCCACGCACGCAGCTCATTGAATTCGTTGATAGCCAAACGCGGCGAGCACTCGCGCAACACCGACAGCGGCTGCGCACCGAAACCCACCGCCACGGCATCCATCCCGGCATTGCGCGCCATCAGCAGGTCAAAGGTCGAATCCCCAACCATCAGCGCCTGCTCGGGTTGCACCCGGCAATGCGTGAGAATCTCGTGCAGCATCAGCGGGTCGGGCTTGCTTGCCGTCTCGTCAGCGCAACGGGTGATATCGAAGTAATCCAGCCAACCCTTGTCAGCCAGCACCCTATGCAACCCCCTGCGCCCCTTGCCGGTCGCCACAGCCAGTTGATACCCCTGATCACGAAAGACTTCGAGCGACTCGCGCACACCCTCGAACAAAGGTGACGGCTCGGTCTCCAGCGCCAGATACTGCTCACTATAGGCGCGCCGGATGGTTTCGATTCGCAGCGGCTCATCGAGTTCCGGGTACAGCGTGCGAATCGCCACCCCCAGTTCCAGCCCAATGATCCCGCGCACTGCGACATCGGTGCAGCGCGGCACGCCCGCCACATCGGCCGCGCGATGCATGGCCTCGACGATACGGCCGATGGAATCCACCAGCGTGCCATCCCAATCGAAGATCAGCAGCTGATAATCAGGCACTCAGGCGCTCCAGGGTCTTGGCCCACATCTCGTCCACCGGCGCCTCGAGCTTCAGCACGCCACCATCAGGCAGCGGCACGTGCAACTCATAGGCATGGAGGAACAGGCGCTTGCCGCCCAGCTCGCGAATCTCGCGGGAGAAGTCGTCGTCGCCGTATTTGCTGTCACCGGCAATACCATGGCCTGCATATTGCGCGTGCACACGAATCTGGTGGGTACGACCCGTGATCGGCCTGGCTTCGACCAGCGTGGCGAACTCGCCAAAACGGCGCAGCACACGAAATACCGTGAGCGCCTCCTTGCCCTCGGGATTCACCTCGACCATACGCTCGCCGGAACGCAGGTTGCTTTTCAGCAGCGGCGCGGCGATCTGCTTCTTGGCAGTCGCCCAGTGACCACGCACCAACGCCATATAGCGCTTGTCCACGCCGTCGCCGCGCAGCGCTTCGTGCAGGTGGCGCAGCATGCTGCGCTTCTTGGCGATCATCAGCAGGCCTGACGTATCGCGATCGAGACGATGCACCAGCTCCAGATCCTTGGCATCAGGACGCAACTGGCGAAACGCCTCGATCACGCCGTAATTCAAACCGCTGCCACCATGCACGGCGATACCGGCCGGCTTGTTCAGCACGATCAGCGCCTTGTCCTCATAAACGATGGCGGCTTCGAGCCGCTGCAACAGCCCCTGCGCCAGCGGCTCGGGCTCATCGCGCTCGGCCAGACGCAGTGGCGGCACACGCACGACATCGCCAGCCTGGAGTTTGTATTCGGGCTTGATCCGACCCTTGTTAACCCGCACCTCACCCTTGCGCAAGATGCGGTAAATCAGGGTCTTGGGCACGCCCTTGAGCTGTGTCCTGAGGAAGTTGTCGATGCGTTGGCCGGCGAGTTCCGGTGCAACCTCGATCAGCTGAACGCCGGAGGTTGGAGAGGCAGGAGTAGTCATCGCGTAATCATAACAATTTTTTATGGAATTGAAGCACTTAATCATTGCTGCTATAGTCGCGAACGCCGCCAAAAGCGGCCTGGCTTGTGGATGAATGCCAAACTTGCCATCCCCTGCCCGCGCAAACCTTTTGGGACGTGAGGCCGTCCGACGGATTCTTCAGCTTAGAAAAGCCGCAAAAGGCCACGAAGACTTCGGAAATAAAGCCTTGAGTATGATGCGCGATTCGCCCGCCGGGCGGTCGCGATAAATGACAACCGCTGCGGAATCCGCGCGCGGCACCCGATTTTCAGCGATACGTGTAGGGTGGAGATGTACAACTGTCGGACTGCGTAGCACACCGCTTGATCAAAGACGCCTCATCTCGTCCGCTACCGCCAGTTGATTCCTCTTCCTGACTGAGTGCTTTCTGTCACCACAGCAAGCAGGAGACGTCCGTCGCGACCGCAGCCCGGTATTGGCTGACCGTCGCTCGACAGTGGAACGATTTACGACCGTTTCTGACGCGCCTGACACCGACCCTGAGAGTCGTGTGTGCCTAACGTGGCTTCCGCTAGCCCGGAACCCATTGGTACCACATGAAAAGAATGCTAATTAACGCAACTCAGCCCGAAGAGTTGCGTGTCGCCCTGGTAGATGGCCAAAAACTCTACGATCTGGACATCGAGTCCGGCGCCCGCGAACAGAAAAAGGCCAACATCTACAAAGGCCGCATCACCCGCGTTGAACCCAGCCTCGAAGCCGCTTTCGTCGACTTCGGCTCCGAACGCCACGGTTTCCTCCCCCTCAAAGAAATCTCCCGCGAATACTTCTCCAAGTCTCCTGAAGGCGGCCGCATCAACATCAAGGACGTGCTCAAGGAAGGCCAGGAAGTCATCGTCCAGGTCGATAAGGAAGAACGCGGCAACAAGGGCGCAGCCCTGACCACCTTCATCAGCCTGGCCGGTCGTTACCTGGTGCTGATGCCGAACAACCCACGTGCCGGCGGCATCTCCCGCCGCATCGAAGGCGAAGAGCGCAACGAACTGCGCGAAGCGCTGAACGGCCTCAACGCCCCGGCCGACATGGGCCTGATCGTGCGCACTGCCGGCCTGGGTCGTTCCAGCGAAGAAATGCAGTGGGACCTCGATTACCTGCTGCAACTGTGGAGCGCCATCAAGGAAGCCTCCACCAGCCGCCCTGCCCCGTTCCTGATCTATCAGGAATCCAACGTTATCATCCGCGCCATCCGCGACTACCTACGCCAGGACATCGGCGAAGTGCTGATCGATAGCGTCGAAGCCCAGGAAGAAGCCCTGAGTTTCATCCAGCAGGTGATGCCGCAGTACGCCAGCAAGATCAAGCTGTACGAAGACAGCGTGCCGCTGTTCAACCGCTTCCAGATCGAAAGCCAGATCGAAACCGCCTTCCAGCGTGAAGTGAAGCTGCCGTCCGGCGGCTCCATTGTCATCGACCCGACCGAAGCCCTGGTATCCATCGACATCAACTCGGCGCGCGCCACCAAGGGCAGCGACATCGAGGAAACCGCGCTGCAGACCAACCTGGAAGCGGCTGAGGAAATCGCCCGCCAGCTGCGCCTGCGTGACATCGGCGGCCTGATCGTCATCGACTTCATCGACATGACCCCGGCCAAGAACCAGCGCGCCGTCGAAGAGAAGGTGCGTGAAGCTCTGGAAGCCGACCGCGCCCGCGTACAGGTCGGCCGCATCTCGCGCTTCGGCCTGCTGGAGATGTCCCGTCAGCGTCTGCGTCCGTCCCTGGGTGAAACCAGCGGCATCGTCTGCCCACGTTGCAACGGCCAAGGCATCATCCGCGACGTCGAATCCCTGTCGCTGGCCATCCTGCGCCTGATCGAAGAAGAAGCGCTGAAGGATCGCACCGCCGAGGTCCGCGCTCAGGTACCGATCCCGGTCGCCGCCTTCCTGCTCAACGAGAAGCGCAACTCGATCACCAAAATCGAACTGCGCACCCGTGCGCGCATCGTGATCCTGCCGAACGATCACCTGGAAACCCCGCATTTCGAAGTGCAGCGCCTGCGTGACGACAGCCCGGAAGCCCTGAGCGGCCAGAGCAGCTACGAAATCGCTGCCACCGCAGAACACGAAGAAGCGGCCGCGCATCCGAGTGCCGCCACGCGCACCCTGGTTCGCCAGGAAGCCGCGATCAAGGCCGCACCGCGTAGCAGCGCTCCGGTCGCTGCCGAGCCACAACCGGCTCCGCTGGCACCGAGCAAGGCACCCGAGCCAAGCCTGTTCAAAGGCCTGGTGAAGTCGCTGGTCAGCCTGTTCGCCGGCAAGGAAGAAGAAGCCAAGCCCGCAGTCGTCGAGAAGAAAAGCAACGAGCGTCCGCCGCGTGAAGAACGCCGCAACGGTCGCCAACAGAGCCGCAATCGCGGTGGTCGTCGCGACGAAGAGCGCAAGCCGCGCGAAGAACGTGCACCGCGTGAAGAGCGCCAGGCACGCGAGCCGCGCGAAGAGCGTCAGCCCCGCGAAGAGCGTGCTCCACGCGAAGAACGCGCCCCACGCGAGCCGCGTGAAGGCCAGGAAAACCGCCGCGAGCGCAAGCCGCGCGAAGAGCGCGCTCCGCGTGAAGAGCGCGTACGTGAACTGCGCGAGCCACTGGACGCCGCCAGCAATGAGCAACGTGAAGAACGCGCCGAGCGCCAACCACGTGGCGAGCGCCAGGAACGTCAGCGTCCGCCGCGCGAAGAGCGTCAGCCGCGTGCCGAGCAGGCCGAGGCTCTGCAGGATGAAGCCCTGCCAAACGAAGAACAGCTGCAGGATGACGAGCAGGACAACAACGATGGCGAACGTCCGCGTCGCCGCTCTCGTGGCCAGCGTCGCCGCAGCAACCGTCGCGAGCGTCAGCGTGATGCCGACGGCAACCTGATCGAAAGCGCCGAGAACAGCGAAGCCGCAGGTAACGAAGCTCAAGCCGCCGTTCCAGCTGCCGTAGCCACTGCCACCGCCGTGGTTGCAGAAAGCGTCGATAGCAGCGAAGCCGTTGCCAGCGAAGCTCCGGTCAACCCAGCACCGGCCGTCGAAGCACCGGCTGCTCAGGTTGAAGAAGCCCCTGCTGCTCAACCGGTCGAGGCGCAAGTCGAAGCTACCGTGACTGAAGCGGTCGAAGCTCCGGTCGCGGAGAAGGCAACTGAAGCAGAGCCGACCGCAGCCGAAGCCCCTGTCGTCGTGGAAGCTCCTGCTGCCGAGCCGGCCGCTCAAGCTGAGCCGGTTGCCGAAGTCGCCCAGGAGCCTGCTCCGGTAGCGGTCGAACAAGCGCCTGCTGCCGCCGCGGTTCCGGCCAATGCCACTGGCCGCGCGCCGAACGACCCGCGCGAAGTGCGTCGCCGTCAGCGTGAAGCTGAGCGCCTGGCGCGCGAAGCTGCACAGGCCGCGACTGCCGCTCCGGTTGTAGAGGCTGCGCCAGCAGTCGAAGTTGCTCCGGTCACTGAAGCAAGCGCCCCGGTAGAAGCCGAAGCCACTGCAGTCGAAACCGCTCCTGCGGTCGAGCCAGTCGCCGAAGCCGAAACCACTCCTGTCGTCAGCGAGCAAAACGCGAGCGAAGCGGTAGAGCAAGCGCAGCCGGAAGAACAGACGCCAGCCGACGTGCAAGAGGTCAAGCCCCAGGCTTGATCCTCCCGCGGTCACTAAAAAGGGGATGCCTAGGCATCCCCTTTTTCATTTCCGTGTCTGGCGCTGCAGAAGCGTAGCCTGGATGCAATCCGGGAGTGGCAAGCAGGAACAGATCAGAGCACGTTAGGCTCGATCTCCAACTCAACACCGAAGCGCTCGAATACATCAGCCTGCATACGCTGCGCCAACTGCAGCAATTGTGCACCCGTGGCGTTGCCGTAGTTGACCAGCACCAGCGCCTGCAAACGATGCACACCCACATCGCCCTCGCGAAAGCCCTTCCACCCTGCCCGCTCAATCAACCAGCCAGCCGCCAGCTTGGCCAGGCCAGCACCAGCCGGATAGCTGACCAGGTCAGCATGTTCGGCGCGAATGCGTTCGGCCAGCTCGAATGGCACTACCGGATTCTTGAAGAAGCTGCCGGCGTTACCCAGCTCGCCGGGATCTGGCAGCTTTTCGCTGCGAATGGCGCAGATAGCCCGGCTGACATCGCTGGCAGTCGGCGCTTCTACGCCCATCTCTACCAGGCGCTGACGTACCGGACCGTAATCCAGACGCAGCGAAGCCAGCCGACTCAAACGAAAGCGCACGCGCAGAATCAGCCAACGCCCGGCTTCGCGCTTGAACAGGCTGTCGCGATAGGCGAAAGCGCATTCTTCGAGGGCAAAGTCGCGTAGTTCTCCGGTCTGTCGATCCAGCGCGGTCAGGCCTTCGAACAGATCCTTGATCTCCACGCCGTAGGCACCGATGTTCTGCATCGGCGCGGCGCCGACGGTGCCGGGAATCAGACTGAGGTTTTCCAGGCCATTGAGGCCTTGCGCCAGGCTCCATTGCACGAAGGGATGCCAGGGTTCGCCAGCTTCGGCCTCCACCAGCACCTGCTCGCCGTCGTCCTCCAGAATGCGAATACCACGGCTGCCCATGCGCAGCACCAGCGCCTCGACATCGCGAGTCAGCAGCAGGTTGCTGCCACCGCCGATCACCAGCAGCGGCAAGCCGTGCTGTTGCGCCAAGCCTAACGCCTCGCGCACTTCGTCGTCGTGACGGGCTTCGGCGAATAGCCGGGCACGCACGTCAACGCCAAAGCTGTTGAAGGCCTTGAGCGACACGTCGCTCTGCAGATTCAGGCTCACAGGCGCCCCTTGATCTCGATTAACAGCGCATCACTGGCCTGCTCGATCAGGTCCAGCACCTGCTCGAAGCCATCTTCGCCGCCGTAGTAAGGGTCCGGTACCTCGTCCAATGCCAGCTGATAACGGCGCAGATAGAGATCAAGATCAGCACCGGCATTGGCAGGACGCAGCGCCTTGAGGTTGCGCAAATTGCTCTGATCCATGGCCAGGATCAGGTCAAAGCGCTGAAAATCGGCGGCCTCGACCTGGCGCGCACGCTGTGCAGACAAATCATAGCCACGGCGCAGCGCGGCTTGGCGCGTACGACTGTCAGGCGCCTTGCCTACATGCCAGTCGCCAGTGCCAGCGGAATCCACCTGCACCCGATCTTCCAGGCCAGCTGCGCGCAGCTTGTGGCGAAACACGCCTTCTGCCGTCGGTGAACGGCAGATGTTGCCCAGGCAGACGAACAGAACCTTCATCAGGCCCCCAGCAGGTGGCGTACCCGCTCCAGGTCTTCGGCGGTATCCACGCCAGCAGCCGGCGCTTCGAGCGCATCGGCGACGTGGATGCGCACGCCGTTGTACAACGCGCGCAGCTGTTCCAGGCACTCGGTGTCTTCCAGCCAGCATGGGCCCCAGGCGACGAAGTCATGCAGGAAGCCGGCGCGGTAGGCGTAGATACCAATGTGGCGACGGTATGGCACACCTTGCGGCAGCGCATCGCGGCTCTTGGCGAAGGTGTCACGTGCCCAGGCCAGTGGCGCACGGCTGAAGGTCAGGGCCAGGCCGGTCTTGTCGGCGACCACCTTGACCACGTTGGGATTGAACAGCGCGGTGACGTCCTCGATGGGCTCGGCCAAGGTGGCGATACCAGCCTGCGGATTGGCCGCCAGATTAGCCGCCACCTGATTGATGATTACAGGCGGAATCAGCGGTTCGTCGCCCTGCACGTTGACCACGATGGCATCGGCCGGCAGGCCGAGCTGGGTAGCCACTTCGGCCAGGCGGTCGGTGCCGGAGTTGTGATCCTCGCGGGTCAGCAGCACCTCGGCGCCGAAGGCCTGGCAGGCTTCGACGATTCGCGCATCGTCGGTGGCGATGACCACACGCTGGGCCGAACTCTTCTTCGCCTGCTCCCAGACGTGCTGCACCATGGGCTTGCCGGCGATGTCCTGAAGCGGCTTGCCGGGCAGGCGGGTGGAGGCGTAACGAGCAGGAATGACGACGGTGAAGGCTGCGTTCATTTACTTGTCCAGACGCTCATCGGTATTCAGGGTACGCGCTTCGCTTTCCAGCATCACCGGAATGCCGTCGCGGATCGGGTAGGCCACGCCAGCGCCCTTGCTGATCAGTTCGGTCTTGTCTTCGGAAAGCTGCAGCGGGCCTTTGCAGATCGGGCAAGCGAGAATATCGAGCAGTTTGAGGTCCATGGCGCAGTCCTTGATGGGGTCATCAGGACCCCGGTATGAGGCGGGCCAGCTCTCCATCCAGCCAGTCGACGAAAGCCGGCGTGGGCACGGCGTCGACGGCCAGGTACCACCAGTCGGTGGCGGCGAAGGCCCGGCATTTCACCGCATCCTTTTCCGTCATCAGCAGTGGCAGCGACGGCTCGAAACTGAGCTGCGCGGCATCGTACTGAGCATGGTCGGAGAAGGGATGCGGAACCGGCCGCCAGTTTAGCGCTTCGAGGGTATTGAAGAAACGTTGCGGATTACCGATACCGGCCACCGCATGCACCGCCTGGCCTGGCGGCAGATGATCGAGGCCGACGCGCTCACCGCTGGCCAGATTGACCAGTGCGGTCGGCTGCAGGCGAAAGGCGTAGCCATCGGCGCGGTCGGCCTCGGCGCCATTGAACAGCACCGCATCCACCTCACTAAGACGCTCGGCCGGTTCACGCAGAGGCCCGGCAGGCAGGCAGCGGCGATTGCCCAGGCCGCGCGCAGCATCGATCAGCACCAGTTCCAGATCGCGCGCCAGGCGGTAGTGCTGCAGGCCGTCATCGCAGAGGATCAGGTCCAATGTTTCTTCGGCCAGCAACGCACGCACGGCGCGACTGCGATCCGGGTCGATCATCAAGGGCACGCCTGTACGCTGGACGATCAGCAAGGGCTCGTCACCTGCCTCGGCCGCAGGTTGCTCGGCACGAACGCGCCACGGCAGGCTCGGCGGCTTGGCGCCATAGCCACGACTGACCACGCCGACCTTTAGCCCACGGGCGCGGCAATGCTCGATGAGAAAGAGGATCAGCGGCGTCTTGCCGGTACCGCCGACGGTGATGTTGCCCACCACCAGCACCGGTACCGGGGCGCGGTAGATATCGCCCTCGCCGGCCAGAAAGCGTGCACGCTTACCCTGCACCACACGGCGGTACAACCACTCCAGCGGGCGCAGCAGTGCCAGCGCCGGGTGGCCGCGGTACCAGGCCTCGAGCAAGCGATCAGCGGCGCTCACTTCAGGGAGTTTCCTGTGCTTCCACCGTGGTGATGCGCAGGTGCGAGAAGCCCAGCTTGCCAGCAGCGTCCATGGCCGTAATCACCGCCTGGTGCGGGGTCTTGCCATCGGCACTGAGGATCAACGGCAGGCTGTTGTCGCCGTCGGATTCCTTCTGCAACGCCGCCATCAGGTTGCTCAGGTTGCTCTCCAGCAGCGCGTTGCCATTGACCGAGTAGGCGCCATCGGCACCAATCAGCACCTCGACCTGCTTGAGCTCGGTCTGCTCGGGCGGCGTGCCACTGGCCGCCTCAGGCAAATCGACCTTGAGCTGGGTCTCACGGGTAAAGGTGGTGGTGACCACGAAGAACAGCAGCAGGATGAATACCACGTCGATCAACGAGGCCAGGTTGATCTCGACGTTCTCCCGCGGTTTGCGCCGGAATTTCACGCCTTGCCCTCACCCAGGTCGACGTCGCGATCACCCTGCACCATTTCCACCAGCTTGATCGCTTCCTGCTCCATGCCGACTACCAGTTCGTCGACACGACGCTGCAGATAGCGATGGAAGAACAGTGCCGGGATCGCCACCATCAGGCCGGCCGCCGTGGTGATCAGCGCCTTGGAGATACCACCGGCGAGCATCGGCGCATTGGCCATGCCCGAACCCATGAAGGAGCTGAAGATTTCGATCATACCCAGTACGGTACCGAGCAGGCCGAGCAGCGGCGCGATGCCTGCAATGGTGCCAAGGGCATTGAGGTAGCGTTCCAGCTCATGGATGACGCGCGCGGCAGCCTCCTCGATGCACTCTTTCATGATCTCGCGACCATGCGTGGAGTTGGCCAGGCCGGCAGCGAGAATCTGCCCCAGCGGCGAATCCTCGCGCAGCTCCTTTAGCTTCTGGTTGTTGAGTTTCTTGTCCTTGATCCAGCGCCACACCTGAGCCAGCAGATTGGCCGGGGTGACGCGGGCGGGCCGCAGGGTCCACAGGCGCTCGGCGACGATGCCGGCAGCAGCGATGGAACAGAGAATGATCGGCAGCATCATCCAGCCGCCAGCTTTGACCAGTTCCCACACGGTAGAGAATCCCCCCTCGAAAAAGTCGCGCCACTCTAGCATAGGGCGCCGTTGTTCTCATTTTTCCCGCCAGAAACGTGGCTCGCGTCGCAATGCCCGCGCTGCGCCATGCTCGCCCAGGCGCAGATGCAGCGCGCCATCGAGCGCCGTGTCATGGACCAACACGCCTGCTGCCCGATAACGCTCCAGCACCTGCGGATGAGGATGACCGAAGGCATTGTGGCGGCTGCGGGTAATCAGCACATGCTGCGCACCGACCGCGTCGATGAACGCCTGGCTGGACGAGGTGCGACTGCCATGATGAGGAGCCAGCAGCCACTGCGAGGCCAGGGGAAATTCGGCCTGCATCAGCGCCCGCTCGGCCTGTACGTCGATATCGCCGGTCAATAGCAGGCGTTCGCCCGCAGCCTCTATCTGCAATACGCACGACAGCTGGTTGCCGGAGCTGGCGCGTTCCCACTGCCACAGCCTGAAGGTCACGTCGTTCCATTGCCAGCTTTGTCCTGACTCGCACGCTTCGGCGCCGAGCGCATCGGCCAGCCTTCGCGGTTCACCACTGACCACCCTCGATACCGGCATACCGGCCTTGATCCCGGCCGCGCCGCCAGCATGATCGTTATCGGCATGGCTGAGCAGCATCACGTCGAGCTGCCTGAGGTTCAGCGCTCGCAACGAGGGCAAGACGATGCGCTCACCGGTATCGAAATCACCAAAGCGCGGCCCAGCGTCGTACAGCAGAGCATGTTCTCGGGTACGCAACAGCACCGCCAGCCCCTGCCCCACATCCAGCACCCAAATGTCGGCGCGACCATCATCTAGATGCGGCGGTGGCAATAACAATGCGGGCAACAACAGCGCAAGACCGGGCAACCGCAGCGGCACCCCGGCCGGCAAAAGGAGCAGCAAAGCACCAGCTGCCGCCAGCCACCATGCCCACAGCGGCAGAACGCTCGGCAACCAGGCGGGTAGCCAGCCGGCGATGATGCCGAGCAATTCGAACAGCAGGTGCAGCGCACCACCGGCCAGCCACAACAGCCCTTCGCCCAAGATTGGTATAGGCAGCAGCAGGGTGCCCAGCAAGGCCAGAGGCACCACCACCAATCCGACCCAAGGCACGGCGATCAGATTGGCCAACGGCCCGCTGCTGCTGACCGGCAGGCCGAGGACCAACATCATCGGCAACAGGCCGATGGCCATGGTCCATTGCGCACGCGTTAGCCCGCGCCACCAACCCCAGACGCCAAGTCGACCGCCAAACACCAGAACCAGAATCGCCACCGCCGAAAACGACAACCAGAAACCCGGCTGCAACGATGCCAGCGGCTCCAGCAGCAGAACCACGATCAAGGCCAGCAACAATGGCCACCAGGCGCCCAGATGACGAAAGCGCATGCGCCAGAGCAGCACCAGCGCAACCATCACGCAGGCCCTGCGCACCGGTACCTCAAAACCAGCCAACATCCCGTAGACCAGCGCCCCGCTCAAGGCCAACGCACAGGCGCAGGGCAACCAGGGCCAACGCCTTGGCCAGGCACCGACTCTCGCCAGCAACGCCACCAGCCCGTAAAGAAAGCCGGCTAGCAGGGCAATATGCTGGCCAGAGATGACCATCAGGTGCACCGTGCCCGTGTGCTGCAGCAGGCGCCAGTCGCTCGTACTCAGGCCGGAGCCATCACCGAGGACCAGAGCGGCAATGGCACCTTCGCGCCCAAAGGCCGGCGCAGCCAGCAGATGCTGGCGAAGACTGTCGCGCCAGCTACCAAAGCCCGTCGCGGGGGATAACCGCTCGCCAGACTTGATCGTGCCCGTGGCGCCGATACGCTGCGCCAGCAACCAGGCTTCGTAGTCGAAGCTCTGCGGATTGACCAGGCCATGCGGCCGCTTCAGGTTGACCGCCACCCGCCAGCGCTCGCCGCCTTGCACCGGCGGCCCGCCATACCAGGCCAAGCGCATTCTTTTCGGCAGCTCGGCGCGCCGCGAGTGCGCCTCTTCGAACTGGAAGCGCACGACACCATCGGCCACTTCAGGCAGGCCGACCACCCGCCCCTCCAGCCACAGGGTACGGCCATCGAGCGGTGGAGCAAGGCGGTCATCCAGTGCCGATTGCGCCGAGCTGCAGGCCCAGGCCAACCCCAGCAAAAAGAACCCAAGCGGATAGAGGCGCGAGAACAGCAAAGCCAGAGCGGCGCAGACCACCACCAGCAACAACCAACTCGGCGGCAGGCTTGGCAGAAAGCGCAGCGTCAATAGCCCCAAGGCCAGTGCCAACATCCCTGTTCGCATCCCCTTCCTCCCTGCTCATCGAGCTGCAGCGAACGCGTCCGGCGCTCACCTTCGGTCACAATATGGAAACGCTGGCCAGACCGAATCCGTGCATAATATCGGCGCTTTTGCCTGCCCAGAGACTCTTCATGCCGCGTCGTTTATTCAAGCGCTACATGCCCAACCCCG
This sequence comes from Pseudomonas sp. NY15364, assembly GCF_048068235.1. NCBI lineage: Bacteria > Pseudomonadati > Pseudomonadota > Gammaproteobacteria > Pseudomonadales > Pseudomonadaceae > Pseudomonas > Pseudomonas sp. NY15364. The sequence goes on along the minus strand of NZ_JBLUPX010000009.1, from coordinate 83,319 downwards.
ACAGCATCAAGGGTAACAAGTCCCTGCGCTTTCTCGGCAAGCTCATTCATGACCCCAATCTCTGGCATCTCAACCGTCACTCGGTAGCTCGCGGCATGGCCATCGGCCTGTTCTGGGCGATGATCCCCATGCCGATGCAGATGCTGGCCGCCGCCGCCGTCGCCATCCCGATGCGCGCCAACCTGCCGATTTCCATCGGCCTGGTGTGGCTGACCAATCCCATCACCATGCCACCGATTTTCTACTGCACCTACAAACTGGGCGCATGGATCATGCAGACACCACCGGTGCGTATGCCACAGACCCTGAGCCTGGAATGGATCACGGCTGAAGTGGCCATCCTGTGGAAGCCGCTGTACCTCGGCTCCTTTGTATCCGGCCTGGTTCTCGCCGCACTGGGGTATGTATTGACCATGCTCTACTGGCGCTGGTGGGTACAGCGTAGCTGGCGCAAGCGTCAGGAAAAGCGCCGCTTGGACCGCCGCTGAAAAGAAAAGGCCGTCGAATACCAGGCCGTGTGAAAACGCAGCGAGCGAAGGTCGGGCAAGGCAAAGCAGGAAGAAGCGCAGTTTACAAGTGGTAAATGAGCTTTCTGAGCCTGCTTTTAACGCAGCATGACCGAGCGCAGTAGTTTTCGCACAGCCTGGTTAGACGGCTTTTTCGTTCTTACTCGTAGCGCAGCGCTTCGGCCGGCTGCACCTGCGCCGCCCGCCATGAGGGGTAGAGCGTGGCGAGGAAGCTCAGGATCAGCGCTGCCGAACAGATCAGCGCCACATCCAGCCACTGCAGATCCGATGGCAGGCTGCTGATGAAGTACACATCGGAGCTCATCACCTGCTGCCCAGCGAACGATTCCAGCCAAGCCACTAGGGCGCTGACATTGAGCGCCGCCAACACACCCAACACCGTACCAATCAGCGTACCGACCAGGCCGATCACCGAGCCTTGCACCATGAAAATCGCCATGATCTGCCGTGGCGTGGCGCCCAGGGTGCGCAGAATGGCGATGTCGCCGCTCTTATCGGCGACCACCATGATCAGCGTGGCGATGATGTTGAACGCGGCCACCGCGACGATCAGCAGGAGCAGCAGACCGATCATGGTCTTCTCCATCTTCATCGCGCTGAACAGGCTGCCCTGGGTATGAGTCCAGTCATCGGCGCGGTAACCGGCGCCCAGTTCGGCGACCAGCGCTTTGGATACCTGCGGCGCCTGGTAGAGGTCCTTCAGCGCCAGGCGAATGCCCGGCACCGTGCCTTCCGGCAGTCGCTGCATGGCAGCGGCGTCGACGACGTTGATCAGGGCCAGCGAGCTGTCCAGCTCGGCACCGACCTTGAACACCGCCGCCACGTTCAAGCGCTGCATGCGCGGCGTGACGCCACCAGGCGCGCTGCTCAGCTCTGGGATGATCAAGGTCAACTTGTCGCCCACCTGCAAGCCGAAACGCCGCGCGGTGATGTCGCCGATCACCACGCCGAATTCACCGGGTTGCAAATTGTTCAGGCTGCCCTGGCGGATGTGCTCGGGCAGGATCGATACCTTGCCCTCTTCTGCCGGATCGATGCCATGAATCTGGATCGGCTGCATCAGCCCGCGATGCGAGAGCATGCCCTCCAGCTCGGCATAGGGTGCCGCGGCCTGTACCTGCGGATTGGCCATGGCCTTATCCGCCAGGGCGCGCCAGTCGGCGACCGGCTCGGCTCCGTAGAGCATGGCGTGCGGCACCATGCCGAGAATGCGCGAGCTCATTTCCTTCTGGAAACCGTTCATCACCGACAGCACCACGATCATCGCCAGCACGCCGAGCGCCAGGCCGATCATCGAAGTCAGCGAAATGAAGGAGATGAAATGGTTGCGGCGCTTGGCCCGTGTGTAGCGAGCGCCGATGAAGATACTCAGCGGACGAAACATCAGAGGGTCACCAGCTTGCCGTCCTGCAGGCTGAGCACGCGATCCATCTGGCGGGCCAGCTGCATGTCGTGGGTCACCACCAGAAACGCAGTGTTGGAGTCGCGGCTAAGCTCACGCATCAGCTCCTGAATGCCTTCAGCGGTGTGCTGGTCTAGGTTGCCGGTGGGCTCATCGAGCAGCACCAGCCCAGGGCGGTTGACCAGGGCACGGGCAATCGCCACACGCTGACGTTCACCGCCGGACAGTTCTGACGGCTTGTGATTCAGGCGATGCCCCAGGCCTACCCGCTCCAGCAAGGCTGTCGCGCGCTGGCGCGCCTCGGCGATCGACGTCTTGCCGATCAGCAGTGGCATGCAGACGTTCTCCAGCGCGGTGAACTCGGCCAGCAAGTGGTGAAACTGGTAGACGAAGCCCAGCGCGCGGTTGCGCAGTAGGCCACGTGCGGTCTCGCTCAGTGCCGACAGTTGTTCGCCGGCGAGCCAGACGCTGCCCTCGCTGGGCGTATCCAGGCCGCCGAGCATGTTCAGCAGGGTGCTCTTGCCGGAGCCGGAGCTGCCAACGATGGCCACGCGCTCGCCCGGGAAGAGTTCCAGTTCGAGCCCATCGAGCACCACTACCGACTCGGGGCCTTCGTCGTAACGCTTGCTCAGGTTTCGGCAGCTGAGCACGGCATTGTGCTGTTTCACGGCGTTCTGATTCATGGACTCACTCATAGCGCAGGGCCTCGGCCGGCTGGGTACGCGCAGCGCGCCAGGCTGGATACAGGGTGGCGAAGAAGCTCAGCAGCAACGCCGCGGTGCAGACCATCACCACGTCGGCGCTCTGCAGTTGCGAAGGCAGGTAATCGATGAAATAGACATCGGCGTTGAGAAACTTGATGCCCAGCAGGCGCTCGATGCCGGCGATCAGGCTGCTGATATTCAGCGCCGCAAGAATGCCCAGCAGCGCGCCGATGACGGTGCCGACCACACCGATCACGGTGCCCTGGACCATGAAAATGGCCATAATCTGCCGCGGCGTGGCGCCGAGGGTACGCAGGATGGCGATGTCGCCCTTCTTGTCGGTCACCACCATCACCAACGTGGAGATGATGTTGAATGCCGCCACCGCGACTATCAGCAGCAGCAGCAGGCCGATCATGGTCTTCTCCATGCGAATGGCCTGGTACAGGTTGCCGTGAGTACGGGTCCAGTCGCGGGCATAGAAATCGCCTTCGAGGGTCTGGGCGATCTCCCAGGCACTGCGCGGTGCCTGGAACAGGTCATCGAACTTCAGCCGCAGGCCCTGCACCTGATCCGGCTTCCAGCGCTGCAGGCGCGCCAGGTCGCTGATGTTGGCCAGGGCCAAGGCACCGTCGATCTCACCGGCGCCGACATGGAAAATACCGGTGACAGTGAAGCGCTTCAGGCGCGGGAACATGCCCGCGGGGGTCACGGTGACCTCAGGCGCGACGAAGGTGACCTTGTCGCCGAGCTTGAGGCCCAGCTTGGCTGCTGCCTTGTCGCCAATGACCATGGCGAAATCGCCCGGCTGCAGGCTGTCGAGACTGCCCTGCTGGAAGAAGCCATCAATGATAGAGACCTTGCGTTCCTGCTCGGGATCGATGGCATTGATCAGCACCTTCTGCACCTTGCCGTCGTTCGTCAGCAAGCCCTGCATCTGGGTGAAGGGGGCCAGCGCCTCGACGCGCGGATGGCGCTCCACCTGGCGCGCCAGGGTCGGCCAGTCACTGACCGGGGTCGGCGACTCGACCGTGGCGTGAGGAATCATCCCCAAGACGCGCGTGCGCATCTCGTGGTCGAAACCGTTCATGACCGACAGCACCAGGATCATTACCATCACCCCCAGGGTGAGGCCGAGCATGGACGTCAGGGAAATGAACGAGACGAAATGGTTGCGGCGCTTGGCTCGCGTGTAGCGCGTACCGATGAATACGAACAGAGGTCTGAACATGTCGGAGAGATTCGGGGGAAAGAAAAACGTCCATGTGGCAGGGCCAGATCAGCGGCCTTACACTCAGAAGAAACTCGAAGTCGGCTGCGTAACGGGCCTGCTGCGTTAAAAACACTTGGAAAGCCGCTTACGGCTGGTGCGCTGCAGTGTGGCCCCGAAGGGACGAGCGAAGCGAGCAATGCTCGTTTACCATTCGTAACCGACGCTTGCCTGGCATGCATCCAGTTCACGAGACTTTCAACAGGGTCTTCGACCACCACCGCTTTCATGGGTTCGCCATGTCGACTAACGATGTAGATGATCGCCGCGAATACTATCGTATCGACGATACGATCGCACTGGAATTCAGCCTGCTGTCGGGGGCCGAAGCCCATGCCAGCGACGCGCTTCACGATCCATCGCCGCTGTTCAACCTGCTCAGCGACCTGCACCTGATGGACTTCGAGTCGCAGCATCTGCTGCGCCACATCAGCGAACGCGACCGCACCCTGGCCAACTACCTGAAAGTGATCAACAAACGCATCGATCTGCTCGGCCAGGCAGTGGCGCAGAGCCTGTTGCGCGACATTGGCGCACCGCGCCAGGTTTCGCTGTCCGAGGGTGGCATTAGTTTCAGCCACCCCCAGGCCGTGGCAATCGGCAGTCACCTGGCGATCAAGATGGTATTGATGCCACAGGCCCTCGGCCTGCTGCTGCGCGCTCAGGTGGTGCATTGCAGCGCACGCAGCGACGGCCAGTACGAGATCGGCACCGAGTTCGAAGCGTTGACCGACGCACAGCGCCAATTGCTGGCCCGGCATATCCTGCAGAGACAGGCCCTGGAACGTCGCCAGGCCCGCGAATGAACGCCGCCAAGGAACCGCCATGTATCGCTTCGCCCTGCTACTCGCCCTGCTCGCCCCGCTTTCCTCGTTCGCCGACACCCTGACCATCCCGGTAGGCAGCCAGGGCTCGGATATCGATGCCCGCAACCTGCCGCACAAAGGCGAGTCCAAACGCTCGGTACTGGAGCGCTTCGGCCTCGCCGATGAGGAGCACAAGCCCGTCGGCCAGCCGCCGATCACGCGCTGGGACTACCGCGAATTCAGCGTCTATTTCGAATACGATCACGTGATCAACAGCGTGCGCCATCACCAGCCACGCCACCTCGACACCGCCAAGGAGCAACAGTGACCCTTATCTACGGCCATCGCGGCGCCAAGGGCGAAGCCCCGGAAAACACCCTCGCCAGCTTCCAGCGCTGTCTCGAGCATGGCGTCAATCGTTGCGAGCTGGATCTGCACCTGTCACGCGACGGCGAATTGATGGTGATCCACGACCCAACCCTCAAGCGCACCACCGGCCTGCGCGGCAAGGTGGTCGAGCATGACGCCGCCGAGCTGATCAAGTACGACGCACGCAAGGGTGGCCCGGGCTGGGTACGCCCCTGCCCCATTCCGCGCCTGCAGGACCTGTTCGAGCAATGCCAGTTCGAGCACTGGCAGCTGGAAGTCAAGAGCGCATCGAAAGTACGCGCTGCACGCACTGTACTGGCCATCGCCGAACTGACCGAGCGCTTCAGCCTGCGCGAACGGATCACCATCACTTCCAGCTCACGCGAGGTGCTCAAGGCCGCGCGCGAGCTGACACCACAGCTGCAACTGGGCCTGGTAGCCGAGTACGCCTGGCTCGACCCGCTGAAGGTGGCCGCCCATTACGACTGTCACCTGCTCGCCCTGAACTGGGCGCTGTGCACCCCGGAGCGCCTGCTCAAGGCGCAGAAACAGGGGCTGCACGTGTCGGTATGGACGGTCAACGAACCGGCGCTGATGCGTCGTCTGGCCGACTTCGGCGTCGACAGCATCATCACCGACTTCCCCGGCATCGCGGTGCAGACCCTGCGCGGCTAAGCCTTAACGCCCCCCGCAAGCGGGAGAGGGGAGCAAGCCAGAGCAGCCCGCCGCGAAGCCCGGATGCAATCCGGGAGCTGGAGCGAGGATGTCCCCGGATTGCATCCGGGCTACGACCTAAGGCATTCACCTTCCGTAGGAGCGGATTTATCCGCGATCCAGCCGCTTAGCGCGGATGCAATCCGGGCTACGAGTACAGCGCCCAACAACGACAGAACCGGCACTAGGCCGGTTTTGTCGTTTGCTGCCGCCTGAGACGCTAGAAGCTCTCCCGATTCGGCCAGCGCCACTCGGAAGCCACTACCCAGCCTGCCTCCCCGACCGGCTCAGGCCGCCGGCCGGAGCCGCTCAAAAAAGCCGGTTGAGGCCGTCGAACGCGGCAACCCGATAAGCCTCGGCCATGGTCGGGTAGTTGAAGGTGGTGTTGATGAAGTACTTGATGCTGTTGGCTTCGCCCTTCTGATTCATGATCGCCTGACCGATGTGGACGATCTCCGAGGCCTGATAGCCGAAGCAGTGCACGCCCAGCACTTCCAGGGTTTCACGATGGAAGAGGATCTTCAGCATGCCCACCGGCTCGACCGAGATCTGCGCACGGGCCATGCCTTTGAAGAAGGCCTTGCCCACTTCGTAAGGCACCTTGGCCTGAGTCAGTTCACGCTCGGTCTTGCCGATCGAACTGATCTCCGGAATGGTGTAGATGCCGGTCGGTACGTCATCGACGAAACGCCAGCTGCCATTTTCGACGATGCTGCCGGCAGCGGAACGGCCCTGGTCAGCCGCAGCACTGGCCAGGCTCGGCCAGCCGATCACGTCACCGGCGGCGTAGATGTTGCTGACCTCGGTGCGGTAGTACTCGTCGACCTGGATCTGGCCACGGCTGTTGACCGCAATGCCGATGTTCTCCAGGCCCAACTGATCGGTGTTGCCGGTACGGCCGTTACACCACAGCAGGGCGTCGGCCTTGATCTTCTTGCCCGATTTCAGATGCAGCACCACGCCGTTCTCCACCCCCTCGATGCGCTCGTACTCTTCGTTGTGACGAATCAGCACGTTGTTGTTGCGCAGGTGGTAGGAGAGCGCGTCGGAGATTTCCGAGTCGAGGAAACTGAGCAACTGATCGCGGTTGTCGATCAGGTCGACCAGCACACCCAGGCCACTGAAGATCGAGGCGTACTCGCAACCGATCACGCCCGCTCCGTAGATGATCAGGCGGCGCGGCGTGTGACCCAGGCTGAGAATGGTGTCGCTATCGTAGATACGCGGGTGACGAAAATCGACATCGGCCGGGCGATAGGGACGCGAGCCGGTGGCGATGACGATCTGCTTGGCCACAAGCTTTTCCACTACGCCATTGAGGCAGACCACTTCGATCGTCTGCTCGTCGGCGAAGCTGGCTGTTCCGAAATAGGTGTCGATGCGGTTGCGCGCGTAGTAGCCCGTGCGCGAAGTGACTTGCTTGGCGATCACCTTCTCGGCGCTTTTCAGCACATCGGGGAAGGAGAACCAGCGCGGCTCGCCAATCTGGCGAAACATCGGATTGGTGTTGAACTGCATGATCTGCCGCACCGAGTGGCGCAGCGCCTTGGAGGGGATGGTGCCGAGGTGGGTACAGTTGCCACCGACCAGCGGACGGTTGTCCACCACGGCCACCTTGCGCCCGGCCTTGGCCGCGTTCATTGCCGCGCCCTCGCCCGCCGGGCCGGAGCCCAGCACCACCACATCGTAGTTGTAGACCGCCATGTTTACTCCTTCAGATCAGGCCGGAGCGCTTGTGGCGCACCCTCGGCAGGGCCGGCAGTGGATTACAGCTGCCGGCTATCAAAGCATGCCGCCTGGCTTAGCGCTTGCTCGCGTCGTAAGCCAGGTCGGTGTTGGGCGCTTCGCCGTTGTCGCGATTGACCTCTTCGCACTTCTCACGGCTACCACCACAGATCGAGCACTCTTTCTCGATACCCAGATTGGCGATGCCACCGCAGGAGCCGGCGATGGGTTTGCGCCCCATGATCACGCCGACGGCCATCATGCCGACGACCAGGATCATGGTCAGAAATACCACCAGAAACGTCATTGCTTATCTCCTGCAGCGAATAGCTGCTCGAATGCGGTCGTGCCCTGTGTGACGAAGCCCTCGCCCTCACGCGTCACGAAAAACGCCGCGATACCGTTGCGCTCGGCGAAGGCCATGCCGGCATCCGGCCCCAGCACCATCAATAGAGTAGACAAGCCATCGGCGCGCAAGGTCAATGGATCGGCCACCGTGACAGCTGCCAGTTTGTGATTGACCGGTTTGCCGGTCAGCGGATCGAGCGTGTGCGAATAGCGTTGGCCGTTCTCTTCGAAGTAGTTGCGATAGTCACCAGAGGTGGAAATACCGTAACCATCGAGCTGCAGGATGCGCTGAGCGACGCGCTGATCATTACGCGGCGCCTCCAGGCCGATACGCCAGTGGCTGCCATCGGGCTTGAAGCCTGCCGCCTTGAGCTCGCCGGTGGCCTCGACCAGATAACTGGTAACGCCCAGCTCGCCCAGACGCGCGACGATCTGATCGACAGCGTAACCGGCAGCGATGCTGTTGAAGTCGACTTCCACGTCGACGTCCTTGCACAGCTGCTCGCCTTCGATGCTCAGGTGCTGTTGACCGACCCGCTGGCGCACTTCAGCCAGGCGTTCAGCGTCCGGCACGGCCTCGCCCTGCCCTTTGGGTCCGAAACCCCAGAGGTCGAGCAACGGCTCCAGCGTCAGGTCGAAGTAGCCCTGACTCTCCTCGTGCAGGCGATTGCCGGCACGCACGAGATCCAGCACGCCCTTGGGCATGGCCTGGCAGGTACCAGCCGGCGCCCGGTTGAACTGCTCGATCAGCGAATCATCGCGATAAGTGGACATCTGCAGATCGATCTCGGCGAGGATCGCCTCGGTCGCGGCCTTGAGTTCGGCTTGCGGCGCGACACCTTCACTGCGGACGTATTTGATCGAATAGGTGCTGCCCATGGTCGGGCCACCGAACTCTTCGATCCGTTCAGAATGCAAGCAGCCCGTTAGGGCTGCCGCCAGGGCGACAGCGATAACGGGCTGGAGTACAGCAGACCTCATGCGTTAGCCGCCGAAGTCGTCGAGGAGGATGTTCTCCGGCTCGACGCCCAGGTCGGTAAGCATCTTGATCACTGCGGCGTTCATCATGGGTGGGCCGCACATGTAGAACTCGCAATCCTCAGGAGCCGGGTGGTCCTTCAGGTAGTTCTCGTACAGCACGTTGTGAATGAAGCCCTTGAGACCGGTCCAGTTGTCTTCCGGCTGCGGGTCGGACAGCGCCAGGTGCCATTCGAAGTTCGGGTTTTCCGCGGCCAACTGATCGTACTCTTCGTTGTAGAACGACTCGCGCATGGAGCGCGCACCGTACCAGAAGCTGATCTTGCGCTTGGATTTCAGTCGCTTGAGCTGGTCGAAGATGTGCGAACGCATCGGCGCCATGCCGGCACCACCACCGATGAAGACCATCTCGGCGTCGGTGTCCTTGGCGAAGAACTCACCGAAGGGGCCGTACACGGTGATCTTGTCGCCCGGCTTGAGGCTGAACACGTAGGAAGACATCTTGCCCGGCGGCAGATCGTCCTTGCCGGGGGGCGGCGAGGCGATACGGATGTTGAACTTCACCAGACCGCGCTCTTCCGGGTAGTTGGCCATGGAATAGGCACGGATCACGGTCTCGTCGACCTTGGACACGTACTTCCACTGGTTGAACTTGTCCCAGTCGCCGCGATACTCCTCCTGAATGTCGAAGTCCTTGTAGTACACGGTGTGCGGCGGGCATTCCAGCTGCACATAACCACCGGCGCGGAAGTCGACGTTCTCACCTTCCGGCAGCTTCAGCGTCAGCTCCTTGATGAAGGTGGCGACGTTCGGGTTGGATTCGACGGTGCACTCCCACTTCTTGACGCCGAAGACCTCTTCAGGCACTTCGATCTTCATGTCCTGCTTGACCGGCGTCTGGCAGGACAGGCGCCAGCCCTCACGGGCCTCACGCTTGGTGAAGTGCGACTCTTCGGTGGACAGCATCTCGCCACCACCGCTTTCCACGATGCACTTGCACTGGGCGCAGGTACCGCCGCCGCCGCAAGCGGAAGACAGGAAGATGTTGTGGTTGGCCAGGGTTTGCAGCAGCTTGCCGCCAGCCGGTACCACAATGGTTTTTTCGCCGTTGATCTCGATGCTCACGTCGCCGCTGGAAACCAGCTTGGCGCGGGCAGCGAGAATTACCACCACCAGCGCCAGGACGATAGCGGTAAACATGCCGATGGCGAGGAAGATTTCGTAATTCATCTGTTCATCCTTTCCTTACAGCTGCACGCCGGAGAAGGACATGAAGCCCAGCGACATCAGACCGATGGTGATGAAGGTAATGCCCAGACCCTGCAGGCCAGCCGGTACATCGCTGTACTTGAGTTTCTCGCGGATGCCGGCCAGCGCAGCGATCGCCAGCGCCCAGGACAGACCCGAACCAAAGCCGTACACGGTACTTTCGGCCAGGTTGTAGTCACGCTCGACCATGAACAGGGTGCCGCCCATGATGGCGCAGTTCACGGTGATCAGCGGCAGGAATACACCCAGCGCGTTGTATAGCGCCGGTACGTATTTATCCAGCAGCATCTCGAGGATCTGCACGATGGCCGCGATCACGCCGATGTAGCTGAGCAGCCCCAGGAAGCTGAGGTCGACCTCAGGCAGACCAGCCCATGCCAGCGCGCCATCCTTGAGCAGGTAGGTGTAGATCAGGTTGTTCGCCGGTACCGTGATGACCTGTACCACGATCACCGCGATGCCCAGACCGATTGCAGTCTCGACCTTCTTGGAGATGGCGATGAAGGTACACATGCCGAGGAAGAAGGCCAGCGCCATGTTCTCGACGAACACGGCCTTGGCCAGCAGACTGAGATAGTGCTCCATTAGTAGGCCTCCTTGCTGGATACCTGAGGTGCCATCTTGTAGGCATTGGCCTCGACCTGATCCTTCTTCCAGCTACGGATTGCCCAGATGAACAGGCCGATCAGGAAGAACGCCGAAGGCGGCAGCAGCAGCATGCCGTTGGGCTGGTACCAGCCACCATCGTTGACCACCGAGAAGACCTCGTAACCCATCAGTTTGCCCGCACCGAACAACTCGCGAATGATGCCCAGAGCGATCAGCATGGCGCTGTAGCCCAGACCGTTACCGATGCCGTCGAAGAACGACAGCACGGGCGGGTTCTGCATGGCGAAGGCTTCGGCACGCCCCATCACGATGCAGTTGGTGATGATCAGGCCGACGAACACCGACAGCTGCTTGGACAGGCTAAAGGCATAAGCCTTGAGCACCTGATCGACCACGATCACCAGCGAGGCAATGATCACCATCTGCACGATCATGCGGATCGAGCCTGGAATCTGGCTGCGGATCATCGAGATGAACAGGTTGGAGAAACCGGTCACCAGCGTCAGCGCGGCGGACATCACCAGCGCGGTCTGCAGATTGGACGTGACCGCCAGGGCCGAGCAGATACCGAGGATCTGCAGGCCAATGGGGTTGTTGTTGAAGATCGGGTTGAGCAGGACTTCTTTAATAGTCGGCTGCGACATGATCAAGCCTCCCCTGCACGCAGGTTAGCGATAAACGGGCCGAAGCCGTTCTGGCCGAGCCAGAACTTCAGCAGCTTGTCCACACCGACGCTGGTCAGAGTGGCGCCGGCCAGGCCGTCGACTTGGTGAGTAGCTTGCGGGCTCTGCGGATCGACACCGCCCTTGACGATCTGTACGGCGAGTTTGCCGTTTTCATCGAACAGGGTCTTGCCGGGCCATTGGCCTTTCCATTTCGGATTGTCCACCTCGCCGCCGAGGCCGGGGGTCTCGCCATGCTGGTAGAAGCCCATGCCCACGACGGTGTTCAGATCCCCTTTCACCGCTATAAAGCCGTGCAGGGTCGACCACAGGCCATAACCACGCACCGGCAGGATCAGGGTTTCCATTTCGCCGTCCTTCTCCACCAGGTAAACGGTGGTGTAACGCTCCTGACGCTTGATCCCGGCGATGTCTTCGCTGCCCTTCAGAGCATCGGAGGTTTTCGGGTCCTTGGCGGCCTTCAGCGGGTCGAAGGTGAGCGGATCGAACGCATCGGAGAACTTGCCGCTCTCCAGGTCCACCAGCTTGGCAGTGACGGTGCTGTCGAACACTTCCTTGACCCTGGCACCGGACATGCCTGCCTCACCCAGGCCGGCAATGGACAGGATGCTGCGCTGCTTGTCCAGCAGACGGTTTTCAACCTGGGTCGGCTTCAGTGCCACGGCAGCGCCGGCGACGAACACCGAGCACACCAGGCACACCAGCACGGCCACCGTCAGCGTGCGGACGGTGGATTCTTTTTGACTAGACATTGCGCGCCAGCCTCCGCTTGATATTGGCTTGAACGACGAAGTGGTCGATCAGCGGTGCAAACAGGTTGGCGAACAGAATCGCCAGCATCATGCCCTCAGGGAAGGCCGGGTTGACCACACGGATCAGTACGACCATCACGCCGATCAGGGCGCCGAAGATCCACTTGCCGGTGTTGGTCATGGAGGCCGACACCGGGTCGGTGGCCATGAAGAACATGCCGAAGGCGAAGCCGCCCACCACCAGATGCCAGTACCAGGGCATGGCGAACATCGGGTTGGAGGCAGAGCCAATCGTGTTGAACAGCAGGCTCAGACCGATCATGCCCAGCATCACGCCAGCGACGATGCGCCAGGAAGCGATCTTGGTGACCAGCAGAACCAGGCCGCCGATGGCGATGGCCAGAGTACTGGTTTCACCCATCGAACCATGAATGGTGCCGAAGAAAGCGTCCATCCAGGTGATGCCGTTGTTGATCACGTTCTCGATGCCGCCGGAAGCCGCCAGGCTCAGCGAAGTGGCGCCAGCGAAGCCGTCGACCGCAGTCCAGACCGCATCACCCGACATCTGCGCCGGATAGGCGAAGAACAGGAATGCGCGGCCGGTCAGAGCCGGGTTGAGGAAGTTCTTGCCGGTACCACCAAACACTTCCTTGCCGATCACCACACCGAAGCTGATGCCCAGGGCGACCTGCCAGAGCGGAATGCTCGGCGGCAGAATCAGGGCGAACAACACGGAAGTGACGAAGAAGCCTTCGTTGACTTCATGCTTGCGGATCGAGGCGAACAGTACTTCCCAGAAGCCGCCGACGATGAAGGTCACCGCGTAGACAGGCAGGAAATAAGCCGCGCCCTGAATGAAGTTGTCCCACAGGCTGTTCGGATCGAAACCGGCCAGCGAGCCGATCAGAGCGAAGCGCCAGCCTTCCTGGCTCGCCAGCAGCTCGGGGCTCTGAGCGAAGATCAGGTTGGCCTGGTAGCCGGTGTTCCACATGCCGAAGAACATCGCCGGGAAGGTGCACAGCCACACGGTGATCATCATGCGTTTGAGGTCGATGCCATCACGCACGTGAGCAGTGGTCTTGGTCACGCTGCCGGGACGATAGAAGAAGGTGTCGATGGCCTCGTAGAGGGCATACCACTTCTCGTACTTGCCGCCCTTTTCGAAGTTGTGCTCGATCTTGTCGAGGAATGCACGAATGCCCACGGATTAACCCTCCTTCTCGATGCGGGTGAGGTTGTCCCGCAGGATCGGGCCATATTCATACTTGCCAGCGCACACGTAGGTGCACAGCGCCAGATCTTCTTCGTCGAGCTCCAGGCAACCCAGTTTCTGAGCCATCTCGGTGTCGCCAACGATCAGATAGCGCAGCAGTTGAGTCGGCAGGATATCCAGCGGCATCACGGCTTCGTAGTTGCCCACCGGCACCATGGCACGCGGGCTGCCGTTGGTGGTGGTGGTGAAGTTGAACAGCTTGGCGCTGGCCAGCTTGGAGACGAACACGTTCAGTACCGAGTGTTTGTTAACCCCGGCACGCAGGTAATGCATCATCTCGCGGTCATTGCCTTCCACCAGGCAGGACACCTGGTTGTGGTAACGACCGAGGAAGGCGAAGGCACCCTGAGCGGTACGACCGCCGAACACCGAGCCGGAAATCACACGATTGAAACCTGGTTTGAGCTCACCAGCGGTGAGTTCTTCCAGGTTGGCGCCCAGGCGGGTGCGCAGCAGACGCGGCTTTTCGGCAACCGGGCCGCCGAGTGCTACCACGCGCTCGACGAACAGCTGGCCAGTGGTGAACAGCTTGCCCACCGCGATCACGTCCTGGTAACCGATCTGCCAGACGCTCTTGCCGATGCTGACCGGGTCGAGGAAGTGGATGTGAGTCCCCGGCAGACCTGCCGGATGTGGGCCAGCAAAGGCTTCGCTCTGTACCTTGGCCAGTTTCTCGCCAGGCAGATTGGCGCCGTCGGCCTTGCACAGGAAGATCTTGGCCAGGTTACCGAGAACCTTGAGGCCATTTTCGAAATCAGCGGCATATTCACCGATGATCACAGCAGGATCGGCGGCGAGCGGATGCGTGTCGACTGCGGTCACGAAGATCGAACTCGGTACGGCATCGAGCGCCGGCACCTTGCTGAACGGACGCGTACGCAGAGCGGTCCAAAGGCCAGACTGCTGCAGGTTTTCGCGAACCTGCTCGTCAGTCAGCGAATCCAGCTGGTCGGCAGCATATTGAGCGAAGGTCTCCTGCTCGTCGCCATCAATGTCGATGACCACGGATTGCAGGACACGCTTCTCACCACGATGGATGGCGCTGATCACGCCACCAGCGGGAGCGGTATAGCGCACGCCGGGTGTCTTCTTGTCGGTAAACAGCAATTGACCGAGCTTAACCCGGTCACCGACCTGCACTTCCATCGTCGGCTTCATCCCGTGATAGTCGAAGCCGATGACAGCGACACTGCGTACGGGCCTGGCGGCCTCGATACGCTGTGCCGGCGCACCCGTTATGGGCAAATCAAGCCCATGCTTTAGTTTGATCATAGGTTTGCCTAACCACTGATTTAGAAAGCTTTTTATAGGACAGGCGGCGCTACCGAAGGTCTAATAGACCCGACCACGCCAATACGATATGGGCGTGGAGGAAGGCGCCAAACCTGGGTAAAAAATCCGCTTGATTATAAAGACGCCCCCCGGCACTGACCACCCAAGCGCTTGCTTTTTTTGGCCTTTCGGTAACAGGGCGCAACAAACTCGATACTGCTCGAGATCAACTCGACAACTTCGCCAGGGCAGATTTCAGGCATAAAAAAACGGGAGCCGAAGCTCCCGTTTTTTGACCCTGACGCTTAACGCGGGAAGGCTGGCGGATTGACCCCGGCCATGTCTTCCATCACGCGCACCACCTGGCAGCTGTAACCGAACTCGTTGTCGTACCAGACGTACAGTACAACGCGGTTATCGTTGGCGATGGTGGCTTCGGCATCCACTACACCGGCGTGACGCGAGCCGACGAAGTCGGTCGATACCACTTCCTGCGAGCTGACGAAGTCGATCTGCTTCTGCAGATCCGAGTGCATGGCCATCTGGCGCAGGTACTCGTTGATTTCTTCGCGCGTGGTGGCCTTCTCCAGGTTCAGATTGAGAATGGCCATGGACACGTTCGGCGTCGGCACACGAATGGCATTGCCGGTCAGCTTGCCCTTGAGCACAGGCAGCGCCTTGGCAGCAGCGGTAGCCGCGCCGGTTTCGGTGATGACCATGTTCAGCGCGGCGCTGCGACCACGACGACTGCCTTTATGGAAGTTGTCGATCAGGTTCTGGTCGTTGGTGTACGAGTGAACGGTCTCGACGTGACCATTGACGATGCCGTACTGATCATTGACCGCCTTGAGCACCGGCACGATGGCGTTGGTGGTGCAGGACGCAGCGGAGATGATCTTGTCCTCAGCGGTGATTTCGCTGTGGTTGATGCCGTGCACGATATTCTTCAGCGCGCCCTTGCCAGGCGCGGTGAGCACGACGCGATCGACGCCAGGGCAAGCCAGGTGCTGACCCAGACCCTCGGCATCACGCCACACACCAGTGTTATCCACCAGCAGCGCGTTCTTGATGCCGTACTGGGTGTAGTCGACTTCCTTCGGATCCTTGGCGTAGATCACCTGGATCAGGTTGCCGTTGGCCGTCAGGGTGTTGTTCTCTTCATCGATGGTGATGGTGCCGTTGAACTTGCCGTGCACCGAGTCACGACGCAGCAGGCTGGCACGCTTGACCAGATCGTTACTGGCACCCTTGCGCACGACGATGGCGCGCAGACGCAGGCCATCACCACCACCGGTCTTCTCGATAAGGATGCGCGCCAGCAGGCGGCCGATACGACCGAAGCCATACAGCACAACGTCGGTACCTTCACGACCAGCGCCGTTCTGCTTGCCGACCACATCGGCCAGCTCGTCCTTGACGAACTGCTCGACGCCGCGACCAGCGCCTTCGGCCTTGAACTTGGCAACCAGCTTGCCCAGATCAACCGAGGCAGCGCCCAGCTTGAGCTCGCTCATGGCCTTGAGCATGGGGAAGGTGTCGTGCACCGACAGCTCGGCTTCTTCAGCCAGGCGGTGACGGGCAAAACGGTGAGCCTTGAGGATGTCGATGACCGAACGATTGATCAGGCCACGGCCGTAGATCGAGGTCACCACATTGTTGTTGCGATAGAGCTGACCAATCAGCGGAATCATCGCTTCCGCGAGGGCTTCACGATCGATCCATTCACCGAGACACTGGTCGGGCTTCTGAGTCACGGGCAGTACCTTCCACATGTAGGGGCTGAAAAAAGGGGCTACATTATGACGGTGCGCGCGAGCATGAGCAATGCGCGCCTGTCGCGACTGACATTGACCAGCAAGCCCCGCTACAATTCCCGGCCTTTCGTCACGACCGTGAGCCGCCCGTGTCCGTACTGCGTCTTCCGTCTCTACCGGCCAGCGCCGGCAAACAACAGTGGGGCAACCTGCCCGGGGCCGCCCTGTCCCTGACCATCGCAGAAGCGGCCAGCGACGCTGGACGCTTCACCCTGGTGCTCACCGAAGGCAGCCAGAGCGCCGAGCGGCTACAGGAAGAGCTGGCGTTCTTCGCCCCCGACCTGCCAGTGCTGCACTTCCCCGACTGGGAAACCCTGCCCTACGATGTGTTTTCGCCGCACCAGGACATCATTTCGCAGCGTATCGCAGCGCTCTATCGTCTACCGCAGCTGAGCCGCGGCATCCTCGTAGTGCCGATCACCACAGCCCTACACCGCCTCGCACCGAAGCGCTTCCTGCTGGGCAGCAGCCTGGTGCTGGATGTCGGCCAGAAACTCGATGTGGAGCAGACGCGCACGCGCCTGGAGGCCGCCGGCTACCGCTGCGTAGATACGGTGTACGAGCACGGTGAATTCGCCGTGCGCGGCGCGCTGATCGACCTCTTCCCGATGGGCAGCGACACGCCCTACCGTATCGACCTGTTCGACGACGAAATCGAAACCCTACGCACCTTCGACCCCGAAACCCAGCGCTCGGTGGACAAGGTCGAGTCGATCCGCCTGCTGCCAGCGCGTGAGTTTCCGCTGGAAAAGAAAGCCGTCACCGATTTCCGCGGGCGCTTTCGCGAGCGCTTCGACGTGGATTTCCGTCGCTGCCCGATCTATCAGGACCTTTCCACCGGCATCACCCCAGCAGGCATCGAGTACTACCTGCCGCTGTTCTTCGAAGAGACGGACACCCTGTTCGACTACCTGCCGGGCGACACCCAGGTATTTTCCCTGCCCGGTATCGAAAAAGCCGCCGAGCAATTTTGGACAGATGCGCGTAGCCGCTATGAGGATCGCCGAGTTGATCCAGAGCGGCCATTGCTACCGCCTGCCGACATCTTCCTGCCGGTGGAGGACTGTTTCGCCCGCCTGAAGAGCTGGCCGCGGGTGGTGGTCAATCAGGACGATATCGAGCCTGGCGTCGGCCAGACCCGCTTCGACGCCCGCGCCCTGCCCGACCTGGCGATCCAGGCCAAGGCCGGCGAGCCGCTGGCAGCGCTGCGCCGCTTTATCGAAGAATATCCAGGCCGTGTGCTGTTCTGCGCCGAATCGGCCGGGCGCCGCGAAGTGCTGCTGGAGCTGCTGGCTCGCCTCAAGCTCAAGCCCAAGGAAGTCGAGGGTTGGCCAGCCTTCGTTGCCAGCAGCGAGCGCCTGAACATCTGCATCGCACCATTGGACGAAGGGCTGCTGCTCGACGACCTGGCGCTGATCGCCGAGAGCCCGCTGTTCGGCCAGCGCGTCATGCAGCGCCGGCGCCGCGAGAAAGGCCGCGAAGGCGGCGACAACGTGATCAAGAACCTCACCGAGCTGCGCGAGGGCGCACCGGTGGTGCATATCGATCACGGCGTCGGCCGCTACCTGGGCCTGGTGACCATGGAGTTCGATGGCCAGGCCGCCGAATTCCTCGCCCTGCAGTACGCCGACGAAGCCAAACTCTACGTGCCGGTGGCCAGCCTGCACCTGATTGCCCGCTACACCGGCAGCGACGATGCTCTTGCGCCGCTGCACCGCCTCGGCTCGGAAGCCTGGCAGAAGGCCAAGCGCAAGGCAGCCGAGCAGGTGCGTGATGTTGCCGCCGAGCTGCTCGATATCTACGCCCGCCGCGCCGCCCGCGAAGGCTTCGCCTTCCAGGACCCGGCGCTGGATTACGCCACCTTCAGCGCCGGCTTCCCCTTCGAGGAAACCCCGGACCAGCAGGCCGCCATCGACGCCGTGCGCAGCGACATGCTGGCCGGCAAGCCGATGGATCGCCTGGTTTGCGGCGACGTCGGCTTCGGCAAGACCGAAGTGGCCATGCGCGCCGCCTTCATCGCCGTACACAGCGGCAAGCAGGTCGCCGTGCTGGTGCCCACCACCCTGCTCGCCCAGCAGCACTACAACAGCTTCCGCGACCGCTTCGCCGATTGGCCGGTGAAGGTCGAGGTGATGAGCCGCTTCAAGAGCGTCAAGGAAGTCGGCGACGCCGTGCAGCAACTGGCCGAAGGCAAGGTGGATATCGTCATCGGCACGCACAAGCTGCTGCAGGATGACGTCAAGTTCCAAAACCTCGGCTTGGCCATCATCGACGAGGAACACCGCTTCGGCGTGCGCCAGAAGGAGCAGCTCAAGGCCCTGCGCAGCGAGGTGGATATTCTCACCCTGACCGCCACGCCCATCCCGCGCACCCTGAACATGGCCGTGGCCGGCATGCGCGACCTGTCGATCATCGCCACCCCGCCGGCGCGGCGCCTGTCGGTGCGCACCTTCGTCATGGAAGCCAACAAGCCGACCATCAAGGAAGCGCTGCTGCGCGAACTGCTGCGCGGTGGCCAGGTGTACTACCTGCACAACGACGTGAAGACCATCGAGAAATGCGCCGCTGACCTCGCCGAACTGGTCCCCGAGGCACGTATCGGCATCGGCCATGGGCAGATGCGCGAACGCGATCTCGAACAGGTGATGAGCGACTTCTACCACAAGCGCTTCAACGTACTGGTGGCCTCGACCATCATCGAGACTGGCATCGACGTGCCCAGCGCCAACACCATCATCATCGACCGCGCCGACAAGTTCGGTCTGGCCCAGCTGCACCAGCTGCGTGGCCGTGTCGGCCGTAGCCACCACCAAGCCTACGCCTACCTGCTCACCCCGCCGCGCAAGCAGATGACCACAGACGCTGAGAAACGCCTGGAGGCCATCGCCAACGCCCAAGATCTCGGCGCGGGCTTCGTCCTGGCCACCCACGACCTGGAAATCCGCGGCGCCGGCGAACTGCTCGGTGACGGCCAGAGCGGACAGATTCAGGCCGTCGGCTTCACCTTGTACATGGAAATGCTCGAACGCGCGGTCAAGGCCATCCAGAAAGGCGAGCAGCCGAACCTCGACCAGCCGCTGGGCGGCGGCCCGGAGATCAACCTGCGCGTACCGGCGCTGATCCCCGAAGACTACCTGCCCGACGTGCACGCCCGCCTGATTCTCTACAAGCGCATCGCCAACGCCAGCGACGAGGATGGCCTGAAGGAGCTGCAGGTTGAGATGATCGACCGCTTCGGCCTGTTGCCGGAGCCAACCAAAAATCTGATGCGCCTGACCCTGCTCAAGCTGCAGGCAGAGAAGCTGGGTATTACCAAGGTCGACGCCGGACCACAGGGCGGCCGCATCGAATTCGCAGCAGAGACCTGCGTCGACCCGCTGACGCTGATCAAGCTGATCCAGACCCAACCGAAACGCTACAAGTTCGAAGGCGCCACCGTCTTCAAGATCCAGGTGCCCATGGAGCGCGCGGAAGAGCGCTTCAATACCCTGGAAGCCCTGCTCGAGCGCCTCGCGCCCACCACCTGAAGGACTCCTACATGCGCCCATTGCACCTGATCGCCCTGCTGCTCTGCCTGCTCGCCCCGAGCGCTTTCGCCGAACGTCTGTATCAGGTGGAACTGCTGGTATTCCGCCAGGCCGGTGACGCGGTGATCGCGCCGAAGATCGCCCCCGACGATTGGGCCGGCACCGCCCTGCCAATCGCCGGCAGCGAGCGCCCCACAAGCCTCGACAGCGAAGCAGCCAAGCTCAACTCGGGTAATGGCTATGAGGTTCTGCTGCACAAGGCCTGGAGTCAGACACTGAGCACCTCGCCCAGCCGCGTAGCCGTCAACAGCGGCGATGCGCACCTCGGCCACTACCCGGTCGAAGGCACCCTCGCCTTCACCCAGGATCGCTTCGCCGATCTGGACCTGGAACTGTGGATCAACCGCTTCAGTGCCGACGGCCTGCTGGAAAGCAGCGAACACATGAAAGTCGCCCAACGCCTGAAAGACAACAGCCTGACCTACCTCGATCACGGCAGCCTCGGCGCCCTGGTGCGCATCAGCCCGCTGTAAGCGGGCCGCTTACGCCTCTCCGCCTCAGTCAATCAGCTGCGCCGCTCTGAGCGCAGCCACCGCCGCAGACCAACGCGGCGCCTGACGATAATCGGTGCACGCGTGGCCGCGCCCACGCATGCGCTGCAGTCGCTCGGCCGGGGTGACCTGCAAGCGCTGCAATGCGCTGAGCGCCAGTTCCGCCGAGCCCCGATCATTGCACACCAGGCCCATGTCACAGCCAGCAGCGAGCGCCGCCTCGATACGCTTGCCGGCATCGCCGACCACGTGCGCACCGGCCATGGACAGGTCGTCACTGAAGATCACGCCGTCGAAGCCCAGCTCGCCGCGCAGGATGTCCTGCAGCCAGCGACGAGAGAAACCCGCCGGCTGCTCATCGACCTGCGGATAGATGACATGCGCCGGCATCACCGCATCGAGCTCGCCAGCCAGACGCTTGAACGGCTGCATGTCACAGGCGCGAATCTCATCGAGGCTGCGCTCGTCGACCGGAATGGCCACGTGAGAGTCCGCCTCGGCCCAGCCATGCCCGGGGAAATGCTTGCCGGTCGCTGCCATACCCGCCTGGTGCATGCCGCGGATGAACGCAGCAGCCAGCGTGGTTGCCCGCTGCGGGTCGCCCTCGAAGGCGCGACTGCCGACCACCGGACTGCGCTGATGGTCGAGATCGAGGACCGGAGCGAAGCTGAGATCCAGCCCAACGGCCAGCACCTCGGTCGCCATCAGCCAGCCGCAATGCTCGGCAAGCACTTCGGCATTGTCGTTGTCGGCGATCGCGCGCATCGCCGGCAGACGCAGAAAGCCCTGGCGCAGACGCTGCACCCGGCCGCCCTCCTGGTCCACGGCCAGCAGCAGGTCCGGGCGCACGGCACGAATGCTCTGGCACAACTCGCGCACCTGACGCGGCGATTCGATGTTGCGGGCGAAAATGATCAAGCCGCCCACCTCGGGCTGGCGCAGCATCTGGCGATCCTCGGCGGTCAGCCAGGTGCCGGCGATGTCCATCATCAAAGAGCCTTGCATAAACCTATTCCTTACGTGAAATCTTGGCCTGTGCCCCACTGCGGGCAGGGTGCTTCGTCGATACGCACCCTGCAGTGCGGCGGCACGCGATCAAAAAGCGCCAGCATGTCGGCGTTGCGCAAACGGATGCAGCCATGGGACAACGGCTCGCCCATGGGTTCCGTGTCCGGGGTGCCGTGAAGATAGATGTAGCGACGGAAGGTATCGACCTCGCCCAGGCGATTGCGCCCCGACTCGAGACCGCTCAACCAGAGAATGCGGGTAAGGATCCAGTCACGGCCGGGAAATTGCTCGTGCAGTTGCGGCGACCATACCTCACCTGTCCAGCGACGCCCGCGCAACACGGCCGCCAGAGGCAGACCGGCGCCGATCTTCGCGCGCACTTGATGCAGCCCGCGCGGCGTGCAACCCGAGCCATTACGCTCACCTGCGCCGTTGCGTGCGGTGGATACAGGAAAACACGCTAGCAGCCGCCCAGCACTGAAGCCGTAAAGCGCCTGATCAGCAATGGAGATGTGGAGTAAATCAAGATCGGACATGGGCCGCTAGCTTAGCCGAAGGACGAAGCCAAGCCCACCTGCCGCCCGGTCAAACCTTGGGGGCAGCGCTTGGCGTCTTGGTCCGGGGCTTGAGTTGTGCGCCGGCTAACGCAGGATCGTTGACCCCGGTTTCCGAACGCATACCGGCGGCGAGGAATGGCACCATCATCCGCATCACCTGCTCGATCGAGGTGTTGACGCCGAAATCGGTCTCGGCCATCGCGCGCAAGGCCTTGATACCAGACATGCTGAACGCCGCAGCACCGAGCATGAAGTGCACACGCCAGAACAGCTCCAGTGGTGGAATACGCGGCGCAGCCTCATGTACCAACAGCATGTAACGACGGAAAACTTTGCCGTAAACCTCTTCCAGGTATTTGCGCAGGTGACCCTGGCTCTGGCTGAAGGCCAAACCGAGCAGGCGCATGAAGATGGAAAGATCGTTGCCGCTGCGCGGCTTGACGGCCAGAGCCTGTTCGACCAGAAGCTCGAGCAACTCCTCCAGGGAAACCTGGGTGTCAGACTTGGCCTGACGGCGATCGAGTTCTTTTTCCAGGCTGGCACAGAAAGGCCCAAGGAAGCGCGAGAAGACCGCTTGAATCAGCGCCTTCTTCGAACCGAAGTGATAATTGACGGCAGCCAGGTTGACCCCAGCCTTGCTGGTGATCAGCCGCAATGAAGTTTCAGCGAAGCCTTTTTCCGCGAACAGCTGTTCCGCAGCATCGAGAATGCGTTCAACGGTTTCCGACTGAGCCATGACCTACCACCTGACAAACACTTGTTTGAAACATACGTTTCATCCGACTGAATTGTCAAGCCGCATGAGCCGTCTTTTGGCCGGCCGGTCACAGCTTACAACAAGCAGAGACGCAGATTACTCAGCATGGGTAACAAGCCGGACGACAGGCATCTGCAAAATGGGCGTTGCCAAGAGCGGCTTACTGTATATAATCCCAGTCACTGTATAAAAAGACAGAGCCCAGCCATGCTGAAACTGACGCCACGCCAAGCCGAGATTCTCGCCTTCATCAAACGGTGCCTGGAAGACAACGGCTACCCACCCACCCGCGCGGAAATCGCTCAGGAACTGGGGTTCAAATCACCCAACGCAGCAGAAGAGCACCTCAAGGCCCTTGCGCGCAAGGGGGCTATCGAAATGACCCCAGGCGCTTCGCGCGGCATTCGCATTCCTGGCTTCGAGGCAGGCGCTGCGAACGAAGACGCAGGCCTTCCAGTTATTGGCCGCGTTGCTGCCGGCGCACCGATCCTCGCTCAGCAACATGTCGAGGAATCCTGCCAGATCAACCCTGCGTTCTTTCAGCCCAAAGCCGACTATCTGCTGCGTGTGCGCGGCATGAGCATGAAGGATATCGGCATTTTCGATGGCGATCTGCTCGCCGTGCACACCACCCGTGAAGCCCGTAACGGCCAGATCGTCGTCGCCCGTATCGACGATGAAGTGACGGTCAAACGCTTCAAGCGCGAGGGCAATAAGGTCTGGCTGATTGCCGAGAACCCCGAGTTCGCCCCGATCGAAGTGGACCTGGAAAACCAGGATCTGGTCATCGAAGGTTTGAGCGTCGGTGTAATCCGCCGCTGAGGAGACACCATGTACGTGCAGCAGTCGTTCGAGCGCCCACAACTTCCCCTTTTCGACGCGTTTCTTGGCCGAACGCCAAATGAGCCACTGGTCGCAGCCCATGACATCTCTCGCAGTGAGGATGCTCAGGCGTTTAGCGAACTGGCTCTACGTGGCGCCGCTGGGCACTGCCTGCACTTGCTGGCGCCGATTCTGCGAGAGCTGAGCCAGAATCAGGACGCACGCTGGCTGACTCTGGTGGCACCACCGGCCAGCCTCACGCAAAGCTGGCTGCGCGATGCAGGGCTGAACCGTGAACGAATCCTGCTGCTGCATCCGCGACAAGGGCAGAATGCCCTGGAATTGGCCGAAGAAGCACTCAAGCTGGGTCGCAGCCATACCGTGATCAGTTGGTTGCATCCGGTCGAGAGCAGCACTCGTCAGCGCCTTGCACAGGCCGCCAACACAGGTGGCGCGCAGAGCCTGAACATCAGCCTGGGTTAGCTGACCACGACTTCGCTTGCGGAAATGAAAACGGGGCTCCAATGGAGCCCCGTTTTTCGTTGAGACGCAGTAACTCAGTGGAGAACGCGCGAGCCTTCTTCTTCACCACTGAAATCACCCTCAGCCATTCGGCCAGCCATCTGCACACCAACATTGAGCATGGCCTTGGCCACCTCGATGTGTTGCCCCTGCAGGAAAGCCTTGGCATCAGCGGAGAAATCCAGGGTCACCAACGCCTCTTCATCCTCTGCGCGACGCAGGGCAATGCGCCCATCGGGCAGTTCGACGATTTCCAGGAAGGATGTAGGCATGGCTCAGTCTCTGTGCAAAAACACGACATTGTAACAGCCAGCCGGGATCGTCCCCAGCCCACTGGTCCAGTTAAACCCAATCAGCACTCGCTCAGGCCTTCGCGGAAACGCAGCACCAGAGCCTTGAGCTGCTGACGCCAGGCATCGATATCATCGATGCCCAGCTCGGCCGGCTCTTCGCCGACGCTGACAGCGGTGATCAACGGCATGGACGGATCGACCTTGGCCTTGCGCTCCTCACGTGGCGGCTGGAACAGCGCAGCATAGGCCGCCAGCAACTCGGCCAGCCAGGTTTCGCGCTGCTGCGCCAATTCGACCAACTCGGCCAGCTCAGGGCTGGGTGAACCGTCGAGCACCGCCTGCTGCACGAAGGCCTCGACACGCGAAGGCGCTGCGTTGTTCATGCGGTAGTAACCGGCGATCTCATGACACACCCCAAGAAGCCCACCGTACAGGTGAAACAGCGCAGCTTCACGCTCGGCCTGCACCAGCGCCTGCACGTTGAACGCGCTGGAAGCCTCGGCCTTGCGCCAGTTATCCAGGGCGATACCGGCGAAGAAGATCTTCTGATTGGTGCGGGTATAGATTTCTTTGGCCATTGCGGCGACCTCCACAGCAGATCGGGTCATGATACGCGCGTCTAACCAAGGCAGACGCGCTTCTCGTCAGAGCGCAGAGATCAGCGCTTGTCCTCGACCTTCCACTTACCGCCATCGAAGAACGCACGCCAGCCAGTCGGCTTGCCATCGACCTCGGACTGCACGTACTGCTCCTTGGTCTTGCGGCTGTAGCGAATCACTGCTGGGCGGCCATCCGGGTCCTTTTGTGGAGCATCGCAAAGGAAGTGGTACTTGGGATCGATCTCATGCTTGTGCGGAACGATTTCCAGCACCAGGGGTGCACGCGTCTCACGATTCTTGGGGAACTGGCTGGCTGCGAGGAACAGACCCGATGCACCGTCACGCAGCACGTAGGTGTCATCCACCTTCTCGCACTTGAGCTCGGGCATCTCCACCTTGTCCATCTTCGGCGGCGCCGCTTCGCCGTTCTTGAGCAGCTTGCGGGTGTTCTTGCAGCTGGCATTGGTGCAACCGAAGAACTTGCCGAAACGGCCCGTCTTGAGCTGCATCTGGCTGCCGCACTTGTCGCACTCCAGACTTGGCCCTTCATAACCCTTGATGCGGTACTGACCCTGCTCGATCTCGTAACCCGTGCAATCCGGGTTGTTGCCACAGATGTGCAGCTTGCGGGTTTCATCCAGCAGATAGGCATCCATGGCCGTGGAGCAGATCGGGCAACGATGCTTGCCAAGCAGTACGCGGGACTCGGACTCACCCTCGTCGTCGGCAGCAATCTCGTCGCCCGGCACCAGGTTGATGGTGGCCTTGCAGCGTTCCTTCGGCGGCAGCGCATAGCCGGAGCAACCAAGGAACACGCCGGTGGAGGCAGTGCGGATCATCATCGGCCGGCCGCACTCGCGGCAGGGGATGTCGGTCAGCGTCGGCTGGTTGGCACGCATGCCGCCCTCACCCGCCTCGGCCACTTCGAGCTTCTTCTTGAAATCACCGTAGAACTCGTCGAGCAGATGCTTCCACTCGCGCTCACCCTGGGCCACATCGTCGAGATGCTCTTCCATGGTGGCGGTAAAGCTGTAATCCATCAGGTTGGCGAAGCTCTCGTCGAGACGCTCGGTGACGATGTCGCCCATCTTCTCGGCATAGAAACGACGGTTGTGCACCGTGACGTAGCCGCGATCCTGGATGGTGGAAATGATCGCTGCATAGGTGGACGGACGGCCGATACCGCGTTTTTCCAGCTCCTTGACCAGGCTCGCTTCGGAATAACGCGCCGGCGGCTTGGTGAAGTGCTGGCTGGGGTCGAGCTGAATCAGCTTGAGGCTCTCGCCTTCCTTCATTTCCGGCAGGACGTCGTCCTCGCCCGGCTTGCTCTGCTGCGGCAGCACGCGGGTGTAACCGTCGAACTTGAGGATGCGGCCCTTGGCGCGCAGCTCGAAGTTGCCGGCAGCCACGGTGACGCTGGTGGACAGGTACTCGGCCGGCGGCATCTGGCAGGCTACGAACTGACGCCAGATCAGGTCATACAGGCGCTCGGCATCACGCTCCATGCCGGAGAGCTGGGTCGGACGCAAGTTGACGTCAGAGGGACGAATCGCTTCGTGCGCTTCCTGGGCACCTTCCTTGCTCGAATACAGATTAGGCTTACCCGGCAGGTACTTGTCGCCGTACTCGCTGCCAATGAAGCCACGAACCATCTCTACGGCGTCGTTCGACAGGTTGGTCGAGTCGGTACGCATATAGGTGATGTAACCCGCCTCGTAGAGACGCTGAGCCATCATCATGGTCTTCTTCACGCCGAAGCCCAGACGGTTGCTCGCAGCCTGCTGCAGGGTCGACGTGATGAAAGGCGCCGACGGCTTGCTGCTAGTCGGACGATCTTCGCGCTTGACCACGCTGTAGCTGGAAGCCTTGAGCTTCTCCAGCGCCACCATGGCCTGCGCTTCGTTGACCGGTTTGAAGGCCGAACCGTCTTCGCGAACGACTTCGAAGCGCACCTTGGCGTTCTTCGCAGTGCCGAGATCAGCGTGCACTTCCCAGTATTCTTCCGGGACGAAGGCACGAATTTCTTTTTCACGCTCAACGACCAGCTTCACCGCCACCGACTGCACGCGACCGGCAGACAGGCCACGGGCGATCTTGGCCCACAGCAGCGGCGAGACCATGTAGCCCACCACACGATCAAGGAAACGGCGTGCCTGCTGGGCGTTAACGCGGTTGATGTCCAGCTCACCGGGCTTGGAGAAGGCATCCTGAATCGCCTTCTTGGTGATCTCGTTGAACACCACGCGCTTATAGCGACTGTCATCACCACCGATGGACTCGCGCAGGTGCCAGGCGATGGCCTCCCCTTCGCGATCCAAGTCGGTTGCGAGATAGATGGTGTCAGCATCCTTGGCCAGGCGGCGCAGCTCTTCGACCACCTTTTCCTTGCCGGGTAGGATCTCGTACTTGGCCTTCCAGCCGTGCTCGGGGTCGACACCCATGCGCGCGAACAGCTGGCGCTTGGCCTTTTCCTTGGGCGACAGCGCAGGCGCTTCACCGGCGGCAGCCTTGCCACGCTTGGCAGGCTCCTTGGTGGCGCTTGCCGAGCCGCTGGTAGGCAGGTCACGGATGTGGCCGATGCTCGACTTCACCACGTACTGGCTGCCCAGGTACTTGTTGATGGTCTTGGCCTTGGCCGGGGATTCCACGATGACCAGCGATTTGCCCATGGATCAGAAAATTCCTGAATTGCGAAATATAGAAGGCTGGGAGCCATATGAGCCTGCTCACGAGCTCGTGAGCTAGAGTGATACAAACCGGTGGCGGCCCCGCAAAAACAAGCGAGGAAGCGGAGTTTACGAGTGGTAAAATTGCATTACTCGTTTCACTCGCCCTTCGGGCCGTCCTCCGGACGTTCAGTGACAAGTCACTGTCCGAGCTTGTTTTTAACGCAGTAGCGCCGACGCGCAACAGATCGTGAACAGGTTCTAAGGCCCCGCTATATATAGTGGCGACCAAGCGAAGGTCAAGCGCAGGGGTTGCACAGTCAGGCTTGTGAAGCGCCGATAGGGCTGACTTCGGCCTGAACCAAAGCAAAGCGTGGAACGCGCTTGCCGTCCACCTCGATCTCTTCACAGAACATGCTCAGCGGCCGCACCCACAGGCCGAACTCGCCGTACAGGGCCTGGTAAACCACAACCTCTTCCTCGTTCTCGGAATGGCGCGCCACCCCGAATACGCGGTACTGCGGGCCTTTGTAGTGGCGATAGAGTCCTGGCTGCAACTGCATGAGCGGTTCCCGAAATAAAAAGCCGTAAAAAGCAAAACCGGGGCACTAGGCCCCGGTTTCTGTCCGCTGGCGCTTAAACGCGCTCGAAGACGGTGGTGATGCCTTGGCCAAGGCCCACACACATGGTGGAGACACCAAAGGTGCCGCCGTTCTGTTTCATGACGTTGAGCAGGGTACCGGAGATACGGGCACCGGAACAACCGAAGGGGTGACCCAGGGCGATCGCGCCGCCGTGCAGGTTGACCTTCTCTTCCATCTTGTCGAGCAGCTTCAGATCCTTCAGCACAGGCAGGGCCTGGGCTGCGAAGGCTTCGTTGAGTTCGACGAAGTCGATGTCAGCCATGCTCAGGCCAGCGCGCTTGAGCGCCTTCTGCGTGGACGGCACCGGACCGTAGCCCATGATCGCCGGATCGACACCGGCAACGGCCATGGCACGAACCACGGCCATCGGCTGGATGCCCAGGTCCTGGGCGCGCTGGGCGCTCATGACGATCATGCAGGAAGCGCCGTCGGTGATCTGCGAGGAAGTCCCTGCAGTCACGGTGCCGCCTTTCGGGTTGAACGCAGGCTTCAGCGCAGCCAGGCTTTCAAGGGTGGTTTCCGGACGAATGGTTTCGTCGAAATCGAACATCTTCAGGAAACCATTCTCGTCGTAGCCTTGCATCGGGATGATTTCATCCTTGAACTTGCCTTCGACGGTGGCCTTGTGCGCCAGACGGTGCGAACGCTCACCGAAGGCGTCCTGCTGCTCACGGCTGATGCCATGCATCTTGCCCAGCATTTCAGCGGTCAGACCCATCATGCCGGACGCTTTGGCGGCGTACAGCGACAGGTGCGGGTTCGGGTCGACGCCATGCATCATGCCGACGTGGCCCATGTGCTCCACACCGCCGACGACGAATACATCGCCGTTACCAGTCTGGATCGCCTGCACGGCAGTGTGCAGTGCGCTCATGGACGAACCGCACAGGCGGCTGACGGTCTGGCCGGCGCTGGTGTGCGGGATCTGGGTCATCAGCGACGCCATGCGCGCGATGTTCCAACCCTGCTCCAGGGTCTGGTTGACGCAGCCCCAGATCACGTCCTCGACTTCAGCCGGATCGACCTTGGCATTACGCTCCAGCAGCTTGCTGATCAGGTGCGCGGACATGGTCTCGGCGCGGGTATTGCGGTGCATGCCGCCCTTGGAACGACCCATCGGGGTACGACCGAAGTCGACGATCACTGCATCTCTAGGATTCAGGCTCATATTTCTACTCTCGCTCTGTTCGCTGCACGATTAACCGAAGAACTTCTGGCCCTTGGCGGCCATTTCGCGAAGTTTTGCGGTCGGGTGGTACAGGGCGCCCAGCTCGGCATACTTGTCAGCCAGGGCGACGAATTCAGCAACACCGATGGAGTCGATGTAGCGCAGCGCACCGCCACGGAAGGGAGGGAAGCCGATACCGTAGATCAGGCCCATGTCGGCCTCGGCTGCGGTGTCGACGATGCCGTCTTCCAGGCAACGAACGGTTTCCATGCACAGCGGAATCATCATGAAATTGATGATGTCCTCGTCGGTGACTTCACGCTCTTCGACCACGATGGACTTGAGCAGCTCGTAAGCAGCCGGGTCAGTGACCTTCTTCGGCTTGCCGCGCTTGTCGGTCTCGTAGGCGTAGAAACCCTTGCCGTTCTTCTGACCCAGGCGATTGGCGTCATACATCACGTCGACGGCAGTCTTGCCTTCCACGGCCATACGGTCCGGGAAGCCTTCAGCCATCACGTCACGGCCATGGTGACCGGTGTCGATACCGACCACGTCGGAGAGATATGCCGGGCCCATGGGCCAGCCGAACTTCTCCATCACCTTGTCGATACGCACGAAGTCGACACCGAAGCCCAGCAGCTTGGAGAAGCCGCCGAAGTACGGGAACAGTACACGGTTGACCAGGAAGCCCGGGCAGTCGTTGACCACGATCGGGTTCTTGCCCATTTTCTTGGCGTAGGCAACGGTGGTGGCAACGGCCACTTCGCTGGACTTCTCGCCACGGATGACTTCCACCAGCGGCATCATGTGCACCGGGTTGAAGAAGTGCATGCCGACGAAGTTTTCCGGACGCTTGAGCGCCTGGGCCAACAGGCTGATGGAGATGGTCGAGGTGTTGGAGGCCAGGATGGCGTCTTCACGCACCACGCCTTCCACTTCTGCCAGCACGATCTGCTTGACCTTGGGGTTCTCGACCACGGCTTCGACGACGATGTCGACGTTACCGAAATCACCGTAGGACATGGTCGGGCGGATGGCGTTGAGGGCCTCAGCCATCTTCGCAGGGGTCATGCGGCCCTTCTCGACGCGCTTGCCGAGCAGCTTGGAAGCCTCGTTCAAGCCCATCTGGATACCCTCTTCACGGATATCCTTCATCAGGATCGGCGTACCTTTGGAAGCCGACTGGTAGGCGATACCACCACCCATGATGCCGGCGCCGAGTACGGCAGCCAGTTTCACGTCGCGGGCGATTTCGTCGTGGTGCTTGGCTTTCTTTTTCAGCTCCTGATCATTCAGGAACAGGCCGATCAGGCTCTCGGCAACCGAGGTCTTGGCCAGTTTGACGAAGCCGGCAGCTTCAACTTCCAGCGCCTTGTCACGGCCGAAGTTGGCGGCTTTCTGAATGGTCTTGATCGCCTCGACCGGAGCCGGGTAGTTCGGGCCGGCCTGGCCAGCGACGAAGCCCTTGGCGGTCTCGAAGCACATCATCTGCTCGATGGCGTTGAGCTTGAGCTTTTCCAGCTTGGGCTGGCGCTTGGCCTTGTAGTCCAGCTCGCCGGAGATGGCGCGCTTGACCAGATCCAGAGCGGCGGCCTGCAACTTGTCTGCACTGACCACAGCATCGACGGCGCCCACTTTCAGGGCGTCTTCGGCGCGGTTTTCCTTGCCCGATGCAATCCACTCGACGGCGTTGTCGGTACCGATCACGCGCGGCAGACGCACGGTGCCGCCGAAGCCTGGGTAGATGCCCAGTTTGACTTCTGGCAGGCCGATCTTGGCGCTATCGCTCATGACACGGTAGTCACCGGCCAGGCACATCTCGAAACCGCCACCCAGGGCGATGCCGTTGATGGCGACGACGGTCGGCACGGCGAGGTCTTCGAAATCACTGAAGATCTTGTTGGCTTCCAGGTTGCCAGCCACCAGTTCTTCGTCGGGCAGTTTGAAGTTGTCGACGAATTCGGTGATATCGGCGCCGACGATGAACACGTCTTTGCCACTGGTGACAATCACGCCCTTGATCGAACCGTCAGCCTTGATCGCGTCGACGGAGGCGCGCAGCTCATTGAGGGTAAGACGGTTGAATTTGTTGACGGACTCACCCTTGAGGTCGAACTTCAATTCGACGATGCCACTCTCAAGAGCCTTAACCGTGATGGCTTTACCTTCGTAAATCATCAACTGATCTCCACGGTATGGAAGCTGAACAGTACACATCGGAGCCAACCGGCAGGCTAGCCTGCGGCAGCGCCGCACGAGCATAGCCCCAATCGGTACGACACACCCACCGACGCGATATTCGGGCTGTAATGGCGCGCCTAACAAGGCAAACGCTCAATTCATACGCCCGTTTGATTTGGGTGTGCACACCTTCAGGGAAAACCCTGCGCTTGTCAATTGGCCTCTTTTCGTCGATTTCCCGACGATTTCTGCAGGCCTGGTCATTCGTGGCCTCCAGCCGATTTCGATAAACAGCGTCAATAACGCACTATTGCGAGCGTTTTACTGCTTGATACGGGCACTCCCGGATGCCTAGCCAAATCGCTACGCTCCGGGTACAGTCGTCTCACTTTCAGCTGGCACAGCGCCACCTGAAGGCAATACAAAAACAAATCGAGCCCCACGATGGGCCACATGGAGTCACCAATGTCGAGCCGCCGTTCGCTTGCATTCCCCCTGAGCGCCCTGCTCGTTTTTCTCTTTACGCTGCTCTCCCCGCCCCTGCTCAGCGCCGCACCGGCCGATGATCTGCTGCGCTTGCACCAGTTACGCCTGGCAACGCAAAAAAGCCTGGGTGACTTCTACATGTACAACGGCATGGAAGGCGATCAACGCTACGCGCGGATGATTGGCGAATCCCTGCAGGCAGGCCAATCGCACCTGGACGGCATGGGCGAAATGCCCGGGGATGCGAGCAAGGCGCTGCGCGCGCAGCTGCAAACCAATTGGCAAAGTTACCGCAGCGGGCTCCAGACACTGATGGACGCCATGCGCAGCCAGGGCTTCACTGACCTGCAACCCGTCGCCGATCTGGCAGAGAACAACCAACGCATCATGGCCATTAGTCAGGAGCTGTATCAGAAGATTCAGCAAGAAAGCGGTTTCAGCGTACCGCAGCTGACGCAGAAGAGCCGTGAGCAAAGCCTGCTGATGCAGAATATCGCGCTGGACTATGCTTCACGCAGTGCCTCGGTCGGCGCCAGCTTCTTCGGCGGCGGCGAAGAACGCGCCATCGATGAGCTGGCAGGCGAATTCGCCAGCAAGTTGGACAATCTCAGCACCGCCCAGCAGAACACTCCGGAGATCAGTGCAGCGCTGAACTCCATCGGCACCAAATGGCGTTACATCGAGAAATCCCTGCGCAACTACAACGAAAACACCGTACCTTTCCTGATCAGCAAGTATTCCGACAGCATCATCGAAGGCCTGGAAGGTGTTGCGGCCCAATACGCTGCCTCCCAGCATTGATGCCCCAGATTTCCGGCCTGCCTGGCCCAACCATTGCCCGGTGCTCGCACCGGGCTTTTCTTTGCCTTATTTAACGACCAGTCGCCCTGCCCCACACAATGGGGCCATACTTGATGCAGAGCCATTTGCCCCCTTGAGGAGAACTCACCATGCCCTACCAGCACATTCTGGTCGCCGTCGACCTGACCGAGGAATGCGACCCTGTAGTGGTACGCGCGCAGAAACTGGCGCAGGCCAGTGGCGCCAAGATGTCCCTGGTGCATATCGTCGAACCGATGGCCATGGCCTTTGGTGGTGACGTGCCGATGGACCTGTCGATGCTGCAGCAACAGCAGTTCGAGCAGGCCCGCGAGCGCCTGGACAGCTTCACCGGCAAGTATCCCGAACTGACCGCGGACCAGCGCCACCTGGCTTATGGCCAACCGCGCCAGGAAATTCACCGCCTGGCCGAAGAACAGGGTTGCGATCTGATCGTTGTTGGCAGCCATGGCCGCCACGGACTGGCGTTGCTGCTGGGTTCCACCGCTAATGACGTGCTGCATGGCGCGCCCTGCGACGTGCTCGCAGTGCGCCTGAAGAAAGGCGAAAAAGGCGCTTAAGTGTAGGGTGCGCCATGCGCACCAGATGCAGCACTGACGGCATCGAGACCTTTGCAACTGTGGTGCGCGCAGCGCACCCTACGAAGGCCGCAGTTGTCTACTCGAACGACTCGCCCGCGCTCATGACCAGCGGGCGGATCTTCTGCAGCTGGGTTTCCAGCGACACCGTCATGCTCGATGACATCGAGAAGAAGGTAAGGAAGGCCTTGAGGTTGGAGTCGCCTTCGCAGGTGTCGTGAATACGCTGCCAGAAGGCCTGGTTGACCAGTTTCAGTTGCTGGAACAGGCGCACCAGCCCCTTCAGCTCCCAATCGGCCAGACGCCCCTCGCGCATATTGAAGTACTGCCGCGACAGGTACAGCGATACCGCACGCAGGATGAATTCCTGATTGTTGGCAAACGGCAGATGGTGCTGCGCCATCGGCT
Organism: Pseudomonas sp. NY15364; assembly: GCF_048068235.1. Taxonomy (NCBI): domain Bacteria; kingdom Pseudomonadati; phylum Pseudomonadota; class Gammaproteobacteria; order Pseudomonadales; family Pseudomonadaceae; genus Pseudomonas; species Pseudomonas sp. NY15364. Next base: position 49,197 of record NZ_JBLUPX010000009.1, on the reverse strand, counting down.
TCAGGCGCGCCAGCACTGGGCAGGCGCTGGTGGCCATGATCACGCCGAGCAACGCACGCAGGCCCTCTTCCAAGCCGACATGCTTGGTGTACTCACGCTCCGGCGTGCGTACCCAGACGCTGGCTTTTTTAAATGCCGGCAGGCCACGAAAATCCTCGATCACCCGATGCAGATCGACCGCTGCCGGACAATGGCTGAACTGGTCGCGACTCAGTGGGCAATTGCTGCACTGCTGATGCCCAAGGCGCGTCCAGGCGGGAGCCTGTTGCGCCTGAATGGGGTCATACTCGCGATTCAGCTCGATCCGATAGCTGAACTGATGATTGTCGTCGAGAGTAATGCGGTACTCGATGGCCATTGCCCGTTCGTTCCTTCGTCAGCCTTCCAGCTCTGCCCAGCGCTCGAGCAACGCGTCCATTTCTTTCTGCAAGCGCTCGAGACGCGCCAATACTTCCGTGGTGATCTGCACCGGCTGCTGATAGAAGGCAGGATCGGATACCTGCTCCTGTACCGCGGCCATTTCCTGCTCCAGGGCATCGATCTGCCCGGGAATCGCTTCCAGCTCGCGCTGCAGCTTGTAGCTTAGTTTCTTCTTCGCAGGCTCTGCGCTCTCCTGAACGGGAGTCACTGCGGCCGGAGCCGGCGCTTCGACGATGGCCGTGGCCAGCTCGGCCTTGCCGGATTTACTTTCCCCCACGCCGAGCAAACGCGGCGAGCCGCCCTGGCGCAGCCAGTCCTGATAGCCACCGACGTACTCGCGCACCTTGCCTTCACCCTCGAATACCAGGGTGCTGGTCACGACGTTATCGAGGAAGGCACGGTCGTGGCTGACCATCAGCACAGTGCCGGGGAAGTTGAGCAGCACTTCTTCGAGCAGTTCCAGGGTTTCTACATCCAGATCGTTGGTCGGTTCGTCCAGCACCAAGAGGTTGGCCGGCTTGCTGAACAACTTGGCGAGCAACAGTCGTGCCCGTTCGCCACCCGATAGCGCCTTGACGGGGGTACGGGCCCGTTGCGGGCTGAACAGGAAGTCGCCCAGGTAGCTCAGCACATGGCGGTTCTGGCCATCGATAGTGATGAAGTCACGACCCTCGGCGACGTTGTCGATCACCGTCTTTTCCGGTTCGAGCTGGTGACGTAATTGGTCGAAATACGCCACTTCCAGTTTGGTGCCGACCTCGATGCTACCGCTGGACGGCTGCAGATCACCGAGCAGCAGCTTGAGCAGAGTGGTCTTACCGGTACCGTTGGCACCAAGCAGGCCGATACGGTCACCGCGCTGCAGGACCATGGAGAAATCCTTGACCAGGAAGGGACCGCCGGCGTGAGCGAAGCTGACGTTCTCCGCCACCATCACCTGCTTGCCGGACTTGTCCGCCGTATCGAGCTGGATATTCGCCTTGCCCTGGCGTTCGCGGCGCTCGCTACGTTCCGCACGCATCGCCTTGAGCGCGCGCACGCGCCCCTCGTTACGGGTACGGCGGGCCTTGATGCCCTGGCGAATCCACACTTCCTCCTGGGCCAGGCGCTTGTCGAACAGCGCGTTGGCGGTTTCCTCGGCAGCCAGTTGCTGCTCCTTGTGTACCAGGAAGCTGGCGTAGTCGCCATTCCAGTCGATCAGGCCACCACGATCCAGCTCGAGGATGCGCGTAGCCAGGTTCTGCAGGAAGGAACGGTCGTGGGTGATGAACAGCACGGCGCCGCCAAAGTCTTTCAGCGCCTCTTCCAACCAGGCGATGGCGCCGATGTCCAGGTGGTTGGTCGGCTCGTCGAGCAGCAGCAGATCCGGCTCGGACACCAGCGCCTGCGCCAGCAGCACGCGACGGCGCCAGCCGCCGGAGAGCTCGGCCAGGGTCTTGTCCGCCGGCAGTTGCAGGCGGCTCAGGGTGCTGTCGACCAGTTGCTGCAGGCGCCAGCCGTCTTTGGCTTCCAGCTCCTGCTGCACGTGCATCAGTTGCTCGAGGTCGTCATCGCCCTGGATGTTCTGCGCCAGGTGGTGATAACGCGCCAGCAGCTCGCCAACACCGGCCAGGCCTTCGGCGACCACATCGAACACCGTGCGCTCGTCGGCGCGCGGCAGTTCCTGCGGCAGCTCGCCAATCTTCAGCCCCGGTGCACGCCAGATCTCGCCGTCATCCGGCATCTGGTCGCCCTTGACCAGGCGCAGCATGCTCGATTTGCCAGTGCCATTACGGCCGATGATGCACACCCGCTCACCCCGCGCGATCTGCCAGGACACTCCATCGAGCAGGGGCATGGCGCCATAGGCGAGGGATACGTCGGCAAACTTGAGCAGGGTCATGGGCATCTCCAGAAACAGGCGGCGCATTCTACCCGAGTTACAGATTGGCTGTGGCCGTTTCCACCCCAGCAGCGGGCACCTCGGCAAAGCACTCGCAATAGCACTGCGCCATGCATTTTTTCTGCATGTGTCCATCTGGCGCGACGGCATTCACCGCGCCCCGCTGAAGCGCTAAGCTAAGGGCATGCAACGATATGGAACCTGTTGCCCCCACTATCTGCTTGCCCCCTGGAAATGCCATGCGCGGTCGCCTTCTTTCTGTAGTTTCCTGCCTGATTTTCACCACCACGGCTGGCCTGGCCAGTGCCGAAGCCGCCAACCTGGCGCAGCAACGCCAGTACTACGATGAAGCCAAGCGCGCCCTGGCCAAGGGCGACAGCGGCCCCTATCGCCAGTACGCCAGCGCCCTGCGCGACTACCCGCTGACGCCATATCTGGCCTATGACGAGCTGACCAACCGTCTGCGATCAGCGAGCAGTGCGGAAATAGAAAAGTTTCTTGCCGAACATGGTGACCTGCCTCAGGCCAGCTGGATGAAACTGCGCTGGCTGCGCGCGCTGGCCGAGCGTGGCGACTGGAAGCCCTTCCTCGATCACTACGATGCCAAGCTCAACTTCACTGAACTGGATTGCCTGTATGGCCAGTACCAGCTCAGCCACGGCCTGACTGCCGAAGGCAACGCTACCGCCGAGAAGCTCTGGCTGGTGGGCAAATCCCAGCCCAACGCCTGTGATCCCCTGTTCGAACGCTGGGCCGCCAATGGCCAGCTCACCGAACAGCGCCGCTGGCAGCGCACCAAACTGGCGGTGGAAAGCGGCAACTACGGCTTGGCCAACTTCCTGATCAAGGGCATGCCAACGCTTGGCGAGCGCGGCAAGCTGATGGTCGAAGTGGCGCAGAAGCCGCAACTGCTGAAGAACACCGCACGCTTCGCCCCCGCCGATGACGCCATGAGCGATGTGGTCGGCCTCGGCCTGCGCCGCCTGGCCCGGCAGAACCCCGAAGACGCTCTGGCCCTGCTCGACGGCTATGCCCAGCGAATGAAGTTCTCCTCGGATGAACAGGTCGCCATTGCCCGCCAGATCGGTCTGCGCCTGGCGCAACGCTTCGACCTGCGCGGCCTGCAGGTGATGACCAAGTACGATCCACAGTTGCGTGACAACACTGTCAGCGAGTGGCGTGCACGCCTGCTGCTGCGCCATGGCCGTTGGGAAGAGGCCTATCAGTTGACGCAGAAGATGCCGTCCGATCTGGCCAGCAGCAACCGCTGGCGCTACTGGAATGCGCGCAGCCTGCAACTGGCGCAACCCAACAGCCAGCAACCAGCGGTGCTGTTCCAGGCCCTGGCCAAGGAGCGTGATTTCTACGGTTTCATGGCAGCGGATCAGGTCAAAGCGCCTTACGCCTTGAACAACCAGCCGCTGGCGCTCGATCCCAAGGTCGTACAGAAAGTCCGTAACACCGCCGGCATCAAGCGCGCCATGGAGTTCCACGCACGCGGCCAGATCGTCGATGGTCGCCGCGAGTGGTATCACGTCAGCCGCCTGTTCAGCCGCGATGAACTGGTGGCCCAGGCGCGCCTGGCCTACGAAATGGAGTGGTACTTCCCGGCCATCCGCACCATCAGCCAGGCCCAGTACTGGGACGACCTGGAAGTGCGCTTCCCCATGGCCCATCGCGACGAACTGGTGCGTGAAGCCAGGCGCCGTGATCTGCACTCGAGCTGGGTGTTCGCCATCACCCGCCAGGAGAGTGCCTTCATGGCCGACGCCCGCTCCCATGCCGGCGCCATGGGCCTGATGCAACTGATGCCGGGCACTGCCAAGGAAACCGCACGCAAGTTCGGCATCCCCCTGGCATCGCCGCAACAGGCGCTCAACCCGGACACCAACATCCAGCTGGGCGCTGCCTATCTGAGTCAGGTATATGGTCAGTTCAATGGCAACCGCGTACTCGCCTCGGCCGCCTACAATGCCGGGCCCGGCCGCGTACGCCAGTGGCTGCGCGGCGCCAATCACCTCAGTTATGACGTCTGGGTGGAGAACATCCCGTTCGACGAGACCCGCCAGTACGTGCAGAACGTGCTGTCCTACTCGGTGATCTACGGCCAGAAGCTCAACGCACCGCACCCGCTGGTGGCGTGGAACGAGCGCTTCTTTGAAGATCAGTAAAACAAAAGCCCCGATCAGACTGGGTGTCTGCTGATCGGGGCTCGCTGCTCCATACGCCTGGGCCGGACCGCGCTTCGGTTCAGTGCCGCTTGAGCCTCAGCCCAGCGACCGTACGCAGATCACGCGGCGCGCATGGCGCACCCTACTCCAGAATTTCAACCGGCATACCGATCTGTAGCTCACCCACACCTCGTGGCAAAAGGTTCTGCCCGAAGTACACATCGCCATCGCGTTCCCGATAAGTCTTGAGCGTGGCCAGCGGCTCACGCTGGGCGTTACGCTCTCCAGTCTGTGGGTCGATGGTGGTGAGAATGCAGCGCGAGCAGCCCTTGGCCACGTCGAACTCCACCTCGCCAATGCGGATGCGCTTCCAGCTGTCTTCGGCGTAGGGCTCGCTGCCGGTGACGACCAGATTGGGACGGAAGCGCAGCATCGAGAGTGGCTGGCCGACACGCTGGGACAGATCCTCCAGCGAGGCCTGACCGATCAGCAGCAGCGGAAACCCATCGGCAAAAGCCACGTGGTCACCCGGCTGGGCATAGGCGGTATCGACCTGGCGGGTACGCCCTTCCGGCACCTGCACCAGACGGCAGGATTTACCCAGCAAATCACTGAGCCAAGCGGCCGCTGCGTCACCAGCATCCGGTACGCGCAGGCTGTCACGCCAGACGATAACGCCACGCAGATCCTGTTCGGGATCGGGCAACGCCACGGACAAATCCTCACGCCCCGGCGCACTCAGGGTAAGGCCGCCGCGCGCATCGTACAGAGCACTCAGCTGACTCATTTGCGGTAGCAGGCGTTGGGTGATGAAGCGGCCGTTGTCGGCGTCGACCAGCATCCAGCGCCGATCGCCATGCAGGCCAAGGCCGTCGACCGCGCTGCGCTGCAAGGCCTCGCCGCGGCCGGACTTGAGCGGGTAACGGTATAACCCCGAGAGACTCAGCATGGGTCAGGTTCCTGTTGGCAAAACGCCGTTATACGAGGTGACGGCGACGCTCACAAGCAACAAAACTCGGGAAATTATGCAGATCAGTAACGCTCGCTCGGTCACCAGCGGCCATCGACGCGCGGCGGGTTGCACCCGCCCTCCAGCGACTTTAGCTGGGCTCGTCCAACTCGAGGCGTTGACGTACCACGTCGACGAGCTTGTCCGGCTGGAATTTGGAGAGGAAGTTGTCGCAACCGACCTTCTTCACCATCGCCTCGTTGAAGCTGCCGGACAGCGACGTGTGCAGCACGACGTAGAGGTCCCTGAGACGTGGATCGTTGCGAATCTCGCTGGTCAGGCGGTAGCCGTCCATCTCCGGCATTTCGGCATCGGTGAAGATCATCAGCAGCTTGTCGGTCATCACTTCGCCGCTATCCGCCCACTTCTTCAGCAGGTTCAGGGCTTTCAGACCATCGCCCGCCATGTACAGGCGCATGCCCAGTTGGGTCAGGGTGTCGCGCAACTGGCTCAGCGCCACGCTGGAATCGTCCACCAGCAGCACTTCACGACCGCGCGCCTTCTCCAGCAACGGATCGGCAAGTTTCTCTTCGGAGACCTTGGTGCTCATCGGCACGATCTCGGCCAGCACCTTTTCCACGTCGATGACCTCGACGATCTGCTCGTCGACCTTGGTGATCGCGGTCAGGTAATGCTGGCGACCGGCGCCACCGGGCGGAGGCTGGATCGACTCCCAATTGAGGTTGAGGATGCGATCGACACTGCCGACCAGGAAGGCCTGCACAGAGCGGTTGTACTCGGTGACGATGATGGTGCTGCGCTCATCCGGCACCAGCGGACGCATGCCGATGGCCTGGGATAGATCGATCACTGGCAGGGTCTGACCACGCAGGTTGACCACACCGCAGACGAAGCGGTGACGCTGCGGCATCAGCGTCAGTTTGGGCATCTGCAGGACTTCCTGCACCTTGAACACGTTGATGGCGAACAACTGCCGACCGGCCAGGCGGAACATGAGAATTTCCAGGCGGTTCTCGCCGACCAGTTGCGTGCGTTGATCTACTGAATCGAGGATGCCAGCCATCATGCGCTCCGAGGTATATAGATTGAGTCTAGTCTGCCGTTCGGGTTATCGGCGAACTGCCGGCAGACTGAAGCCTTGCTGGCGCGCCGCCATCATGCCTCAGCCCCAGGCGCCTGACCAGCGAGCAAAGGCGAATGCCGGGGTAGATGCAGACGCAGCGCGCCAGGTTGTGCGCTGAAGCGCAAACGCTTGCTTTCCATCGGTTCGCCATCGAGGTTCAAATCCAGCCCTTCCTGCGCCTCCACTTCCAGCCAGGGCAGCCGCGCGCTGACCGCGACGCTCTGCACACCATGCATGCCGCCCGAGAGCAGCGTACCCAGGGTGCTCACCACATCCTGCGCGGCAGGAACAATGCAGACGTCCAGCAAGCCGTCGTCAATGGTCGCCTCTGGACAGAGCAGATGCCCGCCTCCAGCCTGGCGTCCGTTGCCGATGCCCAATGCCAGGAATTCGCCCTGCCACTCGAAGTCCGGCCCGTGAAACCGACCGGCGGCCGCGCGCACTTCGGAAAAACGGCTGAGCCCGGTGAGCAGATAGGCGGCGCCACCCAGGACCTTCTTGAGTTCCTCCGGCGTGTTGGCGGTGATGTTGGAGCCGAAACCGCCCGTGGCCATATTGAGGAAAGCACGTTCACCGGCCATGCCCACGTCAACGGCGACCGGCTCGACCTCCAGCAGCGCCAGCGCGGCAGCCGGCGTCAGCGGTATGCCAGCAGCGTGGGCGAAATCATTGGCCGTGCCCAGCGGCAGCAGAGCCAGGCTCGCATCGCCCTGCGCCTTGACCAGCGCTTCGACCACATCACGCAGGGTGCCATCACCGCCACCGGCAATCAGCGTCGGGTAACCAGCAGCCAGCCCTTCCTCGACCAGCCGCTCGGCGTCCCCGCCTTCCCAGGTCAGGCGCACGGCCAGATCCCAGCCACGCTCACGCAGGCCGCTCACGGCCGTCCTCACCTCTTCGTTCAACGCCTGCTTGCCATGCAGGATCAACCAGGCTTTGCGTTCGCGCATTGCACTGCTCCTTGTAGGAATCAGCGAAAGCCTAGTGCCTGGCCTTCGCGAAAATTAATCAAATCAATAGATATTAAATCCGTAAATATTGCGCTTTTAAATCGACTACACAGAATAGATCATAGCGCCATCGACGTTGCGCGGGACTCACCTCGCGCACGACTGGAGGATTGACCATGATCGATGTACGTCCGTTCGAACAACTCGGTGGTGCTCATCACGGCTGGCTCAACGCCCGTCACCACTTTTCCTTCGCCGAATACTACGACGCCGAGCGGATGAACTGGGGCCGCCTGCGCGTGTGGAACGACGACGAGATCGCTCCACATTCAGGCTTTCCGCCGCACCCACATCGCGACATGGAGATCATCACCTACGTTCGCGAAGGTGCCATCAGCCACGAGGACAACCTGGGCAACAAGGGCCGTACCGAGGCCGGCGACGTGCAGGTAATGAGCGCCGGCACCGGTATCGCCCACAGCGAGTACAACCTTGAGGACGAAACCACCAAGATCTTCCAGATCTGGATTCAGCCGAACCAGGCTGGCCTACCGCCCTCCTGGGGCGCCAAGCCTTTCCCGAAAGGCGACCGCTCGGGATCGTTCGTCACCCTGGCCAGCGGTTACGAGGAAGATGTCGATGCATTGCGTATCCGCACCGATGCACGACTGGTCGCGGCCACGATCAAGGCAGGAGAAAGCGCCGAATACCGCCTGCAGCCGGGTCGCAAGGCCTATCTGGTAGGTGCTACCGGAGCCTTCAGCGTCAACGGTGTGGCAGCCAAGGCACGTGACGGCGTGGCCGTTGCGGATGTCGAGGTGATCCACGTCGACGCGCAGGAAGACAGCGAGATCGTGCTGGTAGACGTCGCCTGACGGCAGCCTCAAGCGGCAAGTAAAAATAGCGTAGGGCGTACTCGGCTTTGGCTTCCTGCGTCGCTCTACCTCCTGCATCCATGCAGTCGTCGCGAAGCAGTACGCCGCTGGATTTGTGTAACACCGAGGAGCGGCGGACTGTTCGCTTCGCTCCTGAGTCCGCCCTACGTCCCTACCTCCCTACGCCCACCGCATGCTCTACGCCGGATAACCGGTGATCTTGCGAATACGCTGGTACAGCGGCTTGAGCTGGCGGTACATGCGCTGATAGACCTGCGCGTAGAGCTGCTGGTAAACCCGCTGGGCCTCCGGGTTCGGCTGGAATACCTGGCCGACGCGGGTCATGGCGGCGATGGCGCTCGGGTAGTCGGCGTGCAGTCCCAGGCCCACCGCGCAGTTGATCGCCGCGCCCAGGCCGCTGGTCTCGTACAAGTGCGGACGCTCGGCCGGCAGGCCGAAGATGTCGGCGGTCAGCTGCATCGCCGCATCGCTCTGCGAACCACCGCCGGACACGCGCAGGCGCTCGATGCGGGTGCCTGAGCGTTTTTCGATACGCTCCTTGCCCTGGCGCAGGGCGTAGGCCAATCCCTCCAGAATCGCCCGATACAGATGCGCACGGGTATGCACGTCGCCAAAGCCGATGATCGAACCCTTGGCCTCCAGGCCCGGCTCGCGGATGCCCGGCGTCCAGTACGGCTGCAACATTAGGCCCATGGAACCCGGCGGCACGGCGTTGACCAGCTCGTCGAACAGCGCCTCGGGCGGTACGCCCAACGCATCGGCACGCTGCATCTCGCGCAGGCCGAACTCGCGCTTGAACCAGCTGACCATCCAGAAACCGCGATAAATCATCACCTCGGTGTTGAAGTGATCCGGCAGCGCTGCCGGATAGGGCGGAATCAGGCGTACGGTTTCCAGATAGCGACTGCGTGTGGTGTTGATGGTCGCGGTAGTGCCGTACGAGAGGCACGCCGTGCTGGACTCCAATGCACCGGAGCCCAAGACCTCGCAGGCCTTGTCAGCCCCAGCGGCAATCAGCGGCAGGCCCTCGGGAATACCGGTGTGACGGCTGGCCTCGGCACTGATCTGACCCAGTCGTTCCCCCGGTTTGAACAGTTCGGGCAGTTGCTCACGGCGCACCTTCAGCGCTTGCCACTTCCAGTCGCCGGGCGCAGCCCAACGCAGGCGCTTGTAGTCGAACGGCAGGTAGGCCACGCAACTGCTGGTGGAATCGACGAAGCGGCCACACAGGCGATGGGTGAGAAACCCCGAAAGCAACAGCACCTTGTGCGTGCGCGCTGCTATCTCCGGCTGGTGCTGGGCGACCCAGTTGACCTCGGCCTGGCCACGAAAGTGATCGACCGCCTCTTCGGCGCGCACCAGCTTGAATAGCCAGCCCCACAGGCCCTTGATCCGCCCGACCACCTCGGCACGGCGCTGATCGAGCCAGAGAATCGCCGGGCGCAGGGGTGTGCCCTGCTCGTCAACATGAATGATGCTGCCGCGCTGGGTGGTGACAGCAACGCCCTTGATCTGGCTGCGGTCGATAGTCACCTGCTGCCACAGCAGTCGGCAGGCCTCGCCGAGACTGGCCCAGTAGTACTCGGGGTCCTGCTCGGCCCAGCCTGGCTGGCTGGAGAAATAGGGGTCTAGCTCGACCTTGCCCTTGGCCAGCAGGTTGCCGCTGGTATCGAACAGCAACGCACGCACGCTCTGGGTGCCGTTGTCGATGCTCAGCAGGTAGCTTGGTTCGCTCAAGGTGTGATCCTTCTTGTTATGTCTCCCCTCTCCCATTTATGGGAGAGGGGCCGGGGGAGAGGGTGGTTCGTCTGGCGCAGAGTGGCCGGCAGATAAACGCTTTCCCTCTCCCCAGCCCTCTCCCGCAAGCGGGAGAGGGGGTTGTTCAACCGCCGTTCCCGGCAGGCTGTAACAGCGCCGCCACAACGCCAGGTAATCCGTCTCTTCCTGCTGCCAGCGCGCATCGCTCCAGCCCAGGCGCGGCTGGCACAGCGCGCGGATGCGCGGCAGCTCGGCACGGCCACCTTCGGCCAGCAGCAGGCCCAGGCGCGTGCGGCGTAGCAGCAGATCGTCCAGATGCAGCACCAGCTCCCCTTCGGCAGCCCAAGCCAGTTCGGCCCACAAGGTATCGGTACCGGCGACGCAATCAGCGCCGATTTCGTCGATCAAACGCAGTACCTCACCCAGCTGACGACCATGACGCCCAGCCAGACGGCGTTGCTGCGCCGGGCTCAAGGTCGGCATCGGTGTCGGCGTATTCGCAGCGAAGACCGCGCCGCCTTGATCATCCACTGGCTTGCCAACGAAACCCGCGCAGGCACGCAGCACCTCGAGCGCCAGCAGGCGGAAGGTGGTCAGCTTGCCGCCGGCCAGCGTCACGCTGCCCGGCTCGATCCACAGCGCGTGCTCACGCTTTTCATCGGAGGGTTTCAGTACGCTGCCACCATCGCTCACCACCGGACGCACGCCCGCCCAGGTCGACAGCACCTCGGCGCGGCTCACCTGCGCAGCCGGGAACTGCTGGGCGCAGGCGGCCAGCAGGTAGTCGACCTCCTCGGTGCTGATGGCGGCTTCATGATCGAGCTCGTCAGCATGATCCAGATCGGTGGTGCCGATCACCGTCGCGCCCTCCCAGGGGAAGACAAATACCGGCCGGCCATCGGCCGTGTGCATAAAGCTGAAGGCATGCACCACCGGCAGACGCCAGCTCGGCAACAGCAGATGGCTACCGCGCAGCGGACGAATGCGACCATTGCCAGGCTGGCGCAAGCGATCGGCCCAGGCACCGGTGGCTTGCGCCACGGCGCGGCTACGTAGGCGGTACTGAGTGCCCGTTTCCACATCCTCGGCGAGCACGCCGACCACCTTCCCTGCTTCACGGAGCAATTCGACCACGCGCATGCCATTGAGCGCCTCGCCGCCTTCGGCGCGCGCCTCGCCCAGCACGCGCTGCACCAGGCGGGCATCGTCGGTTACCGCATCGAAGAAACGTGTACCACCGAGCAGGCCGTCCTCGCGAATGCCTGGCGCCAGGTAACGCAGCTGCTGCAGCGGATAGAACAGATGATTGCGCTTGCCGGCCAGGGCGTCGTACAGGCTGAGCAGGCCGCCAAAGACCTTCGGCCCGGGAAAACCGCCGCGGTAATGCGGCATGACGAAGCTGAGCGGCTCCACCAGCCCCGGCGCCTCGCCGAGCAGGCGCTGGCGCTCGCGCACCGAGTCGCGGGTCAGCCCCAGTTGGCCCTTGGCAACGTAGCGCAGGCCACCGTGCACCATCTTCGACGAGCGGCTGGAGGTACCCCAGGCGAAATCGCGTTGCTCCAGTAGCAGGCAGCGCCAACCACGCCGCGCCGCTTCACGGAGGATGCCGGCGCCGCAGATGCCGCCGCCGATCACCAGCAGATCCCAGTCGCGCGCGGCCAGTTCAGGCAGTGCGCGCGTGCGCCAGGTGGCGTTCCAGGGTTCCATGCTCAGTCCTGCAGCAACACGCCAGGCGCCAGGCGCTGGTCGGGGTCGAAATGCGTGGCCAGGCTACGCAGCGTAGCAATGCCCAGCTCGCCCTTCTCTGCTGCCAGATAAGGTGCGTGGTCGCGACCGACGCCGTGCTGGTGGCTGATGGTGCCGCGGTTCTCGGCGATGGTGCGGCTGGCCGCTGCTTTCAAGCGCTGCCAGCGCGCCATGGCCTCGGCGTAGTCGCTGCCGGGGCGGAATACGTAGGTGGTGTAGATGCTCGAACCTTCGCCGTAGACGTGCGACAGGTGGGTGAAGACGTGTACCCGCTCGCCGTCGGCGGCCAGTTCGTCACGCAGGCTGGCCTCGACCTTGTTCAGCAGGTTGTCGACGTTCGACCAGTCGGTGGCGGTTTCCAGGGTGTCCACCAGGTAGCCGCGCTCCCACAGACCATGACGCAGATAAGGGAATCGGAAGCGGTTCTGCTCCCACTTCTTGCCCAGCAGGGTGCCGGTGAACACGCCGCCAAAACCTTTCAGCAGGCGCCGCGCCTGTTTCAGCGAGGAGGCGTTCTGCACCCGGCTGCCGGTGACGCCGAAGGTGAGCATGCACTTGCCGTCGCGGGCGCCGCGCAGGGCCAGGTATTTTTCCAGCAAGGCAATCTGCTGCGGGTGGCCGGCCAGGGCCAACTGAGTACGGGTTTCGATGGCGTTGGACAGGCGCAGCATAGACAGCGGCACGCGCGCCTGGGTCAGGCTGCGAATGGCGCTCAGCGCCTGCTGCCAGTTGGGCAGGAACACCGCGTAGAAGCGCTCCTGCTCGGCCAGGCGACTGATGCGCACGCGCACCTCGGAGATCACCCCGAAGCGCCCTTCCGAGCCCATCACCAGCTCGCGCAGATCGGGCCCGGCAGCCGACGCCGGGAATGTGGGAAGCTCCAGAGTACCGGCAAAGGTTTCCAGCTTGCCGCCGGCGAACAGTTGCTCGATCCGCCCGTAGCGCAGCGACTGCTGGCCGCTGGAACGGCTGGCGACCCAGCCACCGAGGGTCGACAGCTCCCAGGACTGCGGAAAGTGGCCCAGCGTATAGCCACGGGCGCGCAGCTGACTTTCTACCTGAGGGCCGTTGGCGCCGGGGCCGAAGGTGGCGATCAGGCTGTCCTCGTCGATATCCAGCAGGCGCGTCATGCGCTCCAGCGACAGGGTCAGCACCGGGCGCTGGCCAGCTTGCGGATTGATGTGCCCGGCCACCGAGGTGCCGCCGCCATAGGGGATCAGGGTGACGTCATGCTGTTGCACCCAGGCCAGCAGCTCGCGGATCTGCTCGGCGCTTTCCGGGCAGGCGACGCCATCGGGAAACAGGCCGAACTCACCGGAGCGCATCGCCAGCCAGTCCGGCAGGCTCTGGCCACGGGCATGGCGCACGCGCACTTCGGCATCAACGCTGATCAGTGGATGCGGCGCCAGTCGCGACGCCGGCACGCGCGCCAGTACATCCTGCAGGCTGGCATCGGCCAAACGCTGGCCCGGCCCGACCAGCTCGGCGAGAAAAGCCTCGCCATGGGCCGGCAATTCCACCTCGGTCGCCTCGTCACCCCATCCGTTCCAGCGTCGCATCGCATCCCCCATTCCGATCAGCACTTATGGCTGCCTATACTAGCCAGCCGCCGATTTCCGTCACTGTCGAATCGGGACAGGCGCTATCGCCAATCAAGACAGGCATCGCAGAACAAGAAGAATCCATGGAAAACCTCGGCTATACCTCGGTTCCCGCCCTGCTCAAGTACCTGCGCCAGGCCGAACAGCTCGGCCTGGACATCGACCGCGCCCTGGCCGCTGCCGGGATTGCCACGCAGGACCTGGCCGACAATGGCAAGCGCATGCCCAGCGAAGTACATGAGCGCCTGCTGGCGCATCTGATCGAGGTGTCCGGCGATCCTTTGTTCGGCCTGCACTCGGCGCGTTTCGTCCAGCCCGGCTCGTGGAGCGTACTCGGCTACATCGCTATGAACTGCGCCACCCTGGGCGAGGCCATGGGCCGCATCGTGCCCTACGAAAAGCTGGTGGGCGACATGGGCACCAGCCGTATCGAGGCGGCCGAGGATCACGTACGACTAATCTGGAGCTGCCGTCATCAGGCACCGGACGTGCGCCGCCACATGGTCGAGAACGTGCTCGCCTCCTGGCTGCTGTACGCCCGCTGGATCGCCGACTCCGAGCATTCGCCGCGTGAAGTGTGGTTCGAGCATACGCAACCGGCAGGCACCGACCTGACTGAATACCAGCAGCTTTTCGGCTGCCCGGTGCGGTTCGAACTGCCCTGCAACGCCCTGCTGGTGCCGCTGGACTACCTCGGCGTGCCGCTGCGCCAGGCCGACGCCAACCTGCTGCGCACCCTGGAAGAACATGCCCTGACCCTGATAGCAGGGCTGGATGACGACGAGCCGCTGCCGCGCCGGGTAAAGAACGCCCTGCGCCTGCTGCTCAAGGACGGCCTGCCGCGCAAGGAACGGGTGGCGGAAAAGTTCGACATGACCGTGCGCACCCTGCAACGTCACCTGCAGCAGGCCGGCACCAGCTACCAGCAAATTCTCGACGAACTGCGCCAGGAGCTGGCCGAGCACTACCTGCTGCGCAGCGACCTGGCGATCCAGGACATCGCCTGCTACCTCGGTTTCACCGAGTCACGCTCGTTCCACCGCAGTTTCAAGGGCTGGACCGGGCAGACGCCGGGTGAATTTCGCGAGAGCCGACGCCGCGAGGGGGTACTTGGTTAGTTCGCCCTCACGGTGCCCATCTTGTGGGCGAAAACCCAACCGAGCTGCAGAGCACGGAGCCAAGCGCTCCGTGCACCGGCGCTACGCTGCACGTGAACTCAACGCTTGCGCAAAATTACACTGCCGATCGAATAACCGGCACCAAAGGAGCTTAGAACACCCAGGCTACCCGCCGGCAGGTCGTCCTGGTTCTTGTGCAGGGCGATCACCGAGCCGGCCGAGCTGGTGTTGGCGTAGGTGTCGAGGATCACCGGTGCCTCGTGCGGCTCGGCGTCGCGGCCGAGCAGCTTGCGCGCGATCAGCAGGTTCATGTTGAGGTTGGCCTGGTGCAGCCAGAAGCGCTTGACGTCGCTGACGTTGAGCTGGTTTTCCGCAAGGTGTGCGGCGATCAGCTCGGCGACCATCGGGCAGACGTCCTTGAACACCTTGCGGCCTTCCTGCACGAACAGCTTGTCGCGGGCGCCCACGCCCTCTTCCGCGGCGCGGTTGAGGAAGCCGAAGTTGTTGCGGATGTTGTTGGAGAACTGGGTCAGCAGCTTGGTGCTGACTACGTCGAACTGGTGCTTGGAGGTGGCCTGGTCGGCACGCTCGATGATCACTGCGGTGGCGGCGTCACCGAAGATGAAGTGGCTGTCGCGGTCGCGGAAATTCAGGTGACCGGTGCAGATCTCCGGGTTGACCATGAGGATGGCGCGAGCCTGGCCGGTCTGGATCGCGGTGGTCGCAGCCTGAATGCCGAAGGTGGCCGAGGAGCAAGCCACGTTCATGTCGTAGCCCCAGCCCTGGATACCCAGCGCGGCCTGCACTTCGATGGCCACAGCCGGATAGGCGCGCTGCAGGTTCGAGCAGGCGACGATCACCCCATCAATATCGGCGACGGTCTTGCCGGCGCGCTGCAGCGCTTCCTTGGCGGCGCCCACAGCCATTTCGCAGAGGATGCCCCACTCGTCGTTGGAACGCTCGGGAATGCTCGGCACCATGCGCTGCGGGTCGAGAATGCCGGCCTTGTCGATGACGAAGCGGCTCTTGATGCCCGACGCCTTCTCGATGAAGCCGCTGCTGGACTCGCTCAGCGCCTCCACCTCACCGCGGGCAATGGCCTCGGCATTATCGACGTTGAACTGCTGCACATAAGCATTGAAGGATGCCACCAGCTCGTCGTTGGAAATGCTGTTGGCCGGGGTATAGAGGCCGGTACCACTGATGACGACGTTATGCACGCTCATTCCTCTTCTCGGCCGCTGGCGGCCTCAGGCAGTAGGCCGGCGACAATGGCGCCAGCCGAAAATCGGGGGACTAGGGCCAAGCTCTTGCGACGGTTGGCTCCGGGCCACTGAGTGTGCCACAGGGCGATGGGGTTCGTCCTTAGCCCTTGAGAGTGTCTAGGCGGACAGAACATGACCAAATATAGCTGTTTGGTCTAAAGTCTTATCTCGATCTACGTACCTGGAGCTTGAATGAACCTTTCTCTGCTCAGCCGCTATGCATTTTTTGCGTTCTGCGTGCTGTTCACCCTGGTCAGCCTGCCCTTCCTCGCTCATGAATGGATATGGCCGTTCACTCTGCTCGGCGGCGTGCTCAGCCTGATCGGTATCGGCGATCTGTTGCAGACCCACCATGCGGTACGGCGCAATTACCCGATCCTGGGCAACATTCGCTATCTGGTCGAAGGCATTCGCCCGGAGATTCGCCAATACCTGCTCGAAGGTGACGCTGAGCAACTGCCCTTCTCCCGCGCGCAGCGCTCGCTGGTGTATTCCCGCGCCAAGAACGAAGGCGCTGACAAACCCTTCGGCACCTTGAGTGATGTGTACCAGAACGGTTTCGAGTTCATCAGCCACTCCATGCGCCCGGCGCCGCTGACCGATCCGTGCAGCTTTCGCGTGGAGATCGGCGGGCCGCAATGCAGCCAGCCGTACTCGGCCTCCCTGTTCAACATCTCGGCGATGAGTTTCGGCTCGCTCAGCGCCAATGCCATTCGCGCCCTCAACGAAGGAGCGAAACTCGGCGAGTTCTACCATGACACCGGCGAGGGCAGCATCAGCCCCTACCACCGCGAGCACGGCGGCGATCTGGTCTGGGAACTGGGCAGCGGCTACTTCGGCTGCCGCACCTCGGACGGCCGCTTCGACCCCGAGCGATTCGCCACTCAGGCCGCCAGCCCGCAGGTGAAGATGATCGAGATCAAGCTCAGCCAGGGCGCCAAGCCGGGCCACGGCGGCATCCTGCCCAAGCACAAGATCACCGAAGAGATCGCCAAGACCCGCGGCATTTCCATGGGCGAGGATTGCGTTTCGCCGTCGCGCCACAGCGCCTTTTCCACTCCGGTCGAGCTGCTGCAGTTCATCGCGCAGTTGCGTGAGCTTTCAGGCGGCAAGCCGGTGGGGTTCAAGTTCTGCCTGGGTCACCCCTGGGAGTTCATGGGTATCGTCAAGGCCATGCTGGAGACTGGCATCCTGCCCGACTTCATCGTTGTCGACGGCAAGGAAGGCGGCACCGGCGCGGCGCCGCTGGAGTTCACAGATCACCTTGGCGTGCCGCTGCGCGAAGGGCTGTTGTTCGTGCACAACACCCTGGTCGGCAGCAACCTGCGCGACAAGATCAAGCTTGGCGCCAGCGGCAAGATCGTCAGTGCCTTCGACATCGCCCGCGTACTGGCTATCGGCGCCGACTGGGCCAACTCAGCGCGCGGCTTCATGTTCGCCATCGGCTGCATCCAGAGCCAAAGCTGCCATACCAACAAGTGCCCGACCGGCGTCGCCACCCAGGACCCGCTGCGCCAACGCGCGCTGGTGGTCGAGGACAAGGCCCAGCGCGTCTACAACTTCCATCGCAACACGCTCAAGGCGCTGGCCGAGATGCTCGCCGCCGCCGGCCTCGACCACCCTTCGCAGATCGATGCCAAACATCTGGTGCAGCGCCTGTCGGCCACCGAAATCAAGTTGTTCGCCCAGCAGCATGTATTCCTCGCCCCCGGGGAACTGCTCAGCGGCGAGATCAGCGGCGAGTTCTACCAGCGCATGTGGCAGATGGCCCGCGCCGACAGTTTCGAGCCGGCACCGGCTTAAACCCGGCGACGGGTCAGATAACTCCGCACCTGATCGACGCGCTGCTGCAGCGTGCCGGTCAGGCGAGTAAAGCCCCAGCCGCGTCGCAGCAGCTCCTGCTCGTACCACTGGTTCTGCCGGCGGCGAAAGGTCTCGTCCTGGCGGGTGCCGTCCTGAACGAAGGGGAAGTCATCGGCGCACAGGAACAGGTGGTGATAGTGTCGCTCGGCCAACTGCTCCAGCTCGGTCTCGGCCCGCCCGAACAGCTCGCGACAGTAGAACAGCGTGGTCAGCGGCGTGGTGTCGCAAACCAGGTAGCGCCGGCACTGCCCGGCCAGGCTCTGCTCACGGGCGACCTGGACACGGCCGATGCGCAGCCGGTCGTCATAGGCAAGCACGCCGCCCTGCTCTTCCCACAGTTCACGACCGTATTCCGCGGCATGGCGCGTACCCAAGGCCTCGGCCAATGCCAGGGCGAGGCTACTCTTGCCGGTGGACTCGCCACCGAGCAAGGCGATGCGATCGACGAAATCGCCATATACCTGCGGCGCCAGGTAGTGGCGCAAGCCGTGGATATCGGCGCGCAGACGCGTACCGGACACCGGCACCCGAATGCGCGCGCGGTCGATCTCGACATGCTGCACCGGCCGACCGAAACACCGGCTCAAATGCGCGGCAAAACCATCGCCATAAGCCTCGCTGGTGAACACAGCATCAACAGGATGGCCGAGCACTGCCAGGCAAAAGTCGGCGACGAACTGGCGCTGTACGGCATCGGGATCGGATTCGTGGGGAAGGTCCGGCAACGCCAGGCCGCGTGCGCGTTGCTGGGCAACCCACTCGGGCGTCACCACCCAGCTGCGCAGTTCGGGAAAGCGCACCTGCAACCAGTTCGCACGGCGCTCGGGCTCGCAGCCGGCAAGTTCCGGGCGCGCCCAACTGAGCAGTACCAGCTGTTCGCATTGCTGTTGCGCCTGGCGAATCAACCATTCATGCCCCAGGTGCAACGGCGCGAACTTGCCGACCACCAGCCCATTGGCGAATCGCTTGCTCATCTCAAGCAGCCTGCGCGTTCAGCTCACGGTGCCAGCGATACAGCCCGTACCAGGCATTGCGCCAGAACAGCAGGTAGATGAACGCCGTCAGATACAGCTCGCGCGAGGCGAACAGCGGCACTGCCAGCGTGTTCACCAGCAGCCAGCCGTACCAGGTTTCCAGCTTGCGGCGCATCAGCAGCAATTGCGCCAGCACACTGAAGGTCAGCACCAGCGAATCGATGAAGGGCGCATAGGCGTCGGTAAAATGATGCAGCAAGGCGCCGTATGCGCCCGCCACGGCCACCGCGAGCAGCAGCGCAAGACCCAGTCCGGTCGCGCTTGCACGGCTGATCGGCAGCGCCTCGCCCTGGCGACCGCGCCGCCAGCTCCACCAACCCAGCAGGCTGGTGGCGATGAAGAAGATCTGCAAGGTGACATCGGCATACAGCTGCACGCTGAAGAACAGCCAGCCGAACAGCACACAGCCGACCAGGCCAACGGCCCAGGTGTGCACCGAGTTGCGCGCCGCCAGCACGACCGAAACCAAATAAAAAAGGTTGGCGAAAATCTCCAGCGACGACGGCATGCACGCATCCTTATGAACATGGAATCAGCCGCGCAGCCTACCACGTGACGCACGCCACAGCCGTGCATGCGTCACCTGACAACGGGGCCTATCCATGCTCTGATAAGCCTCCCCTCGCACTCCAAAGGACTGGATCGCCCCATGCCTCTGCTCGCTCTGCTGGTCATCGCCTGCCAAGTCACCTGTGGCCTCCACGTGGTGCGCAGTGGCCAGGAACGCTACTGGCTGTACCTGATAATCGCCCTGCCCGGCCTCGGCTGCCTGATCTACTTTCTCGGCATCATGCTGCCGGATCTGCTCGGTAGTCGTCGCGGTCGCCGCACGCTCAACCGCTTGCACGACAGCATCGACCCGCAGCGTCACCTGCGCGCCCTGCGCGATGAGCTGGATATTCGCGACACCCGCGATACTCGCGTCAACCTGGCCGATGAGCTGCTGCGCATGGGCCACGCCGAAGAAGCGGCCACGCACTACCAGACGGCCCTGCGCGGTATCCACAGCGACGCCCCGGACATCCTCCTAGGGCTGGCCAGAGCCCGTTTCGCCCAGGGCGACTTCGCCGGTTGCCAGGCAAGCCTCGACCAACTGATCGCCCATAATCCCGACTTTCGCTCCACCGACGGCCACCTCCTGTATGCCCGTGCATTGGAAGGCCAGGGCAACGACCTCAAGGCCGAAGAGGAATACCGCGCCCTCGGCAGCTACTGCGCCAGCCCCGAAGCCAATTACCGCTATGCCCTGCTGCTGCAGCGACTGGGACGTCAGCGCGAGGCCATCGAACTGCTGCAGCAGATCCAGACTCACGCCCGCCGCTCCGCCCGGCATTATCGAGTGCTACACAAGGAGTGGCTGGACCTGAGCCAGAAGGCGCTGCTCGAGCTGCAGCGCGGCTGAGCAGCCTTACTCCCAGGCCTCCCGCTCGCCCGTCCAGGCATGCAACTCGCGCTTCTGCGCCCCCGACCATAGCCAGCCGCCGCGCGCACCGACCAGGGTGCTGACGGCATGCTGGCGGCCGAAGCGGTTGTGCCGAGCCAACAGCAGGGCGATATCACGCAACACCGCCAGGGCGTTGCTGTTGGACTGGAACAGCGGCGTCAGCAAGCGACTGGCCTGGCGGTAGTAACGCAGGTGATCACGACGAGCCTCACCGTAGCTGGTGAAGATGGCGTTCCAGTCGAGCGCGTGCTGATGTTGGTCACCGGCATTGCCAAGCGCATCGGCCAGTGCAGCGGCATCGACCAAGGCCATATTGGCGCCCTGCCCCAACTGCGGGCTCATGGCGTGGGCGCAATCACCGATGGCCAGCACGCGACCATCGTTCCAGCGTTGCATGCGCACGTCCGCATAGGCTGCCAGGGTCAGTTGCGCGGGGTCATCGATCTGCTGAAGATAGGCCTCCGAAGCCTCGCCGGCGAGGTTGCGCACGCGGGTTTTCCAGGCCTGCAGGCCGCTCTTGCTCCAAGCTTCATGCTCACTGAGCGGCAGGCTCCAGAACAGGCTGGTCAACGAAGTCTCACGCGCATGGTGGGTGCAGCCAGTCGGCATCAGCCCGAACATTTCCCGGCAGCCGCGATACCACTGACGCAGCTCGCCAGTTTCGGCCGACGCCGCAGTCGGCAACATGCTCCACAGCGCGCCCCAGGGATAAGGTCGCGACCACTGCCGCACCTGCATCTGCGCGCGCAGGGTCGAGCGTGTGCCATCGGCCAGGATCAGTGCGGCGAAATCACCCAGGGGTTGTTCACTGCCACCCTCGTCCTGGCGCAGCAAGCGAATATGGCCGCTGGCCTGCTCGAAGCGGCTCACCGCCACGCCGGTTTCGACCTGCACACCAGCACGCTGCGCGGAATTGAGCAACGCCGTCATCAACACGCCGCGGTGAATACCAAGGCCGAAACTGCCTGGCTGCCAGTCGTGATAACGGGTGTCGAGGATCACCCGGCCCTGGCAACTGGTGCCGTACAGGCGGCTGACCGGAGCCCCTAGCGCGGTGCATTCGGCGAGCAGTCCCAGGCGTTGCAGCACAGCCAGACCGGAAGGCTGCAAAAGGATACCGGCGCCCACCGGCTGCAGTTGCTCGACCCGCTCCAGCACGCGCACCGCATAACCCTGGCGGGCGAGGAATATCGCCGTGGCGAGACCCGCGGTACCCGCCCCTACGATGGCTATCGGCAATCCATTCACGTCCATGCTCCCTGTTTTGATGCAGGGAATACTAACCGCCTGGCGTCACTCTCGATATGACCGCTCGCACAGCGGCAAAGCGGTCAGGGCTTGTCCGGGCGAATATCGAAGCCGCCCTTGTTCTGGCTGACGATGCGCAGGTGCTGGGTTTCCCCGGCTTTCACCGGCACCGCCACTTCGCGCAGCAAGCGGCCCATGCCGCACAGGGTGTCATCCATGCGATCCGGCGTGATGCCGACCACGCGCGTGCCTGGCGGCACCTGGAAGGCTGCGACCTCGCCGACGCCGATGCGCGCTGCGACCTTGCGATCCACTTCGATTGCCACGTAGCAGCCGCCCCCCATCATCCCAAAATCGCGGTTGACCACGATCTGCGCGCCGTTCGCCTGCGCCTCCTGAAACGCCAGCAGGCGATCTTCCGGTACCGGTTTGACGTTCTCGGGGTCACCCCGATATGACGAACAACCGGCCAACAGCAACAGCGGTAGAGCGATGAGGATCGAACGCATGAAGCCCTCCATGGGCAGATAAGTGCTGCCTGAGTATTGGGGTTGACGAGCCGGCGGGCAAGGTATCGATAACATCGATGCCCAATAGCAAAAGCATCGATTTCTGTAATGATCGGCGCAATGTTTTCATCTCTCCTGACCCGGCGCCAACCTTTCCAGGCGCCACAGATCGGAGATACGCAAGATGAAATTCGCCGCCTTCAACGCCACCCTCCTCGCCGTTCTGGCCCCCTTGGCCATCGCCAGCGAGAAAGCACCTGCCACTCCCAAGGTCGAAGTGCAGGAATACCAGTACGGCATGCAGCTGGACATCGACACCGTCCTGCAGCGCACCGACAACAGCCGCAAGAGCGGTGTCGTGCCCAGCGTCATGGTCTACCGTGACAGCAAGGGCGAAGTGCACGCCGTGCGTTTCGTGGAGTGGGGCGGCCTGAGCAACCAGAACGGCTAAACCACAGGTTGCCTGATGCCCCGGCCGAGTCACTCGTCCGGGGCAACGCCGTTTCAGCCTTGCAGGCGCTTGACCAGTCGTGCCTGCAGCGCTTCCAGCTCGGCCGGATCGGCCTTGTTGGCCGCGTGAATACCCAGCCCCTCGCCCTCGAAGCGCGGAATCACGTGCATGTGGATATGGAACACCGTCTGCCCGGCAGGCGCGCCGTTGAACTGCGCGACTTGCACACCAGCCGGCTGCAACTCATCGACAACGGCCTGGGTGACCTTCTTCACCACGGCCATGACCTTGGCCAGGCTGGCGTCGTCGATTTCCAGGATATTGCGCGCGGCCGCGCGTTTGGGAATAACCAGACTGTGGCCCTTGGATTGCGGGAACAGATCGAGGAACGCCAGTACATCATCGTCCTCGTAGAGTTTGTAGCAAGGCAGGTCGCCACGAATGATCTGGGCGAAGATGTTCTGGGAATCGTAAGTACCGTGCAGGCTCATGCCGATGGGCTCCAGGCCGGGTGGATAAAAACCGCACCATACCGCCTCGTTCACGTACAGGGAACCGGGCAGGATTGCTCGAGTCGATGACTACTAGCAGCTGGATCGATTTCCTGCGCTCAGGCTACTCGTGTTCTGATCGCTCCTTCTTCGCCCCATTCGACATGGAACTCAACATGACCGACCTCAGCCTATTCCACATCACCCGCAAATGGCCTGCCCAGCATCCCGAGCACCTGCAGCTGTATTCGCTGCCTACACCCAATGGTGTCAAGGTCTCGATCATGCTGGAAGAAATCGGCCTGCCCTATGAGGCGCACCTGGTCGACTTCGGCAGCGATGACCAATTCAGCCCCGAGTTTCTCTCGCTGGCGCCGAACAACAAGATTCCCGCCATCCTCGATCCCGATGGCCCCAATGGCCATCCGCTGCCGCTGTTCGAGTCCGGCGCGATTCTGATCTACCTGGCGGAAAAGACCGGCAAGCTGCTACCGCAGGATGCCGCTGCACGTTACGAGACGATTCAATGGCTGATGTGGCAGATGGGCGGCCTGGGGCCGATGTTTGGCCAGCTCGGTTTCTTCGTCAAATTCGCCGGCAGCCAGTTTGAAGACAAGCGTCCACGTGACCGTTACGCCGCTGAATCGGCACGCCTGCTGGGCGTACTCGACCAACACCTGCAAGGCCGTGACTGGATCGCTGGCGAATACAGCATCGCCGACATCGCCGTATTCCCCTGGATTCGCACCCTGGCGGATTTCTACCAGGCCGGTGATCTGGTGCAACTCGAGCGCTTCACCAACGTGCGCCGCGTGCTCGATGCCTTCCTCGCCCGCCCGGCGGTGCAGCGCGGCCTGAACATCCCCGCACGAGGCTGATGCAGTTGTGGGAGTCGGCCGCCGACTCCCACATCGTTTCTCTCGCACTTGCCTTAGGTAGTTGCAGCCACCTTTTTCTCGGCACTGCGCTGATCGGCCTGCCCGCCCAGGTACCAACTCAGCAGTCCCCACAGCGCCGCACTGGCAGCCCCCACCAACGCCACCAGCCAGGCGCCCTGGGCCAACATGTCCAGCAGGCTCTTGAGCCAACCACTCATGGCGTCGCCCGCGCGATAGATCACGGTGTCGATGAAGTTCTTCGCCTTGTACTTGCTCTCGGCATCCAGCGGCGCGAAGAGCATCTCCCGCCCAGGCCGCACGAAGGCATATTCACGCCGGACGATCATCAGCGCCGCCAGCATGGCGAAGCTCGGCATCAACGCCAGGCCGATGAAACCGACACACACCATTAGCGGCACACAGGCCAACAACACTCGCACGCCCATACGCCGCGCGATACGCCCGGTGATGAACAGCTGGGCAATCAATGCGCCAGCCTGCACCACGAAGTCGATCACGCCGAACACCCGCACCTGCGCCGCGCGATCCGGGAACAGCTCGGCCACCAGACGTGCCTGCTCGAAGTAGAGAAAGGTGCTGGCCGTGGCCAGAAGAATCACGAAGCCGGCGATGCCCAGCAGATAGGGCGAAGCCAGTACCCGGGTCAACCCGCTGAACGGATTGCCCGGCACGGGCCGGCGTGGGCTCTCGGCCTGAACCGCACCGGCACGTCCCGCGCCACCCTGCTCTCGCCAGCGCATCAGCACCTGCTTGAGCGTCAGCGCAACAGCCAGCAATACAGCGGCCAGCAGAATCAACCCAGCCTGACCAAGAGCGCCGATCAACAGCGTACTGAGCGCGGGCCCAGCCAATCCGCCGACACTGGCTCCCGCGGCGATGAAAG
This sequence comes from Pseudomonas sp. NY15364, assembly GCF_048068235.1. Classification (NCBI taxonomy): domain Bacteria; kingdom Pseudomonadati; phylum Pseudomonadota; class Gammaproteobacteria; order Pseudomonadales; family Pseudomonadaceae; genus Pseudomonas; species Pseudomonas sp. NY15364. Next base: position 24,475 of record NZ_JBLUPX010000009.1, on the reverse strand, counting down.
CGAACAACCGCTTGGCCTGTTCGCTGTCGAATACATCCGCCATCAGGCTCCAGGCCACCGACACGACGAACAGGTTGTAGACCGAGATCCACACATAAAAGCTACGCGCCAGCCATACACTTTCATCAGCGCTGAAAAACAACAGGGCGAACAGCGCGAGGTTCAGGGTGAAGAAACCGTACACCCAGTCGATGAAATGAATCCGCGGCACCCGCGAACTGAGCCAGGCGAACAAGGGCACCGCGATCAGCATCACCACGAAGGTGGCGGTGAACAACCATTGCAGGTTCTCCACGCCGGAGACGATGCCCATCGCCTCGCGGATCGGTCGCAGCATGAAGTAGCCCGAGAACAGGCAAAAGAACAGGGCAAAACCGGCCAGCGCCGGCCACAATTCGTTGCGCTGCGCGTTGATGGCCAGAGCCACGCGCTGCGCCATCGTTGACGATGACATGGGAAATTCCTCGAACGGGCGCGCCAGCGCGGCGCGCCGGCATCACTCAGCCGTATCTGACGCCAGTCAGACGCTCGGCTACCGACCACAGGCGCGCCGCAGCATCCGCATCGGCTGCCGCATCCGGCACCTTGGCCAGGCCTAGCGGGCCGCGTTTTTCCTCTTCGCCGGTCGGTCCGTAATAGCGACCGCCCTCGGCTTCGGCCGCTGTGGCCGCGAACAGCGATGACAGCGCACCTTGCGCCGCCGAGTGATACACGTCGCGGTCCTTCGCCCACTCGCGGGCGAACTCGCTTTCCAGTCCAGGCCCGCGCTCGACCAGTTCGGTGACAGCCACGCCAGGATGCGCGGCCACGCTGCGGATGCCCCAGTCATTGGCCAAACTGCGCCGTTGCAACTCGAAGGCCATCATCAGACAGGCCAGCTTCGACTGGGCGTAGGCGACATAGGGGTTGTAGTTGTTCTGCGACTGCAGATCATCGAAATTGATGCTGCCACGGTTCACGGCGATGCTCGCCAGGGTGACCACGCGCGGGTCGGCCGACTTTTGCAGCGACGGCAGGAGCAAACCGGTCAGGGCGAAATGGCCGAGGAAATTGGTCGCCAACTGCATCTCGAAACCATCGCGAGACACGCCGCGCTGCGGTGGCGCCATGATCGCCGCGTTGTTGATAAGTACGTCCAGCACCTCACCCTCGGCATTCAGGCGTTGAGCCAGGCTGCGCACCGAGGCCAGGTCGGCCAGATCCAGCTGTTCGAAACGCAGACGCGCATCCGGCACCTGCGCACGAATACGCTCGATGCTCTCTGCACCGCGTTGCGAACTGCGCGCAGCGATAATCACCTGAGCACCCGCGCGGCTCAGGGCCAGGGCATCCTCGAAGCCCATGCCGCTGCTGCCGCCAGTGACCAGCATGCGCTTGCCGGTCTGCGATGGCATGTCGCTCGCCTGCCACCCCGGTGAGGTACTGGCCCAGGCGAATGTCGGTACACCGCCCAACACCCCATGCAAGGCCAGGCTGCCGCCCACCATGCCGAACAGTTTCAGGGCATCACGACGCGAATGGCCTCGCCCCACAGCATTCTTCTTGTCCATCGGCTGATTCCTCGTGTCCGTTGACTCAATGCGCCAGACCCGGCGCACGTACAGACATAGGGTGCAGGCAGATGGCACGTACGATAAGCCGGCCAAAACCGAACAACGCATACGGTCAGGCGGACAGTTACCAGGTGTTTCGCGGACGCGAAGCGTAATCCGAGAATGAGTGCTGCCACGGCGAAGATCGCGGCTGAAACCCCTCCCACGCGCTCCCCAGTCTCCACTCAGGATTGGCAAAGTGGCCGCTGCGCCGCATTATCGGACCCTTCGTAATAATCCAGCCGCCGCCCATGCGCCAACCGAATCTATCCGATGTTGCCCTGTTCGCTGCCGTGGTCGAGGCCGGCGGCTTTCGCGTCGCCGCGCAACGCCGCGGCATGTCGGCTTCGTCGCTGAGCGATTGCGTACGCCGCCTGGAAAAGGAGCTGGACGTGCGCCTGCTCAACCGCACCACGCGTGGCCTGACGCCGACGGAAATCGGCGCGCGTCTACTTGAACGTCTACGCCCCGCGCTGGACGAGATCAACACGGCGCTCAACGACCTGCAGGAAGATCCGCAGAACCCCGTCGGTTCACTGCGCCTGCATGTGCCCGGCGTGATCGCGCGGCACATCCTGCCGCAACTGCTGGATGGCTTTCTCGCTCGCTACCCCGGCATCGCGCTGGAAGTGAACATGGACAACACCTTCATCGACGTGATCGGCGCCGGTTATGACGCTGGCATTCGCTACGAGGAAAGCCTGGCCAAGGACATGATCGCTATCCCCATCGGGCCACGCCGGCAGTGTTTCATGGCAGTGGCGGCGCCCAGCTACCTGCAGCGCCATGGCACGCCACAACACCCCAGTGAACTGAGCGAGCATCGCCTGCTCGGCTACCGCTTCGCCAGCGGCAAGCTCGGCGTATGGGAGTTCGAGCAGGATGGACGCACCCTGCGCATCAGCCCCGAGGGTCGCCTGGTCAGCTCGTCGCAGGACCTGCTGATCGCTGCAGCCTGCGCCGGCCACGGCATTCTCTACACATTCGAGGAATACATCGCGGCGCCCCTGGCCAGCGGCCAGTTGCAACCCTTCATGCAGGACTGGTGGCAGCACTTCAACGGCCCGTACCTGTACTACCACAGCAGGCGCCAGGTGCCGGCGCCGCTGCGTGCCTTCGTCGACTACGTGAAGGCCTTGAACACCTCCGACCATTCGTCTCAAAGCCCGATATAGAGCGGCCGCCAATACCCAAGCAAGGCGCTGGGAGATTATAATTGCGCGCTTGCTTCCCCCTCCTCCAGGTCACTCATGAACAGCTCTGCATCAGGCGCCGCGACCACTCTGTCGCCGGGCGCGATCCTTCTCATTCAACTCGCCCTGGCCCTTGGCGGCTTCGCCATCGGCACCGGCGAGTTCGCCATCATGGGTCTGATGCCCAACGTTGCCGCCGACCTTGGCGTCAGCGAGCCGCAAGTCGGCCACGTTATCAGCGCCTACGCCCTCGGCGTGGTGGTCGGCGCACCGGTGCTGGCCCTGCTCGGCGCGCGCCTGCCACGGCGCATCCTGCTTCTGCTGCTGATGGGCTGCTTCGCCCTCGGCAACTTCGCCAGCGCCCTGGCACCCAGTTATGAGCCGCTGCTGATTTTCCGCTTTATCGCCGGCCTGCCGCATGGCGCCTACTTCGGTATCGCCATGTTGGTGGCGGCGTCGATGGCTCCGCCGCACAAGCGCGCCAAGGCGGTGAGTCGGGTGCTGGCCGGCCTGACTGTGGCGATCCTGATCGGCAACCCGCTGGCCACCTGGCTCGGCCAGTTCATGAGCTGGCGCTACGCCTTTGCCCTGGTCGGCATCATCGCCATCACCACCATCGCCATGGTCGCGATCTTCCTCCCGGCTGACCCCAACGAGCAGCGCAGCAGCCCCTTGGGCGAGCTGCGCGCCTTCAACCGCGCGCCGATCTGGCTGGCCCTGGGCATCGGCTCGATCGGTTTCGCCGGGATGTTCTGCGTGTTCAGCTACATGGCGCCAACCCTGCTTCATGTCACCCAGGTCGGCCCCGGCTGGATTCCGCTGGCCATGGGCGTGTTCGGCGCCGGCTGCATCGTCGGCAACAGTGCCGGCGGCTGGCTGTTCGACCGCCTGCGCCTGCGCGCCGTGGCCTGGATTCTGGCCTGGAGCACACTGGTGCTGCTGGTCTTCCCCTTCGCCGCTCACAGCCTGTGGACGATCCTGCCGGCGATCTTTGCCCTCGGCACCATGATCGCCCTCGGCCCGGCGCTGCAGACCCATTTGATGGACGTTGCCACGGGCGCGCAGACACTCGCTGCCGCGTCCAACCACGCCGCCTTCAACGTCGCCAACGCGCTCGGCCCCTGGCTCGGCGGCCTGGCTATCAGCGCCGGCATGGGCTGGACGGTGACCGGCTACATCGGCGCTGCCACGGCCATCGGCGGCCTGCTTTTGTTTGTCTGGGCGTGGCAGGTGCAGCAGAAGAACGCAGCGATCTGAACAGGTGCGTGAGGTGACTCGGGCAAGGTATCTTCTACCTCCCGAGCCACCAACGAACCCGCCCGATGATTGTTCAGCGTTTACGTGTCGCCCTGATCGCCACCACCTTATGCACCGCCCTGAACGTTCAGGCGCAGGTGGAAGTCGAGGCCAATGCCGGCCTGCTGGCAGCGAAAATTTCCGAAGAGATCGTTCCCGGCGACTACGAGAAACTGCTGCAGGGCTTGCGCGCCAACCCAGGCCAGCACAAACGCAAGATCGTGCTGCTCGACAGCATCGGCGGTAGCGCCCCGGAGGCCATCCGCATGGGTCGCCTTCTGCGGGAAACCGGCTTCGAGGCGCTGGTGCCTTCAGGCGGCATGTGCCAGGGCAGTTGCATCTATTTGCTGGCGGCTGGCAGCAAACGCACGGTCAACGGCCACGTTGCCCTGCGCCGCCCACCCTTCCCCGCCGGTGACTCGGCATTGGCGCAGGCCGCCCATGGCAGCCAGGCGTTCAGTCCGGCCAAGTACTTTCGTGACATGGGCGTCGACGTAAGCCTGACCGAAGCGATCTACCAGGCCCCACCAGGTCGCTTGCGCCTGCTGAGCCAGGATGATTTGCGACGCTATCGGCTGAAATAGCGATACGGACTTGCGGGGATAAAGCCCCTGCATCACTTGATGCCGGTTTTTTCAGGTTCTTAGCAATCTCGCGGGGAGGATACGCTTGATACCGGACTGGCAAGTTTGTGTGCGTATCTCTTACTGGCTTAGCACGATCCGTTATTGCGTGCGCTGAGCGTTTGGGTTGCGCCCCTTACGGGCGCCACACCTTGATTCGCTACGCTCACCCTTCGGGCCAGCCTGCGGCTGTTACTCCGCTTCGCTGCGTTTCCTATCTCCGGTGCCGCTCCGGGGGCCGGCTTACAAGGGCCATCCATGGCCCATTAAGCGGGGCCGCCATCGGTATTTCGCCGCATCCATGCGGCTCACTCCCCTACGCAACACCTCTGCTCGGCCTCCTGAAGGGGACCGGGTCGCGAGCTTGCGTAGTCTTCGCAAAATTGAAATTAACGGCGTCTGTGCTTTGCCTTTGCTCTTCAACTGCGATGGTACAGACGACGCCCATGCCCCGTCAGGAGGCCGAGTGGAATCGCCGCGTAAGGGGTTGAGCGACATGGATGTCGCGAGAGCCACGATGGGCCAGGGATGGCCCTTCGTGGCGTACCCCTGGAGCGGTGATGGAGCGAGGGAACCCCGGCGCAGCCGGGGCCGGATGGTGGGGTGCCCTTCTCTTTGGTTACTTTCTCTTGGGCAAGCAAGAGAAAGTGACTCGCCCGTAAGGGGCGAAACCCATCAGACCAGACGGCGTGCTAATGGATAGTGCCAAGTCATCGACAGCTAACACTTAATTACCAGTCCAGTATCAACTCGCACTTTCCCCAAACTAGGCAAAGAACCTCTTCTCATCAGAACAGGAACGTCAGCGCCAGGTTGAACAGCATCGCTGCAACGAAGCCAATAGGCGCGGCGCGCAGCAGCAGTTGCGAGAACAGGGTCGAGCGAACCTTGTCGTCCGTGCAGGAGCCCAACAGCAGGCTGCCACCGGAGGAGAACGGCGAGATCGAGGTAGCCTGGGCACCTACGACGATGGCGATGAAGAGGATCATCGGATCGATCGACATCGACGCCGACAGCGGCAAGACCATGGGGAACAGTGCAGGCGTCACGACGCCGAGCGTACTGGCGAAGATCGACATCAGCGCAGCCACCACGCCGAAGGCCACCGGAATCATCAACGGCGGGATATTGCCGCCGATCCAGGACGCCAGGGCATCGATGGTGCCGGCCTTGATCGCGACGGTAATCAGCATACCGACGCCGCAGATCATGATCAGCGTGGCCCAGGGCACCGAGGCGATAGCCTTGCGCTCGTCACCGAGCTTGAGCAACAGGGCGATCACCGAGAACACGCTGGCGATCAGGCCGATATCCACCTTGCTGTTGATGAACTTGATCGTGGCATTGTCCGGGAAAGCCAGCAGCGCCAGCGGTGCAGCGAGCACCAGCACCATCATCAGCACGGTCAGCAGCAGGGTCAGCTTCTGCTCGCGGTTGAAGGCCTCCGGCAGATCGGCGGCGAGCACGGCATTCTTCAGGTTGCGGCCATGACCACCGAGGAAGACGAAGGCGGAAATCACCAGCACCGGGATGATCGCCGTGCTGGCGAAGATCGCCAGGGCATTCACGAAGGCCTCGCTCTCGGGCATACCGGCACCGGTCATCAGGCCACGGAAGATGATGCCGCTCTGGCTAGAAACGAAGTTCGCCCCGGCCAGCGCGCCGTAGTTCACCGCCATGCCGCCGAGAATCAGGCTCATGCCAGTGCGCTGGCACAGCAGCAGGGTCAGCGGCGCCATGAAGGCCAGCACGGTGTAGTAACCGGCGCCCATGGCAGCGATCAACCCCGAGGTCAGCAAAATGGCATAGGGCAGCATGTGCGGCACGCCACGGCAGCGATACAGCAGATGCCCGGCGAGTTTTTCCAGGGTGCCGTTGACGGTGGCGAAGCTGTAGAACAGGCAGACCGAGAAGATCACGAAGAAGATCTTCAGCGGCCACATATTGATGATGTCGCCCGGGCTCATGCCCATGCCGAAGCAGCCCAGCAGATAGGCGAAGGCAATGGCGAACAGGCCGATGTTGATCTTGGTGGTATACCCCAGCGCGACGGCGAGGACGATCGCGGCGACGACGAGCAAGCTCATCATGATGGTTTGACTCCTTTTGTTGTTCTGATGTGAGCAGTGATTACGCTGAGGCGAAACCGAACAGGGTTGCGGGGTTGTCCACCAGAACGCGACGGCGCTCCTCGGGGTTGGGCAGCAGGGCCTCGAGCAGCGCGAACTGCTGATCGTAGCGGGTCTGCGACTCGAACTGGGTGTTGGGCCAATCGCTGCCCCAGAGGAAGCGACCGACGCCGCCACAGGCCTCACGCAGACGCGCTTCGATGGCCTGGGCACGGCTCAGGTCAGACTGGCTGCGGTAGGCCGCCGACAGCTTGATCCATACCGGCGCCTGGCCCAGCAGGTCAAAGAACACGGCATGCTGCGCAGCATCCAGTTGCACGCTCGGCGCAGGCAGGCCGAAGTGATCGATCACCACGGTGACGCCGGATTCGAGAATCGCCGGCACGATCAGCGCCAGGTCGTCGAAGCCGCGCTGGATCTCCACCTGCCAGCCTCGGCGCGCCAGACGGCGGAACAGACCACTCCAGGCCGGGCCGGTGTAATCCTCCAGCGCCTTGCCGATCAGGTTCAGGCGCACGCCCACCACGCCGGCAGCGGCCAACTCGTCCAGCTCGGCATCGCTGACCTGCGCATCCACCACCGCCACGCCACGCAGGCGCTCAGGGAAGCGTTGCAACGCCTCGACCATGTAGTGGTTGTCGGTGCCGAGAAAGCTGGGCTGGATCAGCACCCCCTGGGACAGGCCACAGGCGTCCAGGTGGGCCAGGTACTGCTCCACGGTGGCGTCATAGCTGGGGCTGTAGCGGCGGCCGGGAACCATGGGCAGGTCCTGACGAAAGATGTGCGCGTGGGTGTCGATGCCGGTGATAGCGGCATAAGGCATGGGCGTCACGAAGCGATACCTCTGTCGATTCTTGTACGAGCCGCCGGTACGAGCGACTCCATCTTGTAGGTCATATATTCATATATATGACTAGATGACTGTATCTACAGAGATCGAGTGCTGTCAATCTGCAGGCCAGTGGTAAAGTGACGGCCGGTCGACTTTTGGATTTGAGGTTTATGAGCACCACGGCTCTGGGACAGGACGAGCGCCTGCCGCTGTACCAGCGGTTACGGGACGAAATGCTGGGAAAAATTGCCGCAGGCGAATGGTTGCCGGGGGAGGCCATCCCCACCGAAGCGGAGTTGACCCGCCAGTACGGCGTGGCCGTCGGCACGGTGCGTAAAGCGGTGGAAACCTTGGTCGCAGAAGGCCTGCTGCTGCGTGCTCAGGGCCGTGGCACCTTCGTGCGGCGGCCGAACTTCGATGGCTCGCTGTTTCGCTTCTTCCGCCAGGTCAGCGCCAGCGGCCAGTCGCAGGTGCCGCAAAGCCGTATCCTCGAATGCCGTCTCGAACCGGCTGATGCTGCAGCAAGCCAGGCACTGCAGCTGGCTGAGGGCGAGCGCTGCGTGTTCCTCCAGCGCCTGCGCCTGGTCGACGGCCGTCCGTTGTTTCACGAGCGCATCTGGCTGCCCGCCTCACGCTTCGGCGCCCTGCAGGAGCTCGCGCCGGACGATTTTCCACAGTTGCTCTACCCCTTCTACGAGCAACACTGTGGTCAGCGCATCGCGTCAGCGAAGGAAACCCTGACGGTTTCCGCCGTCGACGCCGAGCTTGCGGCCATGCTCGATGTGGCTGAAGCCAGCCCGTGCGTGGTGATCGAACGCACCGCCTTGGGCTACGACCGCACGCCGCTGGAATATCGCCTGTCACGCGCGGCGGCGGAGAACTTCCGTTATCAGGTGGAAATCAGCTAAACACCCGCACCCAGATGCAACACGCCCGGGCAAGCCCGGGCGTGAGATGCGATACAAGCTGGGTTCGTCAGAACAACCCGAGTGCCCAGGCCGCGCCGAACAGCACCAGCGAGAAGCCCCACATCCACCACAGCGAGTAGCGGATGTGCCGGCCCAGATCCAGCCCGGCCAGGCCCAGTGCCAGCCACAGCGCCGGCGAGAACGGACTGATGAAGGTACCGATGATGTTGCCGATGGTCAGTGCATATACCACGCTGGCCGGCTCGACGCCCTGGGCACCGACCACCTCCAACGTTACCGGCAGCAGACCGAAGTAGTAAGCGTCGGTGCTCAGCATCAGCTCCATCGGAAGGCCGAACAGGCCCAGCACGATGTGCATCTGCCCTACCAGCGGTGCCGGTAGCACACGCGCCAGATCCTGGGCGATGGAGGTGAGCATGCCGGTGCCGGTGAAGATGCCGAGCATCGAGCCAGCCGCCAGTATGATCATGCCCATGCTCAGGGCAGCCGGGGCATGCGCCGAGATACGCTGCATCTGCGCCTTGCCGCCCGGGTAGTTGATCAACAGCGCCAGGCACAGGCCGATCATGAAGATATAGCCGGCCGGCAGCACGCCAGAGAACAGCGATACCAGCACCGCCAGGAACAGCGCGGAGTTGGCCCAGAGCAGACGCGGGCGCTCCAGAGCGAGCTCCTCGGCGCTTGGCTCATGCAAGTCAGTGCTGGTTTCCACCAGTACACCCTCGTCCCCGCTCTTGCCCGCGGCGATACGGCGCTGTTCACGCCAGCCCAGCAACGCCGCCAGGGCCACCAATAGCACCACACCGATACCCTGCACGGCGATCAGCGGACGCCACAGCTCGGTTACCTCGATGCCGGTCACGGCCGAGGCACGGCCCAGCGGTCCGGCCCAGGGCAGCATGTTGAAAATGCCGGCGCCGATCGCCAGCAACAGCAGCATCAGGTACGGGCTCATGCGCAACTGCTTGTACAGCGGCAGCAAGGCGGGAACGGTGAGCAGGAAGGTGGTGGCGCCGGCGCCATCAAGATGCGCCAGCATGCCGATCACAGCAGTGGCCACGGTGACGGCGATCACGTTGCCGCGGGTCAGGCGCACCATGCCATTGATCAGCGGGCGGAACAGCCCGGTGTCCTGCAGCACGCCAAAAAAGGTGATGGCAAACACGAACATGGTGGCAATCGCCGTCACGCGGCCGATGCCATCAGTGAAGAAACCGGAAATTGCCTCTGGGCCAAAGCCCGCGGCCAGAGCGCCCAAAAGCGGCACCACGATCAATGGCAGAACAGGCGACATGCGCCCGATAAGCAGCAGCACAACCAGGCTGCAGATGGTCAACAGGCCAATCAAGGTCAACAAACCGCTTTCTCCTCTTTTTCTTGTAAAGCACGCAAAAGGCGCGTGCGGAGGCTAAGAGGCGAACCTTTCAAAAACCTTTAAGCGGCGAACATGCGCGATGGCAAATGTCAGGGAATATGTCTCGGAGTAGGGGCGACAGCGCTGCCATGACTACCGCCGAACGCGGCGCAGGGGTCTATGCGACCAGTGTGCTGATCAGCGAAAACGGTTACCCGCATGACAGCGAATTGCTCGAAGGCTATGCCCGTGAACTGTCCCTCGGGGTGTTGATGACCAACCACGGGGGGCCGTCCGGCGGCTGGCTCTGCGCCGGGGGCAGCGCGTTCTGGGCGCCCGGTGGGCGGCAGGTGGTAAGCGCGGTCGGCACGGGTGACTGCCTGGTGATCGGGCGCCGTCGCCAGGGCATCTGGCAAGGTCAGACGCAGGAGTTGTCGCTGGACGACTGATCAGGCCGCTTTGAACGCCTTCACTCGCTCCAGCCAGGCCAGGTCGAGCCGCGTCTGCTCGATATCCAGTCCCTGCTGCTCCATCGCCTCACGATGGCTGTCGATCTCGCGCACCATCTGGCTCAGCTCGCTGGAATTGCCATCGAGCTGATGCATCTGGGTCACCCCCAGGTGGTAAAAGCGCAGCAGTTTCATCGCGCTGTCATCGCCCTGCGCCACGCCCGCCTTGACGTGATGCATGACGTTGGTGACGCGCATCAGGCTGCGCTTGAGGCGCCAGCCGTAGACGGCAGGCGCCATGAACGGTCGTGACCAGAGTTGCTGGCGCACCAGGACGATGGTCAGGCCGAGCCCCAACACCACACCCAACAGATTCCACTTGAAGTTGTCACCACCGGGCGTGCCGAACACCTGCGTACTCAGCGTGGCGCAAAGCATGGCCAGCGCCACGAAGATGACCGCGATAACCGCAGTGCAGCGACGGGTCTGCTGGCGGTAATGGGCTGGATCGATGGCTTGAATTTCGAACATGAAGCGCACTCTCGGAGCTGACGACGTGGGGCGCCACCATGCACCATCACGCCACGTCGGTCGAGCCCGGCGACGACCACAATTGCGACAGGATTCAACCCTCAAGCACCCTGCTTCAACCATTCACTGGGGCTCGCCCCCACCTTGCGGCGAAATGCGCGGGCCAGGGCCGAGGGGCTTTCATAGCCGACCTCGTCGGCAATCAATGCCATGGGCCGGCCCTCGCGCAGACGCTTCTGCGCCAGGCTGACGCGCCAGCCCACCAGGTAATCGGCCGGTGTAGCACCGACCACATCGTGAAAGTGCGCGGCGAAACTGGCGCACGAAATACCGGCCAGTGCCGCCAGCTCGGCCACCGACCAGCCATGCTGCGGTTTCTCGTGCAGCTGATTGAGCGCACGGGCCAGGCGTGGTTCGGCCAGGCCCGCCATCATCCCCGAGGCCAGCTCGCGGCTGTTCATCAGATGACGCAGCAGCTGGATCACCATCAACTCGAACAGGCGGTTGAGCACCAGCTCGCGCCCGCAATCGTCTCCTGCCGCCTCGGCGGACAGCCAGTCCAGGCAGCCGCTCAGGCTCGGTAGCTCGCGCAGCGGTTTGACGATGGCGCCGGGCAATGCCCGCGACAGCGGATTGTCGATGCCGCCATCGAAGGCCAAGGTGGCGCAGACCAACTACCTTAACAACCTGTCCGAAACCGCCGTCGACTTTCCACCCGTAGCCATCTGACAAGACAGGAGGTGCGCCATGCAAGCCGTCACTCTTTACACCACCGACCATTGCCCCTACTGCGTCAATGCCAAGAGCCTGCTGACGCGCAAGGGCGTGGCCTACGAGGAGATCGACGTGGGCAGTTCGCCGCAACGTCTGGCAAAAATGCTACAGCGCAGCAACCGCCGTAGCGTGCCGCAGATCTTCATCGGCGAACGCCACGTCGGCGGCTTCGATGACCTCGCCGCACTGGAACGTGACGGCCAGCTGGATGCGTTACTGCAGGCCTGAGTGTTGAAGGCCGGCCTGATGGCCGGCCTACTCCTTTTCGCCAAAATGGTCGCCTTCGCTCTCATGTTGCGGGCCATCGCGGCCGATACAGGAGCGGCAACATCAGCCGAATAGGCTGAACATTGCCCTGCGCCCTATCTCGAAATGGAGTTTTCCCATGCGTCTCGACGCCCTCTCTTTGAAATCCCGCCTGATCATCGCGGTGGCGATTCCCTGCATCGCCCTGCTACTGGTGGCGCTGACCAGCCTGAGCAGCATGTCCAGCATGCATCGGGACACGGAGGTTCTCTATATCAATACTGCCGCACCGATGCGCGCCATGGCCGAGGTGGCCTCACGCATTCCGCGCATGCGCGTCGGGCTCGACATGATGCTCCTGCAGGAAACTCCGCTGCGCGACGAACGCGGTGTGAAATCCCGCGTGCAGGATGCTCGCAACGAAGATGTGCCGGGCATGCGCGAGGCAATGCGCCAGGCCGTGGCAGCGCAGGTCAACCCGGAGCGCAAGGCGCAGGCGCAACAACTGCTCGATCAGTTCGAAGCCATGGTCAGCAACGAACTGAACCCGATGCTCGCCGCCTTCGATGCGGGTGACATGGCCAAGGCGCAACAGATCTACCGCGACCAGTACGCCAAGACCTACGGCGTGATGCGCCAGGGCGCCAACGACCTGCTCGATGCCCTGCTCAAACAGGCCGAACAACAGAACCTGCACAGCGCACAGAGCTACGACGATGGACTGATCCGCCAGATCGCCATCATCGCCATCGGCCTGCTGGTGTCGATCATCATGTCCTGGCTGATCGTCATCCAGCTGCGCCGCCGCGTCAGTGTGCTGCAGAACAGCCTGGGCCAGGCAGCCGACAACCTGGCCCTGGACACCCGCATCGACCTGCCCGGCCAGGACGAGCTGAGCGAGATCGCCCGTAGCTTCAACCAGTTCATCGACAAGGTGCACGGCGCCATGCGCCAACTCGCCGACAACTCGCGTCAGCTCTCGGGCATGGCCCGTGACGTGGCCGAACGCGCGCGCCTGACCCAGAGCAACTGCACCGCGCAGAGCGACCGCACGGTACAGGTGGCCACCGCCATCAACGAGCTGGGCTCGACCGTCAACGAGATTGCCCGTAACGCCGAGAACGCCGCAGAAGTCGCCCGCGAAGCAACCCAGCACGCCAGCGACGGCAGCGCCGTGGTCAGCCAGGCGCATCGCCAGGTCGATGCCCTCAACGGCGAACTGGAACAGGCCGCCAAAGTAATCGAGGCCCTGGCAGCCCAGACCGACGCCATCAGCACCACGCTCAACACCATCCGCAGCATTTCCGAACAGACCAACCTGCTCGCCCTCAACGCTGCCATCGAAGCAGCGCGTGCTGGCGAGCAAGGCCGTGGCTTCGCCGTGGTGGCCGACGAGGTGCGCACCCTGGCCAGCCGTTCCGGCGCATCCACCGAGGAGATCCAGCAGGTCATCGACCGCCTGCAGAACGAATCACGCTCGGCCGTCGAGGCCATGGCCAAGGGGCAACGGCAGAGCGCGCTGGTGGTGGAGTACGCGAGCAAGGCGTCGGCAGCGCTGGAGCAGATCAACAGCCATATCGGCCAGATCAGCGATCAGAACATCCAGGTCGCTACCGCCACCGAGGAGCAGTCCAGCGTGGTCGAAGACATCAACCGCAATATCGTCGACATCAACGAGCTGACCGTCGGCACCACCCATATCGCTGATCAGCTCAACCAGGCCAGCAGCGACCTGCAGGCGCTGTCGAGCCAACTGGATGGGCTGGTGGGCCGCTTCCGCCTGTAAGGCTCAGCGCAGATCCTCATCGATGCGCTGCAGCAGGTAATCGTAGAAGGGGTTGGAGGTCGCCCGCTGCAGGCTGTCCAACCCCACCACCAGCACACCATGCTCACCGCGCGGCGCCAAGGTGCCGAGGGCTACGCCGTAGTTCTCGTCCGGAGTGGGATCACTGCCATACAGCGGGTCGCTGGGCGGGAACGGCAAGGCCACATGCGACAGCGAGAACAGCTGGCTCGGATAATCCACGCCCAGCGACTGACGCTGCATCTGCTGACTGCCTGCGGCGATGCGCCTGGTCTCGACCTCCCTCCCCTGCACGGCGGCCACACCAACCACGGTCAGGTCAAAATCACGCTCGACCGGTGGGAGCAGTTGCTCCAGCAACCCGCTCATATCGTTTCGCAACAGCGAGCCAGCCGCCCGCGAGCGATTGATGTCGAAGATGACCAGTTCGCTGCCGTTAGCGGGCAGACGCTCGAACAGTTGGTGCACCACGGCCGGTGTACTCACCGTACTGTCGGCCAGGGATTGGAAGGCCAGTACCGGTGGCAGTCGTGACAAACGACCGTCGGCCTCGGCGGCGTCGAAGGCATTCTGCACCTCGCGGGTCAGCTCGTAGGTCTGCCGCGCCGCGTGCACTGGGAAGGAGTTGTACTTGAACGGGTTGAACTCCGGCAGCACGTTCATCCAGGCCGACTTGGCGAACGCCGGCAGCACCGCGGGTAGGGCCGCCAGCCCGGCGTAACGGGCGTAGCTGGTGACGCCGATCATCGGCGAAATCAGCACCAGGCGTTGCGGCATGGCTAGGCGCTCATCTTCCAACGCCGCCAGGCTGTAGCGCAGCGCCAACGCCCCGCCATTGGAATAGCCAACCATATACAGCGGCCCGTCCGGCACCTGGCGCCGCGCTTCGCGTACAGCCAGACGCGTGGTAGCCAGCCATTGCTCCCAATGCGCAGCGGTAAGCGCCGCCGGAACCGTGCCATGGCCGGGCATGCGCGGCACCACGGCGAGCAGACCTTGCTCGCTCAGATGCTGGGCGATGTGGCGCAGGCTGTAGGGTGAGTCGGTCAGGCCGTGCAGCAACACCACCACACCCCGTGCCGGACCTGGCGGCTGCAGGATAAAAGAACGGTTCCAGTCACGCGGAAGATTGCCGGGGTATACCGGGCTGTTGCTGGCGTAGCGGCTGTAGCGCGCCGTGCCGGAGGCCGTGACCGGCTCGATCAGCTCACGCTGCAGACGCTCGAACAGGGCCGCCTCGGCAGATACGTAGATCTGCCAGTCGCCGTCGTCCAGCTCGCTGACCTCAAGCTCCTGCGGCACCAGGCGGTGCCAGGGTTCCAGTTCGGGCAACGCCGACAGCCCGGCGATGCGTATGCCGAGCAAGGCCACCACGATCAACAACAGCACTACCAGCGTCCAGGCCATCACGTTGCGCATGCGCGGTAAACGCATCAAGCGCCTCCCACAAGATCTCTGGCCGGGAAAATCCGTCCCGGCGACCGGCCTGGGGACTGTAGTGCAAAGCTGCCCTCAATCACCACCAACTTGCCTAGAACATATGGATTTCCATATATTCGCCAACCCGCATATAAAGACCTGCCCAATGCCCGATCACCTCTTCCCGCCCGCTCTGTTCAAATCCCTGGCCGACGAAACCCGCGCGCGCGCCGTGCTGCTGATCGCCGATCAGGGAGAGCTGTGCGTGTGCGAGCTGGTCTGCGCGCTGAGCGACAGCCAGCCGAAGATCTCCCGCCATCTTGCTCAACTGCGCAGTAGCGGCCTGTTGCAAGACCGCCGCCAGGGCCAATGGGTCTACTACCGCCTGGCGCCGGACCTGCCGCAGTGGGTGCGCGACGTACTGGCCGCCACCCTGGCCGCCAACCGCATGTGGTTGCAGCAGGACGCCAGCCGTCTCGCCAACATGGGCGACCGCCCTGCCCGCCTCGCCACCTGCTGCTGAGAACACCGCATGCTGATCGCCGTCGCCATCTTCCTGTTCACCCTGATTCTGGTCATCTGGCAACCCAGAGGCCTCGGCGTGGGCTGGAGCGCGTCGCTCGGCGCAGTGCTGGCCCTGGCAGCCGGCGTGGTCAGCCTGGCCGACATCCCTACCGTGTGGAATATCGTGTGGAACGCCACGGCAACCTTTATCGCGGTGATCATCATCAGCCTGTTGCTCGATGAAGCCGGCTTCTTCGAGTGGGCGGCGCTGCACGTGGCGCGCTGGGCGAATGGCAGCGGCGCGCGCCTGTTCGCCTTCAGCATCCTGCTTGGCGCGGCGGTGTCGGCGTTGTTCGCCAACGACGGTGCGGCGCTGATCCTCACCCCCATCGTGATCTCCATGTTGCTGGCGCTGCGTTTCTCGCCGGCTTCGACCCTGGCCTTCGTCATGGCTGCCGGCTTTATCGCCGACACCGCGAGCCTGCCGCTGGTGGTGTCGAACCTGGTCAACATCGTCTCGGCCGACTACTTCGGCATCGGCTTCGGCGCCTACGCCGCAGTGATGGTGCCGGTGAACCTGGTCAGCGTCGCCGCCACTCTGCTGGTGCTGTGGCTGTTCTTCCGCCGCGACATTCCGGCGCGCTACGAAGTGGCGGCGCTGCAGGCGCCGATCCAGGCGATCCGTGACCTCAGCACCTTCAAGATCGGCTGGGCGGTGTTGCTGGCACTGCTGGTCGGGCTGTTTGCCCTGGAGCCCATGGGCATCCCCATCAGCGCCGTGGCGGCAGCCTGCGCCGCACTGCTGTTCGCGGTCGCCGCGCGTGGCAAGCGCATCGCCACCGGCAAGGTGCTGCGCGAGGCGCCCTGGCAGGTGGTGATTTTCTCCCTCGGCATGTACCTGGTGGTGTACGGCCTGAGCAATGCCGGCCTGACCGCCGAGCTGACGCGCCTGCTCGACGCCTTCGCCGGCTACGGCATCTGGGGCGCGGCGCTGGGCACCGGCCTGCTCAGCGCGCTGCTGTCGTCGCTGATGAACAACATGCCCAGCGTGCTGATCGGCGCGCTGGCCATCGACGCCAGCCAGGCCAGCGGCGCAGTGCGTGAGGCGATGATCTACGCCAACGTGATCGGCTGCGACCTGGGGCCGAAGATCACCCCCATCGGCAGCCTGGCCACCCTGCTCTGGCTGCACGTACTGGCACGCAAGGGAATCCGCGTGACCTGGGGTTACTACTTCAAGGTCGGCATCTTGCTCACCCTGCCGGTGCTGCTGCTCACCCTTTCGGCCCTGGCCCTGCGCCTGAGCCTCTGACCCGGAGCCTTCCGATGAAAGTCCTGTTCATGTGCACGGCCAACAGCTGCCGCAGCATCCTCTCCGAAGCCATGTTCAACCACCTGGCGCCGAGCGAGCATCAGGCGGTGAGCTCCGGCAGCTTCCCGCGCGGCGAGGTGCTGCCACGTACGCTGCTAACGCTGCGCGACGCCGGCATCGACACCGAGGGCCTGAGCAGCAAAGGCAACGACGCCTTCGAAGGTTGCCCGCCGGATATCGTCATCACCGTCTGCGACAAGGCGGCCGGCGAAGCCTGCCCGGTATACTTCGGCCCGGCGCTGAAAGCCCACTGGGGCCTGGAAGATCCGTCCCACGTGGAAGGCGACGAGGCCAGCATCGACGCCGCCTTTCACGCCACCCTGGCGCATATCGAACGACGCTGCCGCGCCTTCCTCGCCCTGCCCCTGGCAGACATGAGCCGCGACGAGCTGCAGCAGGTGCTCAACCGTATCGGCCAGGAGTGAGGACGCGCGCATGAACGACGAACTACCCAATCTCGACCTAGGCCTGCTGCCGGCACAAGGCAGCGACTCGGCCCCGGCACCGCACATTCTGCTGCTGTACGGTTCCACCCGGCCGCGCTCGTTCAGCCGCCTGCTGGTGCAGGAAGCGGCGCGCCTGCTGCGGCACCTGGGCTGCGAGACGCGCATCTTCGATCCGTCCGGCCTGCCACTGCCGGACGACGCCCCGGTCGAGCATCCCAAGGTGCAGGAACTGCGCGACCTGATGCAGTGGTCTGAAGGCCAGGTGTGGTGCTCGCCAGAACGCCACGGCGCCATGTCGGCAGTATTCAAGGCGCAGATCGACTGGGTGCCGCTGGCCGTGGGCGCGGTGCGTCCGACCCAGGGCAAGACCCTGGCGGTGATGCAGGTCTGTGGTGGCTCGCAGTCGTTCAACGTGGTCAATCAATTGCGTGTACTCGGCCGCTGGATGCGCATGTTCACCATCCCCAACCAGTCATCGGTACCCAAGGCCTTTCTCGAATTCGGCGATGACGACCGCATGCAGCCGTCGCCGTACTACGACCGCCTGGTGGACGTGATGGAAGAGCTGGTGCGTTTCACCTGGCTGCTGCGCGATCACCCCGAATTGGTGGACCGCTACTCCGAGCGCAAGGAGTCAGCCGAGGCGCTGTCACAGCGGGTCAATCAGCGCAGTATCTGAAGCGCTTCAGTACGGCGACAATCGCGGCTGAAGCCGCTCCTACGTTGTGGAGCGGCAACAGGCACCACTGATAGGCTGTGCGCATGAACCTCGTTGCTCGCCTGCAGGCCCTCATCACCAACGACGCTCGGCGCTTGCGCATCCTGCAGCAGGTGCGCGGACTCGACTTGCCCGATTGCTGGGTGGCCGCCGGTTTCGTGCGCAGCGCAGTCTGGGATCACTTGCACCAACGCTGCGATTCGCCGCTACCAGAAGATATCGACGTAATCTGGTTCGACCGTTGTCAGCCCTCCTCTGCTCGCGATGCTGAGCTGGAGACGATCCTGCGCCACCGGGACGAATCGCTGCAGTGGTCGGTGAAGAATCAGGCACGCATGCATCTACGCAATGGCGATGCGCATTACACCTCGGCCACCGAAGCGATGCGGTATTGGCCGGAGACTGCGACGGCAGTAGCCGTGCGGCTGGATGTGCAAGGTGAGGTTGAAGTTGCCGCACCGCTCGGCCTGGAAGACCTGTTCGGCCTGATCGTGCGCCCGGTCGGAAGGTTCAAGGACGAGAAACAGCCGATCTACCAGGAACGATTGCGCAGCAAGAATTGGCTGGCGACTTGGCCCAAGCTGAAGATGCTGCAGTAGGGTGGATCACGCCTTACCGATCCACCGGCTGGTGGATGTAAAGAGCGACATCAACCCTACGACAGAAACACCGAGGGAGGCGCTTTAGCGGCGACAATCGCGGCTAAAGCCCCTCCCACGGAGCCAAGGTCAGATACCCGCCACCACCGCGCAGATGCCCTGCGCACTACCGGCGAACTGGCTGCACAGGTGATTGATGGAGGTCACCAATACCTGTTCGGGCGAGGAGATGAAATCCACCGACATCATCACACTGAGCATGGTGATGCTGATGATGGAGAAGGTGAACAGCTTGCGCGCCCACACCCGATCATCGACGGCCTTGTAGCCCGACACGCCCATCCACAACCAGTAGGCACCGCTCAGCGCGGCGACCACGAAGTAGCTGTAGCCAGCGTAGCCGCTGAGCGTCAGCATCAGGGTCGCGACCACAAAGGCGGCGATGTACAGCACGATCTGCCGCTTGGCAGCCGAAATCCCCTTGATGACGGGCAGCACCGGGATGTTCGCGGCCTGGTAGTCATTGAAACGGAAGATGGCGATGGCATAGGAATGCGGCATCTGCCACAGGCTGAAGATCAACAACAGGATGGCCGCGCCGGCATCGAACTCGTTGCTCACCGCGCAGTAGCCGACCACGGGCGGAGCCGCCCCGGACAGGCTGCCGACCAGGGTGCCGTACACCGAGCCACGCTTGAGCCACAGGCTGTAGAGGCCGACGTAGACCACGAAGCCCATCAGCACCAGCATCACCGCCAGGGTGTTGGTGGCGGCGTACAGCACAGCCACCCCCGCTACCCCGAGCACGCAGGCATAGACGATGGCGTGCGCAGGTGAAACAAGCCCCTGCGCCAGAACGCGATTACGCGTGCGCTCCATCTTCTGGTCGATGTCCCGATCGATGTAGTTGTTGAACACGCAGCCTGAGGCGATCACCAGCGAAACCCCCAGCGCTGTCGCGAAGTACAGCGCCAGGTTCGCATCGCCGCGCGAAGCCAGGAAGAAACCGCCCGTCACGGAAATCAGATTCCCGAAGACGATGCCCGGCTTGGCGAGGTTGAGGTACTGCTTCAGGAGCGCCAGCATCAGTTGATCATCATGTGATAGTGCATGCTCCACATGATCCAGACCGACAGGCCGACCACGAACACGATGACCATCACAGTGAAGATCATCGAAATCACGTTCCAGCGGCCTTCCGCGTCAGTCTTCATGTGCAGGAAGTACACGAGGTGGACGAGCACCTGCGCCAGGCCGAAGAGCACCACAGTGATCAGGGTCGCGCCACGGCTCAGGCCCAGCACGTCAGGATGCATGACCAGCATGAAAGGGATCACGGTGAGGATCACTGACAGGATGAATCCGATCAGGTAATCCCTGAAGCCCACGGCGTGGGCGGCGTGATTGTCTTGGTGAGCCATTTACAGCACCCCCAGCAGATAGACGACGGTAAACACGCAGATCCACACCACGTCGAGGAAGTGCCAGAACAGGCTGAGCAGCCCGACGCGGGTCTTGTTGGTGTCAGTCAGGCCACGGCTGCTGATCTGCGCCATCAACACCAACATCCACAGCAGACCGGCACTGACGTGCAGACCATGGGTGCCAACCAGGGTGAAGAACGCCGACCAGTAGGCGCTGACCTGCGGCCCGGCACCTTCATGGATCAGGTGGCGGAACTCGTACAGCTCGATGCTGATGAAGGCCACGCCGAACAGGAAGGTGATGCCCAGCCAGCGCAGCACCGCGCCCTTGTCGCCACGGTAGGTGGCCAGCATGGCCATGCCATAGGTGATACTGGAAAACAGCAGAGCGAAGGTTTCCACCAGCACCAGATGCAAACCCGGACGCAGCATTTCCTTCGCGGTGGGACCACCGGCGAAGGAGTTGCTGAGTACCGCGAAGGTGGCGAACACCGTGGCGAAGATCAGCAGGTCGGTCATCAGGTAGACCCAGAAGCCGAACAGCTTGATGCCACTGGTGTCGTGGTGGTGCTCATGGCCATCGTGGCCATGAGCGTCATGTGAGAAGTGGGGTTCGTAAGCGGTCATGGTTAGGCCTGTACCACTGCATTGGCTTTGGTTTGATGGTGCGCCTGCTCGATCCGAGCGATCTCTTCAGGCTGCACGTAGTAGTCGATGTCTTCGTCGTAGGAACGCACGATGAAGCTGGCGACAGCCCCGACCAGGCCAACGATGGCAAGCCACCAGATGTGCCAGATCATGGCGAAACCGAAGGCGATGATGAAACCTGCCACCACCAGACCATTGCCGGTGTTCTTCGGCATGTGGATCGGCTCGTAGTGCTCCGGCGCAGGCATCAGCTCGACACTGTTCTTCTTCGCCTCATAGAAAGCGTCGATCTTGTCCGCCGTCGGGATGACCGCGAAGTTGTAGAACGGTGGCGGCGAGGACGTCGCCCATTCCAGAGTGCGGCCATCCCACGGATCGCCGCTCACGTCGAGGTTTTCCTTGCGCTTGATGTAGCTGGTGACGAACTGCACCACGGTGAACACGATGCCGATACCGATCAGCACCGCACCGACCACGGCCACCTGCACCCACGGCACCCAGGCCGGGTTGTCGAAGTGGTTGAGGCGACGGGTCATGCCCATGAAGCCCAGCACGTACAGCGGCATGAAGGCGAAGTAGAAACCGATCAGCCAGCACCAGAAGGAGTAACGGCCGAAGCGGTCGAGCAGCTTGAAGCCGAAGGCTTTCGGGAACCAGTAGATGATGCCGGCCAGGTAGCCGAACACCGCACCGCCGATGATCACGTTATGGAAGTGAGCGATCAGGAACAGGCTGTTGTGCAGCACGAAGTCAGCCGCCGGCACCGCCAGCAGTACACCGGTCATGCCGCCGATGGAGAAGGTCACCAAAAAGCCCAGAGTCATCCAGGTCATGGCGTTGAGTTGCAGACGACCACGGAAGATGGTGAACAGCCAGGTGAAGATCTTCACCCCGGTGGGGATGGCGATGATCGACGTCATGATGCCGAAGAAGGCGTTGACGTTGGCACCGGAACCCATGGTGAAGAAGTGGTGCAACCACACCACGAACGACAGCACGCCGATGGCCGCAGTCGCCCACACCATCGAGGCATAGCCGAACAGGGTCTTGCGCGAGAAGGTCGCCACCACTTCGGAGAACACGCCGAACGCCGGCAGGATCAGGATGTACACCTCCGGGTGACCCCAGATCCAGAACAGGTTGACGTACATCATCGGGTTGCCACCCAGCTCACTGGTGAAGAAGTGGAAATCCAGATAACGGTCGAGCGACAGCATCGCCAAAGCAGCAGTCAGCGGAGGGAAGGCGCCACAGATCAGGGCACAGGTGATGAGGATGGTCCAGGTGAAGATCGGCATCTTCATCAGGCTCATGCCCGGTGCACGCATCTTGAGAATGGTGGCGATGAAGTTGACCCCCGTCAGCGTCGTCCCCAAGCCTGATAGCTGCATGCTCCAGATGTAGTAATCCATCCCCACGCCGGGACTGTACTGAATCCCTGACAGTGGCGGATAAGCCACCCAGCCGGTCTTGGCGAACTCACCCAGGCCCAGCGACAGGTTGATCAGCAGCGCGCCGCCGACGAACAGCCAGAAGCTCAGCGAGTTCAGGTAGGGGAAGGCCACGTCACGCGCGCCGATCTGCAGCGGCACGACGATGTTCATCAGGCCGGTGACCAAGGGCATGGCCACGAAGATCAGCATGATGATGCCGTGTGCGGTGAAGATCTGGTCGTAGTGCTCTGGCGGCAGGTAGCCCTGGCCGTCACCGTGGGCCATCGCCAGGTGGGTGCGCATCATGATGGCGTCAGCGAAGCCACGCACCAGCATGACCAGTGCAACGAGGATGTACATCACGCCGATTTTCTTGTGGTCCACCGAGGTGAGCCACTCGCGCCACAGGTAGCCCCACTTCTTGAAGTAGGTCACCGCCGCGAACAGCCCCAGACCACCCAGTGCCACAATGGCCAGGGTAATCATGATGATTGGCTCGTGGTACGGAATCGCGTCCAGAGTCAGTTTTCCAAACATATTCACTCCTGCACCTCCGCTGCTTCGTGCATGGCCGTGCTGTGGGAATCTTTCAGGGTCACGTACTGCCCGATCACCTTGTTGAACAGGTTCGCCTCGACCTGGCCGAAGTAACGGATCGGGTAGATCGGGTAACGGTGATGGACCATCTCGCCAGGCTCGCCCACCTGCTTGAAGGCGGCGAAGTCCATGACCTCGGGCGACTGCTTGACCTTGTCGACCCACTGCGCGAAGCCTTCATCGCTGACCGAATGAGTGGTGAAGCGCATGGCCGAGAAGCCTTCGCCGCTGAAGTTGCCGGACTGGCCGAAGAACTCGCCCTGTTCGTTGGCAATCAGATTGAGCTGGGTGCGCTGGCCGCCCATGGCGTAGATCATCCCGCCGAGCTGCGGGATCGACAGCGCGTTCATCACCGTGTCGGAGGTGATGTGGAAGGTCACCGGGGTCTTCTCCGGAATCACCAGCTCATTGACCACGGCCACGCCTTGATCCGGGTAGATGAACAGCCATTTCCAGTCGAGCGAGACGACTTCGATGTTCAGCGCCGGCTTGTCCGATTCGATCGGGCGATAGGGGTCGAGCGAATGCGAGGTTTGCCAGATGATGACCGCCAGAACGGCGACGATGATCAGGGGAACGCCCCAGACGACCAGTTCGATCTTGTACGAATGTGCCCAGTCGGGCATGTAGGTGGCCTTCTCGTTCGACTCGCGATAACGCCAGCCAAACAGGAAGGTCATGATGATCACGGGTACCACCACGATCAGCATGAGTCCGATGGAGATCAGGATGAGGTTGCCCTGCTCGACACCGATCTGCCCTTTCGAGTTGAACAGTGCCCAGTCACATCCACCGAGCGCCGAGAAGGCAATCGCCATCACCAGCCAGCGCACACAACGATGGTATTTCTCTTCTTTCATGTCACGACCTTCAACTGAGTGAGCCCCACAATCGGCTTCAGTTGCCGTGCGGCCCATCGAGTAAAAGGCCGGCAGCGAGAACTCAGAGCTTGAGCATCCGTGCAAGCGAAGCGGTAAACCGTGGGAAGCGCGGATGTTGCAGGCTATGACGGCCTCATACAATTCATTAGCGGCCTACTTATGAGCGAACTTACAGCACCCTTTCGACATGTTTAGAAACATTTACGCAAAGATTTGAAACACTTTGCAGCAAGAAGCCGGCAAAGAATTGCAGGGGTGCGACAAATGATCACAGGCCCGTTTTAGAGCTGTTTGTCAGCAAATTGACAGGAATCATTGACACGAAAGATGCCGCCAGCTGACAGCGCGGCCTGCCTTGACATTGAGGAGATTTCGAGATTTTCGAATTCTGGCGATAGGCGGTTGGGCCTAGCGAAAGGCTGGGCCGCAGAGCGGCAGACAGAAAGAAATCAGGGATGGTTGGCGCTGTAGCCCGGACGCAATCCGGGGCGATTGAGCGCGGCCAAAAGCATCGCGGCTGAAGCCGCTCCTACCCCCTATTCCGTAGGAGCGGCTTCAGCCGCGATAGCTTCGTATGCGCTCCATAGACCCCATCTTCAACTGACCTCTCCGTATCCCGGATGCTGGGCTCCCTATTTTCCCGTGGAGTTCCGTCATGATGCGTCCCGACGCCAAAGTGCAG